>NZ_JAGXFK010000072.1 GCF_024637375.1 Sediminimonas sp. | reverse complement strand
CTGGCCAACGGAACGTGTCTCAAATCGGAATCCGGTATATTTTTTGGTTCCGCCCTGTTCGTCGGGTTCTGAAACCAAACCTGAATCGCGAGATATAAGGAGGGCTATATCGGATATCGGCGCTTTGCAGTAGCTGTCCGGTTGACCCGGCCTTATGGCTAGGGTCAGGCGACATCCCCGCTGCCGAACGTGTGGGTGGCTCACCCTCCCGTCCGAAACCGCGGGTTTGCCATCGCGGACCCATGACAGCGCCAAGATGCGGCAAGGGTCGCGATCAAAGCCAGTGCGACAGCAACTGCCCCGACCGACGGATCAAGGAGCTTGGCATGGGATATTGCGCCAGGCCACGCGCGCCCCGGGCCGACATCCGCCATGCGCGGGCAATGCACGCATTGCGGCCGGGCTGCTGCCAGTCTGCCGCGCGTCGGTCAGACGGAGATGCGGGGTGCGCTTGCCGAGCACTGCACGGTCGGAAAACGAAAAAGGCGCGCGAGCCCTCGCCGGCCCGCGCGCCATCATTTCGCGTCGAAGGTTGCTGATCAGAACCGGCGCATGAAGCCGACCTTCAGCGTCGAGAAATCACCGGCGCCCTTGAAGGGTTCGGTGCCGCTACCCGTCCCGAACCGCAGGTCGCCGAGGTCACCTTGCGCGACCTGTCAACGAAGGTGTCAACTCGCGGATCACCAGACCCCGAACTGTGCCAATTTTGCAGCACTTACTGGCCCGACAGAACGGCGGTGGCCTCGATTTCCACCACGGCGCGGTCCTCGACCAGCCCCGCGACCACGACCATGGTCATGGCGGGGAAATGCCGGCCCAGGATCTTGCGGTAGGCCGTGCCCACGGCGCGCTGGTTGTCGAGGTATTCGCTCTTGGATGTCACGTACCATGTCAGGCGCACCAGGTCCTCGGGGCGGCCGCCGGCCGCGTCGAGGATGGTGCGGATGTTCGACAATGCCTGTTCCATCTGGCCGATGAAATCGTCCGAGGCGAAGACCTGGTTTTCGTCCCAGCCGATCTGGCCACCGATATAGAGCGTGCCGTCGTGGGCCAGAACCCCGTTGGCATAACCCTTGGCGGGGCGCCAGCCCTCGGGGTGGATGATACTGTTTTCCATGTCGGTCACCTTTCCGCTTGAGCGTTGAGCGCGGCGCGCAGATCGTCGGGCCAGCCGTGCGGCCGGCCTTTGCCATCCACGAATACCAGCGTCGATTGCGCCGCGAGGCGGGGGTCGTCCCCGCATGTCGCATGGTAGTCCAGCGCCAGGCTGCTGCGCCCCGGGGGCGCGCAGCGCAGAGTGAAATCCAGCACGTCGCCATGCCGGCTGGGGGCGGTGAAACGTGCCGATATCTGCGCCGTGGGCACCGCGCCGGCACTGTGCAGCGTCTCGAACGGGTGGCCCAGGGCCTCGGCGAAGAACGCCTCGACGCAATCGTTGAGCATCTCGAAATAGCGCGGGTAGAACACGATGCCCGCCGGGTCGCAGTGCCGGAACAGGATCTTCTGGCGAAGGTGGAATGCCATCGCTCACACCCCCAGGTGGCGGTCGGTGACATCGCTGGTGAGTTCGCCGATCGCGCCGTGCCAGACCGAGCGGCCCTTGTCCAGGATCACCGCGCTGTCGGCGATGCCGCGCAGTTCCCTGAGCGACTTGTCGATCACCATCAGGGACATGCCGCCCTCGCGCTTGAGCCGTGCGATGGCGGCCCAGATTTCCTGCCGGACGACGGGGGCAAGCCCCTCGGTCGCCTCGTCGAGGACAAGCAGGCGCGGGTTGGTCATCAGGGCCCGGCCGATGGCCAGCATCTGTTGCTCGCCTCCTGACAGCGACAACGCCATCTGGCTCCGCCGCTCCTCCAGTTGCGGAAACAGGTCGGCGACGGCGCGCATGTCCCACGGCCCGGGCCGTGCCGCGGCGATGAGGTTTTCATGAACGGTCAGGTTCGGAAAACAGCGCCGCCCCTCGGGTACCAGCCCCAGCCCGGCGCGCGCGGCGCGATAGCTGGGCATGCCGGCCATGTCCTGCCCGTCGAACAGCACCTTGCCGCCGCGGTTGTGCAGCATTCGGCAGATCACCTTGACGGTGGTCGTCTTGCCCATGCCATTGCGCCCCATCAGCGCCAGCACCTCGCCCTCGTCGATGGACAGGTGCACATCGAACAGGGCCTGCGAAGGGCCGTAAAAGGCCGAGACGTGCGAAAGCTTGAGCAGGCTCATGCCTCGGCCTCCTCGCCCAGATAGGCGCTGCGCACCAGCGGGTCGACCCGGATTTCCGGGCCGGCGCCAGTGGCGATCACCTCGCCGTAGACCAGCACGCTGATGCGGTCGGCCAATGAGAACACCGCATCCATGTCGTGTTCGACCAGCAGGATCGGCGCGCGCTGGCGCAGGGTGTCGAGAAACCCCATCAGCCGGTGCGAGCCTTCGGTGCCCAGCCCGGCCATCGGCTCGTCCATCAGGAACGCGCGCGGCGACAGGGTCAGGGCCACGGCGACCTCGAGTTGCCGTCTCTGGCCGTGGCTCAGCTCGGCGGTTCGCGCGGCGGCGAAGTCCTCCAGCCCGACCTGCGCCAGTGCGTCATGTGCCACGTCCAGCAGGGCGCTGTCTTTCATCACGGGGGTAAAAAAGCGCAGCGCGTCGCCGCGCCGGCCAAGCGCGCCCAGCATGGCATTCTGCAAGACGCTCATGTCCATCGCCAGCGACGATATCTGGAAGGTCCGCCCAAGCCCGCGCCGCGCGCGGGCGACGGTGGACTCGCGGGTGATATCGGCGCCGTTGAACCGGATCGTGCCGCTATCGGGGCGCAGCCCCCCCGCGATCTGCTGGATCAGGGTCGACTTGCCGGCCCCGTTGGGGCCGATCAGGGCGTGAATCTCCCCCTCGCGCAGGTCGAGCGAGACGTCGTTGCTTGCCTTCAGCGCGCCGAACGACTTGCAGATGTTGTGCACGCTCAGGATCGGTTCAGTCATGGGCGACCTCCCGTCCGGCGACCAGACCGATCAGCCCGCCGCGGGCGAACAGCACCACAACCAGCAGCAGCGCGCCCAGGTAGATGTGCCAGAACTCCGACAGCCCGCCAAGCACGTGTTCCAGCGCGATGAACAGTGCCGCCCCCGCCACCGGCCCGAATAGCCGCCCGACGCCGCCGAGGATGACGAAGATCATGATTTCCCCGCTGGTCTGCCAACTGAACATGGTGGGGCTGACAAAGCGGTTGAGATCGGCGTAAAGCGCCCCCGACAGCGCGGTGATCGCGCCGGAGATGGTGAAGGCCACCAGGAACAGCCGGTAAGGCACCAGCCCCACGGCCTGCACCCGCTGGGGGTTTTGCCGCGCCCCCGACAGCGCCAGGCCGAAGGGCGAGGCGGCGATGCGCGCCACCAGCAGCAACACCGCGCACATCACCGCGAAGCACAGCGCGAAATACTGGATCGGGTCCAGCGTGTTCAGCCCCGGAAAGCCGTTGCGCACGTAGATGGGCAGCCCGTCCTCGCCGCCATAGGCCGGCCAGCTTATCGCGAAGTAGTAGAACATCTGCCCGAAGGCGAGGGTGATCATGATGAAATAGACCCCGGTCGTGCGCAGGCTGAGCGCACCGATGACCAGCGCGGTCAGCGCACCGGCAAGGATCGCCACCAGCCAGATCACCGGCATCGACTTGGTGCCCTCTACCAGCAGCGGCCACTCCATCAGCGGTGTGTAGCTTTGGGCGTGACTGGCCAGGATGCCCATGGCATAGCCGCCGATCCCGAAGAACGCCGCGTGGCCCAGGCTGACCAACCCGCCAAGGCCAAGCGCCAGGTTCAGCCCGATCCCGGCTATGGCGAAGATCGCCACCTTGGTGACAAGCGTGATGATGAACGGCTCATCCGCCGTCCAGGCCCACAGCGCCACGGCGACGAGCATGGCCAGCAAGGCGGCGTTGAGGATGGTCTCGGCGCGCATGTCATGGCCCTCCAAACAGGCCGGTGGGGCGGAACAGCAGCACCCCGGCCATGAGCAAGTAGATAGACATCGCCGCCAGCGCCGAGCCCATGGTCATTGCCGACGACGCGTCCATGAACAGGGTAAACAGTCGCGGCAGCAGGAACCCGCCCAGGGTATCGGTCAGCCCGACAAGGATCGCGCCCACCAGCGCCCCCTTGATCGACCCGATGCCGCCGATCACGATCACCACGAAGGCCAGGATCAGAACCGGCTCGCCCATGCCCACCTGCACCGACTGGATGGCGCCGATCAGGGCACCGGCGAACCCGGCCAGCGCCGCCCCGAGCGCGAAGATCAGGGTATAGAGCCGCGCGATGTTGACGCCGAGCGCGCCGATCATCTCGCGGTCGCTTTCGCCGGCGCGGATGCGGATGCCGATGCGCGTGTGTGCGATCAGCGCGAACAGCCCGGCCGCAACGGCCAGCCCGATCAGGATCATCGTCAGCCGGTAGAGCGGGTACTCGATGCCGCCGGGCAGGGTGACCGACCCCGACAGGTAGTCCGGCACCTCGAGAAACAGCGGGAACGAGCCGAAGACCCACCGCGTGCCTTCCGAGAAGATCAGGATCAGCGCGAAGGTGGCCAGCACCTGGTCGAGGTGGTCGCGGTCATACAGACGCCGGATCACCGTCAGTTCGACCAGCGCGCCGGCCGCCGCGGCGGCCACCAGGCTGGCCACCAGCGCCAGCAGGAATGACCCCGTCGCCGCCGCGGTGGCCGCCGCCGCGAAGGCGCCGACCATGTAAAGCGAGCCATGCGCGAGGTTGATCAGCCCCATGACCCCGAAGATCAGTGTCAGGCCCGCCGCCATGAGAAACAGCATGACCCCGAATTGCAGGCCGTTGAGCACCTGCTCGACAAGAAGAACAATCGACATCTGCCGCCCCTTGAACGGGAGGGCGCGGGCCACGCCGTGGCGCGGCCCGCGCCGTTTGGGTTACATGCTGCACTGATCGGCGTAGGCGTCGGCGTGATCTTCCAGCGCGGTGCCGATGATCTTGTTGGTATAGACGTCGCCTTCCTTGATCACCTCGCGCACGTAGATGTCCTGGATCGGGTGATTGTTGGACCCGAAGCGGAAATCGCCGCGCACCGATGCGAAATCGGCCGCCTTGAGCGCGGCGCGGAACGCCTGCGTATCGGACACGTCGGCCTTGTCCATGGCGCTCATCAGCAGGTTGGCGGTGTCATAGCCCTGGCTGGCGTAAAGCGAGGGCAGGCGGTCGTATTCTTCCTGAAACGCCGCGACAAAGGCCGTGTTTGCGGCATTGTCCAGATCCTTGTTCCACTGCGAGGTGTTCTTGACCCCGAGCGCCGCTTCGCCGACCGCTTGCAGGATGCCCTGGTCAAAGCTGAACGCGGGGCCGACCACGGGGATATCCATGCCGCTGTCGGCGTATTGCTTGAGGAAGGAAATCCCCATGCCGCCGGGCAGGAAGAAGTAGATACTGTCGGCGCCGCTTGCGCGGATCTGCGCGATCTCGCTGGCATAGTCGGTCTGCCCCAGCTTGGTATAGATTTCACCGGCCAGTTCGCCCTCGTAAAGGCGCTTGTAGCCGGTCAGCGCGTCCTGCCCAGCCGGATAGTTGGGTGCCAGGATGAACGAATTGGTCAGCCCGGCCGAGTTGGCGTAGGCGCCGGCGGCCTCGTGCAGGTTGTCGTTCTGCCACGCGACGTTGAAATAGTTGGGGTCGCAGCCCTTGCCGGCCAGCATCGACGGCCCGGCATTGGGCGAAAGATAGAACTTGCCCTGCGCGACCGTGGCGGGAATCACCGCCATGGCCAGGTTGGACCAGATGATGCCGGTCAGCACGTCCACCTTTTCCGACTGGATCATCTTGTCGGCCAGTTGCACCGCGACGTCGGGTTTGCGTTGATCGTCCTCGATGACGACCTCGAGATCGTCGCGGCCGGCCTGTTTCACGGCCAGCATGAAGCCGTCGCGCACGTCGATGCCAAGGCCGGCACCGCCGCCCGAAAGCGTGGTGATCATTCCGACCTTTACGTTCTCGGCCTGTGCCGCGATGGCGCTGGCGCCAATGGCGATGGCCGTTGCCAGTGTTGTGAATTTCATTTGTCTTCCTCCTGTTGGTTCGTGACGGATCGATTCACCCCTTGTCGGGGCTTTCATGTCCGGCCCGGGCCCGTCGTCCCCCGGTCGGTTGTCGGTGTCCTTCGAGGGCCACACCGTGGCGCTGCCCGATCCCAGACCATACACATGCGGGCGCGAGCGTCCACTTTCGGCTAGCCCCCGTGCCGCTCGCGCAGGACGTGCCGGCGAATCTTGCCTGTGGCGGTCTTGGGCAGCTCTGCCTCGAAATGGATGGCGCGCGGGTATTTGAAGGGCGCGATGGTCGCTTTGACGTGGTCCTGCAGGGCCTTGGCCAGCGCCGCGTCCGGCGCGGCCCCGTCGGCGACGACGACATGCGCCTGCACGATCGCGCCGCGCGCATCGTCGGGCACGCCGATCACCGCGCATTCGACCACGGCCGCATGCGACAGCAGCGCCGCCTCGACCTCGGGACCGGCGATGTTGTAGCCCGACGACACGATCATGTCGTCGTTGCGGGCGGCGAAATACAGGTAACCGCCGTCGTCCATGCGAAAGCTGTCGCCGGTGATGTTCCAGCCGTCGCGCACGTAGTCCTTCTGGCGCCGGTCGTCGAGGTAGCGGCACCCCGTCGGCCCGCGCACGGCCAGCCGGCCGACCTCGCCGGTGGCCACGTCGCGCATGTCGTCATCGACGATGCGCGCCTCGTAGCCGGTGACCGGCCGGCCGGTGCAGCCGGGGCGGGAATCGTCGATGCGGTTGGATACGAAGATGTGCAGCATCTCGGTGGCGCCGATCCCGTCGAGCATCGGCTTTCCGGTGGCGCTCATCCATGCCTCGTATACCGGCGCCGGCAGGGTTTCACCGGCCGAGACGGCGGCGCGCAGGCTGGACAGGTCGGCGCCGTCCTCCATCGCGTCGATCATCACCCGGTACGCTGTCGGCGCGGTAAAGCAGATCGTGGCGCGGTATTTCTGGATGATCTCGATCATGTTGGGCGGCGAGGCGTTCTCCAACAGCGTCGCGGTGGCGCCGAAACGCAGCGGGAACACCGCCAGACCGCCCAGGCCGAAGGTGAACGCCAGCGGCGGCGAGCCGACAAACACATCGTCGGGCTGCACGTCCAGCACCTCGCGCGCGTAGCCGTCGGCGATGATCAGCAGGTCGCGGTGAAAATGCATCGTGGCCTTCGGATCGCCGGTGGTGCCCGAGGTAAACCCCAGCAGCGCCACGTCGTCGCGCCCGGTGCATGGTGCGTCGAATTGCACCGGCTTTTCAAGCGCCAGCTGGTCCATCTCGGCTTCGTGGTTGGAGGTGCCGTCGAACCCCGCGACGCGCATCAAGAAGCGGCTGTCGCGGGCGCATTTCTCCATCTCGTCCATCAGGCGCGTGTCGCACAGGGCATGGCTGATCTCGGCCTTGTCGACGATCGCGCCCAGTTCGCCGGCGCGCAGCATCGGCATGGTGTTGACGGCCACCGCCCCCACCTTGGTGGCAGCCAGCCAGCAGGCCACCATGGCAGGGTTGTTGGCCGACCGGATCAGTACCCGGTTGCCGGGCACCACGCCCATGTCCTCGACCAGCACATGCGCCAGCCGGTTGGTCCAGTCGGCCAGTTCCTTGTAGGTGCGCCGCCGACCGTTGCCGATCAGCGCCGTGTGGTCGCCGAAACCGCGTGCGACCATCGCGTCGGTCAGCTCGACGCCGGCGTTGAGGTGGTCGGGGTAGTCGAACCCGTCCAGCAGCATGTCGGGCCATTGCTCGGGGGGCGGCAGGCGGTCGCGGGTGAAGGTGTCTATGTGCCCGGTCGGTCCCAGCATGTTATCCTCTCTCATGGGTGGCGAGTGTCTGGCGCGCGATGATGACGCGCTGCACGTCCGAGGCGCCCTCGTAAATGCGCAGCGCCCGTATATCGCGGTAGAGCCGCTCGACCGTCTCGCCCGACTTGACGCCATCGCCGCCATGCAGTTGCACCGCCGAGTCGATCACCTTTTGCGCCTGTTCGGTCGAGAACAGCTTGGCCATCGCGGCCTCACGGGTGATGCGCGCGGCGCCGGTATCCTTGGCCCAGGCGGCGCGGTAGACCAGCAGTGCGCTGGCGTCGATATCCAGCGCCATGTCGGCGATATGCCCCTGCACCATCTGCAGATCGGCCAGCGGTGCGCCACCAACCTGGCGGGTGCCGACGCGCGCCAAAGCCTCGTCCAGCGCGCGGCGCGCGAACCCAAGCGCCGCCGCCGCCACCGTGGGGCGGAACACGTCGAGCACCGACATGGCGATGCGGAACCCCGCCCCCTGCTCGCCGATCAGCGCCGAGGCGGGCACGCGGCAACCATCGAAGCGCAGCCTGGCCAGCGGGTGCGGCGCGATGGTTTGCAACCGCTCGGCTACCTCCAGCCCCGGCGTGTCGGCGGGCACGACAAAGGCCGACAACCCGCGCGCGCCGGGGGCGTCGCCGGTGCGCGCGAAGACGGTGTAGACATCGGCGATGCCGCCATTCGAGATCCAGGTCTTTTCGCCGCTCAGCACGTAGCCGTCGCCGTCGCGGGTGGCGGTCATGGTCGAATTGGCCACGTCCGAGCCCGATTGCGGCTCGGTCAGGGCGAAGGCGGCGATGGCCTGACCTGTGCGGGTGCGCGGCAGCCATTTCATTTTCTGCGCATCCGTGCCGAACAGCGAGATCGCCCCGGTGCCGAGCCCCTGCATGGCAAAGGCGAAATCGGCCAGCCCGTCGTGGCGCGCCAGCGTCTCGCGCGACAGGCACAGCGCGCGCACGTCGAATGCCTCGCCCGCCTCGGCGGAGGTGGGGCGCAGCCAGCCATCGGCGCCCAGACGCGCCACCAGGTCGCGGCAGGCGGCATCGGCGTCGGCGTGGTCGATGGTGCCAAGGCTGTCACGCGCCCAGGCGTCAAGCCCGTGCGCCAGCGTCTTGTGCGCGGGGGTCAGGAACGGCCAGTCGAGAAAGGATTTGTCTGCCATCAGTCGCCCTTGAAGACCGGTGTTTCGCGCGCCGCAAAGGCGCGGTAGGCGCGTTCGAAGTCGCCCGTTTGCATGCAGATCGCCTGCGCTTGCGCTTCGGCCTCGATGGCCTGTTCAAGCCCCATGTTCCATTCCTGGTTGATCTGCGTCTTGGTGATTCCGTGGGCAAAGGTCGGCCCGGCGGCGAGGCGCTCGGCCAAGGTGCGCGCGGCATCGTCCAACGCATCCGCTGTCGGATGCACCGCGTTCCAGAAGCCCCATGCGTGGCCCTCGTCCGCGCTCATGCTGCGGCCGGTGTAAAGCAGTTCGGCCGCGCGGCCCTGACCGATGATCCGCGGCAACATCGCGCAGGCGCCCATGTCGCAGCCGGCCAGCCCGACGCGGGTGAACAGGAAGGCGCATTTCGCCTGTTCGGTGGCCAGCCGCATGTCGGAGGCCATGGCGATGATCGCCCCGGCACCGACGCAGACGCCGTCAACGGCGGCGATCACCGGTTTGTGGCAGCCGATCATCGCCTTGACCAGGTCGCCGGTCATGCGGGTGAAGGCCAGCAGGTCGGTCATGTTCATGTCGACCAGCGGGCCGATAATTTCATGCACGTCGCCGCCCGAGCAGAAATTGCCGCCGTTCGAGGCAAAGATCACCACGTCGACATCGGTGGCATAGGGCAGGGCGCGGAAGGTATCGCGCAGCTCGGCATAGCTTTCAAACGTCAGCGGGTTCTTGCGCTCGGGCCGGGCCAGCCGGATGGTCGCGATCCGGTTCTCGACCTGCCAGTCGAAATGGGTTGGCTTCAGCGTGGCGAGTTCGGTCATTGCGATTGTCCTTCCATACGGCGGATGAGGGTGCGCATCATGTCAAGTTCCTCGTGGCCGAGATTGGCGAACAGCTTGTCCACTTCGGCCTCGTGGGCGCGGGCCAGGGCCTCGAACCGGGTACGCCCGGCATCCGACAGGGCGACGTGCTTGACCCGGCGGTCGCTTTCGCTGGCCACGCGCAGCGCCAGCCCGTCGCGTTCCAGCCGGTCGACAACGGCGGTGGCGTTGCCGTTCGACACCAGCAGCCGTTCGCTGAGTTCGCTCATCTTCATCGGCTTGCCGGCGCGGTGAAGCGCCGCCATCACGTCGAAGCGCGGCAGCGTGGTGTCGCATTCGCGGCGCAGGAATTCGCGCAGGTGGTTCTCGGCCCGTCGCGTCAGGCGCAGGATGCGCAGCCATGTGCGCAGGCGCCGGCGGGTCAGGGGGGTGGCGTGATCGTTCATACCTCGCCCCCCGCGATGGCGATGGCCTGCCCGTTGATGCCGTCGCTGCCGGGGCCGCACAGCCACAGCGCCGCCGCCGTCACCTCGTCGGGACGAATGAGGCGCTTTTGCGGGTTGTGGGCCGCCAGCGCCGCGCGCGCGTCTTCGGGGCTCTTGCCGGTCTTGTCGGTGATCGTGGCGACCGAGCGATCGGTCATCTCGGTATCTAGGAAACCGGGGCAAAGGGCATTGGCGGTCACCTCGCCGCGCGCCAGTTCCAGCGCCAGCGACCGCGTCATGCCGACCACGCCGTGCTTGGCCGCGGCATAGGGCGCGACATAGGCATAGCCCTTGAGCGCCGCGGTCGAGGCGACCGAGATCAGCCGCCCCCACCCCGGCATCTGCGCCAGCCCCGCGCGCAGGGTCAGGAACACGCCGGTCAGGTTTACCGCCAGCATGGCGTTCCATTGCTCCAGCGTTGTGCGAGCGAAGGGGGCGCTTTCGGCAGCGCCGGCGTTGGCGATGACGATGTCCACCGGCCCCGCGCGTTGGAACAACGTGTCCACCTGCTCCGCGTCGGTGATATCGGCCGAAAGGGCGCGGATTGCCAGATGTGTTGCTGCCACCGCGTCAAGCGGCGCCTGGCGTCGCCCCGCGACGACGACCCCGGCCGCGCCCGCATCGGCAAAGCCGCGCGCCAGGTCGGCGCCCAGCCCGCCGCCGCCACCGGTGATCAGAACGCGCGTGCCTTCGACGGTCATACCCGGATCGCCTCCTGCGCCTTTTCCTGCAATCGGTAAGCCTGGTCGCGGCCCGGCAGGTAGGGCTCGGGCCAGTGCACACCGGTATCGCCAAGCGCCACGGCGGCGTGCAGTGTCCAGTACGGGTCGGCCAGGTGCGGGCGGGCGAGGCAGACCAGGTCGGCGCGCCCGGCCATCAGGATCGAGTTGACGTGATCGGTCTCGTAAATATTGCCCACGGCCATGGTGGGCATGTCCAGGTCGTTGCGGATGCGGTTGGAAAACGGTGTCTGGAACATGCGGCCATAGACCGGGCGCGCGTCGGTGCTGGTCTGGCCGGCCGAGACGTCGATGATGTCGGCGCCGGCGTCGCGGAACATGGTGGCGATCTCGACCGCGTCTTCGGGCGTGACGCCGTCTTCGCCCACCCAGTCATTGGCCGAGATGCGCACCGACATCGGCTTTTCGTCGGGCCAGGCGTCGCGCATCGCCGCGAATACCTCCAGCGGGTAGCGCATGCGATTTTCCAGGCTGCCGCCATACTCGTCCGTACGGATATTCGAGACCGGCGAGATGAATGACGAGATCAGGTAGCCGTGCGCGGCGTGCAGCTCGATCATGTCGAAGCCCGCGCGCTCTGCCATCCGGGCGCTGGCGACGAACTGATCGCGCACCTCGTCCATCTCGGCGCGGGTGATCTCGCGCGGGGTGGCGTTGCGCGGGGACCACGCGATCGGCGAGGCCGACACGACATCCCAGTTGCCGGTGGACAGGGGGGCATCCATTTCCTGCCAGCCCAGCTGGGTCGATCCCTTGCGCCCCGAATGGCCGATCTGGCAACAGATACGCGCGTGGGTCTCGGCGTGAACGAAGTCGGTCAGCCGGGCCCACGCGGCTTCGTGTTCCGGGGCATAAAGGCCGGGGCAGCCGGGGGTGATACGGCCCTCGGGGCTGACGCAGGTCATTTCCGTGTAGACCAGCCCGGCACCGCCCTTGGCCCGTTCGGCGTAGTGGATAAAGTGCCAGTCGGTCGGGCAGCCGTCGACCGCCTTGTATTGTGCCATGGGCGAGACGACGACGCGGTTTTCCAGCGTCATGTCGCGCAGGCGGTAGGGCGCGAACATCGGCGCGCGTACCGGGGCATCGTCGGGCACGCCGGCTTGCGTCTGGAACCACCGCTCGGCGGTTTGCAGCCAGTCCGGGTCGCGCAGGCGCAGGTTCTCGTGGCTGATCCGCTGCGAGCGGGTGAGCAGGTTGTAGGTGAACTGGATCGGATGCTGGTCGATGTAGCGTTCGATATCCTCGAACCATTCCAGCGAATTGCGCGCGGCCGATTGCAGGCGCAGTACCTCGAGGCGGCGTTCCTCCTGGTAGCGTTCGAACGCGCGCTCCAGCGTCGGTTCGGAATGCAGGTAATCGGCGAGCGCGATGGCGCTGTCGAAGGCCAGCCGCGTGCCCGACCCGATCGAGAAATGCCCCGTGGCCGCCGCATCGCCCATCAGCACGATGTTGTCGTGATACCATTTCTCGCAGATCACGCGGGGGAAGTTCATCCACACCGCCGAGCCGCGCAGGTGGGCGGCGTTCGACATCAGTTCGTGCCCGTCGAGGTGCTTTTCGAACACCTTGCGGCAGGTCTCGACGGTTTCTTCCTTGCTCATGTGTTCGAAGCCGAAGGCATCCCAGGTGGATTGCAGGCACTCGACGATGAAGGTCGCGGTGTCGTCGTCGAACTGGTAGACATGCGCCCACATCCAGCCGTGCTCGGTTTTCTCGAAGATGAAGGTGAAGGCGTCATTGAATTTCTGGTGTGTGCCCAGCCAGACGAACTTGCACAGGCGGGTGTCGATATCGGGGCGGAAGACGTCGGTGAATTCTTCGCGCACCGTGGAGTTGATCCCATCGGCGGCCACGATCAGGTCGTAGTCGTCGCGGAATTTCCCGGCGCCCTCGAACTCGGCCTCGAAGCGCAGATCGACGCCCAGCTCGCGGGCGCGCTGTTGCAGCAGCACCAGCATCTGCTTGCGTCCGATTCCGGCGAATCCGTGTCCGCCCGAAACGGTGCGCACGCCGGCCTTTTCAACGGCGATATCGTCCCAATAGATGAAATGATCGCGGATCGCCTGCGTGCTTTCGGGGTCGTTGCGCTGCATCCTCTCCAGCGCGTCATCGGACAGCACGACGCCCCAGCCGAAGGTGTTGTTGGCGGCGTTGCGCTCCATCACGGTGACCTCGTGCGCGGGGTCGCGCAGCTTCATGCTGATGGCGAAGTAAAGCCCCGCCGGCCCGCCCCCAAGACACAGGATTCGCATGTGATGGCCTTCCTTCTTGCCGCACCGTCGTTGGCGAAAGGCTGGCATGAGTCGGAAATAATTTCAAGCTTGAAACTTCAAGTTTGAAGGAAAGTGCCGATATCGCCGATGCGGACTGTCGACATCCTGTGTCGTGGTATTGGCTATCCACAAGTTTTTGGGATGGTCACCAAAGTTTAGCTTTACAGGCTGCCCGATGCGCATCACCATATGTTGTATGGTCATTCGGCAAGCCCGCCGGTTGTTGACCATGCATCTAGGGCTTGGGGTGAAAGCCCCGCCCGGCGCTAAGCAACAATGAGGCGAGTCATGGCCCTGGCAGAGCAGTTTCTCGAAACGGAAATCCACCCGATCGACATCGTCGAGCACATCGCCGAGTATCACCATTGGGAGTTCGACCGCCTGGGCGACGACCAGATCGCGATGGCCGTCGAGGGGCAGTGGCGCACCTATTCGATCACGCTGGCCTGGTCGGCCCATGACGAAACCCTGCGCATGATCTGTACCTTCGAGATGGAGCCGCCCGAATATCGCCTGCCGGCGCTTTACCACATGCTGAACGTCGTGAACGACCAGTGCTGGGCGGGGGCCTTCAGCTTCTGGCCCGCGCAGCAGTTGATGGTCTATCGCTACGGGTTGGTGCTGAGCGGGGGGCAGGTGGCCGCGCCCGAGCAGCTTGATACAATGATCCGCACTGCCTTTGACAGCGCCGAGCGCTACTACCCCGCGCTACAGCTTGTCGTCTGGGGCGACCAGCCGCCCGAACAGGCGCTCGAGGTCGCCATTGCAGGGGCCTACGGACGCGCGTAAGACTTCCCCCGATATGCAGGATATGCCGTCGGAGGGGCTGATCATGGACATGGACTACCTTGCGCGCAAAGGCCTGGTGCTGCTTGGTTGTGGCAAGATGGGGTCGGCGATGCTGAAAGGCTGGCTCGACGACGGGTTGCCGCCTGCCAGCGTCTGGGTGGTCGATCCCGATCCGTCCGACTGGCTTCGCCGAACCGGCGTGCACATCAATGCAGATCTGCCCGCGCAGCCCGCCATCGCGCTGATCGCCGTCAAGCCGCAGATGATGGGCGATGCCCTGCCCGCGCTTGCCGCCATGGGCGGCGGCGATACGGTGTTCCTGTCGGTTGCCGCCGGCATTCCCATCGCCAGTTTCGAACGGGTGCTGGGGGCCGGCACGCCGCTGATCCGCGCCATGCCCAACACGCCCGCCGCCGTGGGCCGCGGCATCACCGCGATCGTGGGCAACCGGCACGCGGGCGCGGCGCAGATGGATTTGGCCGAGGCGCTACTGCGCGCCGTGGGGCAGGTGGTGCGCCTTGACGACGAGGCGCAGATGGATGCGGTGACCGGGGTGTCGGGGTCTGGCCCGGCCTATGTTTTCCACCTGATCGAAACACTGGCCGCCGCGGGCGAGGCCGAGGGCCTGTCGCCCGATCTGGCGATGCAACTGGCCAAGGCGACCGTGGCCGGGGCCGGCGCACTGGCCGAGGCCGCAGACGAGACGCCGACGCAGTTGCGCGTCAACGTCACCAGCCCGAACGGCACCACGCAGGCGGCGCTGGAGGTGCTGATGGACGAAGATGCGGGCTTTCCGGCGCTTCTGCGCCGCGCCGTCAAGGCGTCGGCGGATCGCTCGCGGGAGCTGGCCAATGGCTGAGATCACCTTTGACGATTTCCTCAAGGTCGATATCCGTGTGGGCCGCGTGACCCGGGCCGAGCCTTTCCCAGAGGCGCGCAAGCCGGCCATCAAGCTGTGGGTCGATTTCGGCCCCGAGATCGGCGAGAAGAAGACCTCGGCCCAGATTGCCGACCATTACACGCCCGATGCGCTGCTGGGCCGGCAGGTGATGGCGGTGGTGAATTTCCCGCCGCGCCAGATCGGGCCGTTCATGTCCGAGGTGCTGGTGCTGGGCGCGGCGGATGACGAAGGCCGTGTGGTGCTGGTCGCCCCCGACCTTGACGTGCCTCGCGGCGCGCGGATGCACTGATGCCCAAGCTGCTGATCACCCGGCCGATGCCCGACAGCGTCGCGGCGGCGGCGCACGCGGCGTTCGAGACCGAGATACGCGACAAGACCGCGCCGATGACGGCCTCGGAAATGCGCGCCGCGCTGGCGCTCTACGACGCGGTGATGCCGACGCTGGGCGATGCATTCGATGCGGGCATATTCGATGAATTCGACACGCCCCGATGCCGGATCCTGGCTAATTTCGGCGTCGGCTACAACCACATCGACGCCGAGGCGGCGCGCGCCCATGGCGTCACCGTCACCAACACCCCCGGCGCTGTGACCGATGCCACCGCCGACATCGCCATGACCCTGATGCTGATGAGCGCCCGCCGCGCCGCCGAGGGCGAGCGGCTGGTGCGCGCCGGCGCCTGGCAGGGATGGCACCCGACGCAGATGCTGGGCCTGCACCTGACCGGCAAGACCGTGGGCATCGTCGGCATGGGGCGCATCGGGCAGGCCATCGCGCGGCGCTGTCATTTCGGCTTCGGCATGGAGGTCGTCTATGTCAACCGGTCGCCCCGCGAGGTGGATTTCCCCGCCCGGCAGTTGGCTGACCTGGCCGCCCTGGCCGCGGCGGCCGACGTGGTGGTGATCGCCACGCCGGGGGGCGCAGAGACGCATCACCTGATCGGTGCCGACACCTTCGCGGCGATGAAATCCACCGCGCACCTGGTCAACATCGCGCGCGGCGACGTGGTGGACGAGGCGGCGCTGATCGACGCGCTGCAAACCGGGCGCATCGCGGGTGCCGGCCTTGACGTCTACGAGTTCGAGCCGCGCGTCCCCGACGCCCTGCGCGCGCTGGAGAACGTGACGCTGCTGCCGCACCTGGGTACCGCGGCGCTGGAAGTGCGCGAGGCGATGGGGCGCATGGCGCTGGACAACCTGCGCGCGTTTTTTGCCGGGAACGAGCCGCCCAACCGCGTTTGAACGGCGATCGCGCTTGACCACCTGCGCCTCGTCGTCAAGGCACACCACCTGCCCCAGGGCGCGCAGTAGCGCCTCGGCCAAATCCATCTGCGCCGCTTCGAACATGGAGCGCGCCTATCCCGCCGTCGCCATCGAGACCCAGAAGGAAGTGGGCGCCGGTGGCTTCGCCTTCGACATGAACGTGGCGTGTTCCTCGTCCACCTTCGCCATCCAGGCCGCCGCCGACACAATCCGCTGCGGATCGGTGCGCCGGGCGCTGGTGGAACGGGCCTGAGCGCGCTGGTGCGGCGTTTTTCAGGGCATCCATTAAGCGTTGATAAAGAATTCATGTTCTACTAATGTTCTAAATGACATCAAGGTGAACTCAGGCTACATATTGGACATGACGCAAACCCCTTCCCAAGACTTGTCCGATTTCCTCGGGAGTGACCGCTTCGGTACGGTCATGGCCGACCCGACTTGGCGGTTCATCAACCGCACCGGCAAGGTCGCGCCCGAACACAAGCGGCTGTCGCGCTATCCGACGATGACCGTAGATGAAATTTGCGCCCTGCCGGTAGGCGATTACCTGTCACATCCCGGAAGGTAGTATGGCTGTTTCTTGAACAGCTCTGGCTTGAGGTTGTGCCAGTCTTTCATCGCTTGCAAGGGCGTTTTGCTGCCCAAGGCTGATTGAGGGAGTTTCTGGTTATAGAGCCAGACGT
>NZ_JAGXFK010000071.1 GCF_024637375.1 Sediminimonas sp. | reverse complement strand
CCGGCATGAGGTTGTAAACCTCGCCGGATTGGCGGAGCGGACGTTCTGACAGGAGGTCATGGGAAAGCGGGATAGTAACGGAACGGGAAAACCAGGTGTCAACGGAGCGACCTTGAGCGCGATCCGCCGATTTGGACCCGGCCCGCGAAATTGCCATGAGGGCCCGCGGCGTAGAAAGCCGCAACTTGAGGCCGGATACACGTAGGAACTCGACCGCTCCGTCCCGAACCACCTTCAGAAAATCCTTGCTCTGCCGGGGGCGTCCATACACGTTGACATCTGCCATCACCTCACGCTGCGCCTCACCGTCTCGTTGTCGGCCAATCGCGGCCGGCGTATCCTCTCAGGTCGGGTTGGCCCGGTAGCTCTTGCCGTTCCGGATTAATGCCCAGACGACCCGCGCCATGCGGTTGCCCCCATTATGGCTCATTGCGATGCCGGAAGCGGGAGCCATGCCGCGTTGCTGTTAAACCGCTCCCCGCCCTTCTTAGCCAGGTTGGATCTGTCCGATAAAGCAAACCTTGTAAGGGTGAGCCGATTGGCTCAGTGAAAGACTCAGATTATTTTACCAGTTGATAAAAAAATTATCCTGTGCCAGCCTTCCCCCAAAGCCCACCACAAGAATACGGGGAGAGAAATGACCAACACACCATTGAGCGCGGGTATCGTCGCCGGGCGTCTGGCGCCTGCGGAGCTTGAGGAGAACTTCGCCGATCTGCATCCACCGCTGGACGATCACGAGGCGCTGGTGGCTGCGGACCGCTGCTATTTCTGCCATGATGCGCCTTGCATCACAGCCTGTCCGACCGAGATCGACATCCCGCTTTTCATTCGTCAGATCGCCACCGGCACACCGGAAGCGGCGGCGAAGACGATCTTCGATCAGAATATCCTGGGCGGGATGTGCGCCCGGGTCTGCCCGACCGAGACCCTTTGTGAAGAGGCCTGCGTGCGCGAGATCGCAGAAGGCAAGCCGATCGAGATCGGGCAGTTGCAGCGCTATGCCACGGACCGGCTGATGACGCGCGGGGAGCATCCCTTTTCCCGTGCTGACCCGACCGGCAAGCGTGTGGCCGTGGTGGGCGCCGGGCCGGCTGGTCTGGCCTGCGCCCATCGTCTTGCGCTGAAGGGTCATGACGTTGTCGTCCATGATGCACGGGCCAAGCCCGGCGGGCTTAATGAATTCGGGATCGCCGCCTACAAGTCGGTGGACGGCTTTGCCGAGCGGGAGGTCAAGTGGCTTCTGAAGATCGGCGGAATCACGGTGGAGACCGGCAAGGCGCTTGGCGATGGCCTCACGCTGGAGGGGCTGCGCAAGGAGTATGACGCGGTGTTCCTCGGCATCGGGCTGGGCGGTGTCAACGCGCTTGGCCTTGAGGGCGAGGACCGGGACGGCGTGGAGGACGCGGTGTCCTTCATCGAAGACCTGCGGCAGGCCAGCGATCTGGCCGCGTTACCGGTGGGTCGCGACGTCGTGGTGATCGGCGGCGGTATGACGGCGGTGGACGCGGCGGTGCAGTCCAAGCTTCTGGGCGCGCTCAACGTCAGCCTTGTCTATCGCCGGGGCCGGGACCGGATGAACGCCAGCGTCTACGAACAGGATCTGGCCGCGTCAAAGGGGGTGCGGATCATCACCAATGCCCGCCCCGTGGCGGTGCATGGAAACGGCGCTGTGCGCGAGGTCGAGTTCGAATATGTCACCGACGATCAGAAGCCCGCGGGCGAGGGATTCCGCCTGCCGGCCGATCAGCTTTTCAAGGCGATCGGCCAGGCGCTCGAGGGCGAGGCGCTTCCCGAACTGGAGGGCCGCAAGATCAGGGTGACGGGCGCGGGGCGCACGTCCTTGCCGAACGTCTGGGCCGGGGGCGACTGCGCCGCGGGCGGCGATGACCTGACGGTGACGGCGGTGGCCGAAGGGCGCGATGCCGCCGAGGATATCCATGCCGGGCTGATGGGCTGAGGCACGCACACAACAGGGGCCGAAATGGCCCCGGCACACAGGGAGATGAGCAGATGGCCGATCTCACAAGCGACTTCGTGGGGATCAAGTCCCCCAACCCGTTCTGGCTCGCTTCGGCGCCGCCGACGGACAAGGAATACAACGTGCGCCGCGCCTTCGAGGCCGGCTGGGGCGGGGTGGTCTGGAAGACCCTCGGCGCGGAAGGGCCGCCGATCGTCAACGTCAACGGGCCGCGCTATGGCGCGATCTACGGGGCGGACCGGCGGCTTCTGGGTCTGAACAACATCGAGTTGATCACCGACCGCGAGTTGCAGCAGAACCTAAAGGAAATCAAGGCGGTAAAGCGCGACTACCCGGATCGGGCCGTGGTCGTCTCGATCATGGTGCCCTGCGAGGAGGAGGCATGGAAGGCCATTCTTCCCGCGGTGGAGGAAACCGGTGCCGACGGGGTCGAGCTCAACTTCGGCTGCCCGCATGGGATGGCCGAACGCGGCATGGGGTCGGCCGTCGGGCAGGTGCCGGAATACATCGAGATGGTCACCCGCTGGGTCAAGCAATACAGCCGGTTGCCCTGCATCGTGAAACTGACGCCCAACGTCACCTCGATCCTGCCGCCGGCGATGGCGGCGGCGCGCGGGGGGGCGGATGCGGTCAGCCTGATCAACACCATCAAGTCGATCACCAATGTCGATCTGGACCATTTCTCGCCCTTTCCGATGATCGACGGCAAGGGCAGTCACGGCGGCTATTGCGGCCCGGCAGTCAAGCCTATCGCGCTCAACATGGTGGCGGAAATCGCCCGGCACGAGGAGACCCGCGGCTTGCCGATTTCCGGTATCGGCGGCGTGACGACATGGCGCGACGCGGCCGAGTTCATGGCGCTGGGGGCGGGCAACGTGCAGGTCTGCACCGCCGCGATGACCTATGGCTTCAAGATCGTGCAGGAGATGATTTCCGGTCTGTCCCAGTACCTTGACGAGAAGGACATGGAGCTTCCCGACCTGATCGGGCGGGCGGTGCCGAACTTCGTCGAATGGCAGCACCTGAACCTCAACCATGTGACCAAGGCCGTGATCGACCAGGACGCCTGCATCCAGTGCGGGCGCTGCTATGCCGCCTGCGAGGATACCAGCCACCAGGCGATTGCCATGTCCGACGACCGGGTGTTCACGGTCAAGGAAGAGGAATGCGTCGCGTGCAACCTGTGCGTCGATGTCTGCCCGGTGGAAGATTGCATCACCATGCGGACCCTCGAAGCCGGAGAGATGGACCTGCGGACCGGGCAGCGGGTGAGCCCCGAGCATGCCGACTGGACGACCCATCCCAACAACCCGGCGGCGCGTCACGCGGCCGAATAGGGCGAATCGGGTTAACGCGCTCAAATGGCGGAAAAACCCGTTTCGGCATCGCGTCGGTATTGCGTCGGTATCGGCCTCATCCCCCGGCCGGACAGGCCGGGGGTTAAGCATGCGCGCGTTGCGGGACCGGCGTCTTGCGGCCGCTGATGCCCGGCGCCCCGGCTGCCGGGCACCGGCGGGCCGCAAGCGGCGGTTGCGGTAGGGCGTGTCGCGTTCGATTGCTGCCCACCCTACGGCTTGCCTGCCCACCGCGACGTGGCGGAGCCGGGTGGTGGGCAGAGCTGCCCACCCTACGGCTTGCTTCGAGAAACCGGGGGCGCCTCTGAGGCAGACTGGGAACTTTTTGTCAGGCGGTGAACACTAGCGCCAAAGCGCGGAACAAGGCGCGCTTGCGCGCCGCCGCGCAGCGCCCGACCGCCCCCTCGGGCGGGCGCTTTTGCAGCGTATCAAGTCAATGATAACGCGGATGTATTTGGCCGGCATAAAGCGCGATCCACATTCGTTGCTGCGCCCACCCGGCGGTCGGGCGCCGCGCGGCTCGGCAATCTGCAGGAATGACCGCTTTGCAACCTATCAAGCCTATTGAAACGCAGAAGTATTTGGCCGGCATAAAGCGCGATTCACACGCGTTTCAGCGCCCTCCCGGCGGTCGGGCGCTGCGCGCGTATCAGGGCGCCAGCAGCTTGCGATACATGGTATCGAGATAGGCCGCCGCGCCGTCGAACACGTCGTCGTCGCCAGCCAAGAGAACCCGCACCTGGGCGTCAAAGTCGGCGTAGTGCTGCGTCGTGGCCCAGATCGAAAAGATCAGGTGGCGCGGATCGAGCGGGGCGATCCGGCCGGCCTCCATCCAGCGGCGGATGAGCGCGGTCTTGTCGTCGAACAGCGTCTTGAGCGTGGTCTCCAGGTGCGGCTTCATGCGCGGCGCGCCTTGCAGGATCTCATTGGCGAAAAGCCGGCTTTCGCGCGGAAACTCGCGGCTCATCTCCAGCTTGCGGCGCACGTAGGCGCAGATTTCCTCAAGCGGGTCGCCGTCCGGGTTCATGTGATCCAGCGGGTCGAGCCAGCTTGTCATCAACTGGTTGAGCAGGGAGACGTGAATATCTTCCTTGCCGTTGAAGTAATACAGGATATTGGGCTTCGACAGTCCCGCCTCATCGGCGATCTGATCGAGGGTCGCGCCGCGATAGCCTTGGTGCGAGAACACCTCCAGCGCCGCGTCGAGTATGAGCCGGCGATTGCGGATCTGGATGCGGCTGCGTTTTTTCACCGCGGTGGGGGCGCCCGTCATGCCGGTGGTTTCCTTGTTTTGATCGGGCCGTGAGCCTAGCGTGCCCGGTCGGTGGCGTCCAGTTCGCCGGGCGGTTACGCCGGGGTCGCGCCGATGCCGCGCAGGATGATCTGCTTCACGCTCTGCTTGGCGGCCTCCCACTGCGCGTCCGAGAGGGGGGCGCCACCGTTGAGCGTTTCGATCTGGTGGTTGAAGTCGGCGTAGTGCTGCGTCGTGGCCCAGAGCATGTAGAGCAGGTGGCGCGGATCGACCGGGTCCATCAGCCCCTGTTCGATCCAGCGTTCGATCACCGCGATGCGACCGTCGGTCCATTCGGTCAGCGTGGTTTCGAGATAGTCCTGAATCACCGGCGCCTGATGCATCACCTCGGAGGCCCAGACCTTGGAGCCTTCGGGGTGGCGGCGGCTGATTTCCATCTTGGCGTCGATATAGGCGCCCAGCCCCTCGATCGGGCCATCGGCATTGTCGAAGACATCGGCGGCCTTCAGCCAGTCGAGAAAGATTTTCTGCACAACCTGCCGGTACAGGCCTTCCTTGGTCGGAAAATAGTAATGCAGGTTCGCCTTGGGCAGCCCGGCGACATCGGCGATGAGCTGCATCGTCGCGCCGCCGAATCCCGCCTCGGAGAACACCTTTTCCGCTGCCTGCAAAATAAGCTTTTCGCTTTCCCGGCGGCGATCTTTTCGGCTGTTGGTGCGCGTTTCGTCGTTCATGGCGAAAATGGTCCGAGAAAAATCTTGACCAGTTGGTCAGGCTGTGGTGCTCTGTTTTTGACCATATGGTCAGGACAGGGTGGAAGGCAAGAGGCCGCATAACGGCACATCCACCTTCGGCAACAAGGGAGTAGAGATTGCTATGGCCGCACCGGGTGAGAACATCAAGATCGACGGTGACCGTCTTTGGGACGCGATTCACGAAATGGCGAAGATCGGCCCCGGCGTTGCGGGCGGCAACAACCGCCAGACCGTGACCGATGAAGACGGTGAGGGCCGCGCGCTGTTTCAGAAATGGTGCGAGGCGGTTGGCTGCTCCATGGGGCTTGATCAGATGGGCAACATGTTTGCCGAGTATCCCGGCACCGATCCTGACGCGCTTCCGGTTTATGTGGGCAGCCACCTTGACACGCAGCCGACCGGCGGGCGCTATGACGGTGTGCTTGGCGTCCTCGGCGGCCTGGAGATTCTGCGCACGATGAAGGATCTCGGGATCAGGACCAAGCACCCGATTATCGTCACCAACTGGACCAACGAGGAAGGCACGCGGTTCGCGCCGCCGATGCTGGCCTCTGGCGTGTTTTCGGGGATGCATACCCAGGACTGGGCCTATGAGCGCGAGGACGCGGAGGGCAAGAAGTTCGGAGACGAGCTCAAGCGTATCGGCTGGCGCGGCGAGGAAGAGGTCGGCGCGCGCAAGATGCATGCCTTTTTCGAGCTGCATATCGAACAGGGGCCGATCCTTGAGGCCGAGGGCAAGGACGTGGGCGTTGTCACCCACGGTCAGGGCCTGAGCTGGACGCAGGTGACGATCACCGGCAAGGAAAGCCACACCGGATCGACACCGATGCCGATGCGCAAGAATGCGGGCCTTGGCATGGCGCGGGTGCTGGAAAAGGTCGATGAGATCGCGTGGAGCCACAAGCCCGACGCCGTTGGCGCGGCCGGGCATATCGACATCTACCCCAATTCGCGCAACGTGATCCCCGGCAAGGCGGTGTTCACGGTCGATTTCCGCTCGCCCGAGCTGGAGGTGATCGAGGACATGGAAAAGCGGCTCCGCGAAGAAGGCCAGAAGATCGCCGACGACATGGGCCTCGGGATCGCGTTCGAGAAGGTCGGCGGGTTCGACCCGGTGAAGTTCGATGAAACCTGCGTGGCCGCGGTGCGGAACGCGGCCGAGCGGTTGGGATATAGTCACCGGAACCTGATTTCCGGCGCCGGGCACGATGCCTGCTGGGTCAATCGCGTGGCGCCCACGGCGATGGTGATGTGCCCCTGCGTCGACGGGCTGAGCCACAACGAGGCCGAAGAGATTTCGAAGGAATGGGCCGTGGCCGGGGCGGATGTCCTGATGCACGCGGTGCTTGAGACGGCGGAGATCGTCGAGTGAACATGAATCGGCGGGGCGGGGCAAACCGTCCCGGCGCCTTCCGGAACATTTGACGCAAGACGGCGGCCCCGGGCCGCGCTTGCCGAACAGGGAGAAGAGTAATGACAACCAAGGTGATCAAGGGCGGAACCGTATGCACCGCCGACCGCACATGGAAGGCCGATGTGCTGATCGAGGACGAGAAGATCAAGCAGATCGGCGAGGATCTCAAGGGCGATGAATATATCGACGCCGAGGGGGCCTATGTCATCCCCGGCGGCATCGACCCGCACACGCACATGGAAATGCCCTTCATGGGCACCACCGCCGCCGAGACCTTCGAGACCGGCACCTGGGCCGCCGCCTGCGGGGGCACCACGATGCTGGTGGATTTCTGCCTGCCGGGCCCCGATGGCAGCATCAAGAACGCAATCAACGAATGGCACCGCAAGTCGGCGCCGCAGATCTGCACCGACGTCGGCTATCACATGGCCGTCACCGGCTGGAACGAGACCATCTTCAACGAGATGAAGGACGCCGTGGAAATGGGCGTCAATTCGTTCAAGCACTTCATGGCCTACAAGGGCGCGCTGATGATCGAGGACGACGAGATGTTCGCCTCGTTCAAACGCTGCAAGGAGCTGGGCGCGCTGCCGATGGTGCATGCCGAGAACGGCGACCTGGTGGCCGACATGCAGGCGCAGATGCTGGAGAAGGGCATCACCGGGCCGGAGGGCCACGCCTATTCGCGCCCGCCGGAATTCGAGGGCGAGGCCGCGAACCGCGCCATCACCATCGCCGATACCGCCGGCGTGCCGCTTTATATCGTGCACGTGTCCTGCGAGCAGGCGCATGAGGCGATCCGGCGTGCCCGGCAGAAGGGGATGCGCGTCTACGGCGAGCCGCTGGCGCAGTTCCTGACGCTGGACGAATCGGAGTATTTCAACACCGACTGGGACCATGCCGCGCGCCGGGTGATGAGCCCGCCGTTCCGCAACAAGGAGCACCAGGACAGCCTGTGGCACGGCCTTCAGGCCGGCAGCTTGCAGGTGGTGGCCACCGATCACGCCGCCTTCTCGACCGAGCAGAAGCGCATGGGCGTAGACGATTTCACCAAGATTCCCAACGGCTCCAACGGGCTGGAGGAACGGCTTGCCGTGCTCTGGACGCGGGGGGTCGAGACCGGGCGGCTGACGCCCAACGAGTTTGTCGCCGTCACCTCGACCAATGTCGCCAAGATCCTCAACATCTACCCCAAGAAGGGGGCGATCGTGGAAGGGGCGGATGCCGACATCGTGGTCTGGGATCCCAAGATCAGCAAGACGATCAGCGCCAGCAATCACCATTCGATCCTTGATTACAACGTCTTCGAGGGCTTCGAGGTGACCGCGCAGAGCCGCTATACCATCTCGCGCGGGGAGGTGATCTGGGCCTGGGGGCAGAACAGCCAGCCGCAGCCCGGACGGGGCCGTTTCGTGCCGCGCCCGGCCTTCCCCTCGGCGCATACCGCGCTGAGCAAGTGGAAGGAACTGACCGCGCCGAAGCAGATTCACCGCGATCCGCTGAATATTCCGGCAGGGATCTGAGCGCGGGGCGCCGGGAGGCACCCGGCGCCTTTCTGTTACCCATGAACGCCCGGCAAGATCCGGGATGTGCAAAGGCAAGGCAAAGTGACAACATCCCCAGTCATCAGCGCGAAAGACTTGTCGCTGACCTTTCATACCGACGACGGCCCGATCCATGCGCTGCAAGACATCACCCTGGATATCGAGAAGGGCGATTTCGTCAGCTTCATCGGCCCGTCGGGCTGCGGCAAGACCACGTTTCTTCGGGTCATGGCCGATCTCGAACAGCCCACGGGCGGCGAGATCACGGTGAACGGCGTCAGCCCCGAAGAGGCGCGCAAGGCGCGCGCCTATGGCTATGTGTTTCAGGCGGCCGGGCTTTACCCGTGGCGCACCATCGGCGGCAACATTCGCCTGCCGCTGGAAATCATGGGCTTTGACCGGGCGGCACAGGACGAGCGTGTAAAGCGCGTTCTGGAGCTTGTGGAACTGGACGGCTTCGAGAAGAAATACCCCTGGCAGCTTTCGGGCGGAATGCAGCAACGGGCGAGCATCGCGCGCGCGCTGGCCTTCGATGCCGACATCCTGCTGATGGACGAGCCGTTCGGCGCGCTTGACGAGATCGTGCGCGACCATCTCAACGAGCAGCTTCTCAAGCTGTGGAAGCGGACGGAAAAGACCATCGCCTTCGTGACCCATTCGATACCCGAGGCGGTCTACCTGTCGACAAGGATCGTGGTGATGAGCCCGCGGCCCGGACGCATCAGCGAGGTGATCGAAAGCCCGCTGCCCAAGGAACGGCCGCTGGACATACGCGACACGCCCGAATTCCTCGACGTCGCGCACCGGGTGCGCGAAGGGCTCAGAGCGGGGCACGCTTATGACGAGTGAGAGTCTCAAGACGGCCCGGGGGGTCTCGGATGCCCGCCACCCCCCGGTGCCGTGCCGCCTTTCGGGTAAGGTGGCGGCCCCTTTCTCCGTTCACGGCCATCGGCTCTCCAGCCTGTGCCGCGAGAGCAGGAGAACATCAGTTCCTTTCTCTGTTCTTAAAATACTCAAAGAACTGCGTCTGCCGCGGGCGGTGCGCCGTGAGTATTTATGGAACAAAGAAAAGGGGAGGGCGCGGGCATGAGAAACGTTCTTCCGGTTCTGACGGTCGTGGCCGTGATTTTCGTGGCCTGGTACATCGGCGCGGTCGCGCTCAACGCGACATGGGCGCAGGACAATGCGGCGCGCGCCGGGGTGGAGCTAAGCTTTACCGAGCTGGTGGCCGATACGCTGTCGCAGGACAAGCCCAAGCTGCCCGCCCCGCATCAGGTGGCGGTGGAAATATGGGAGACCACGGTGGAGAAGAACATCACCTCCCGCCGGTCGCTCGTCTACCATAGCTGGATCACGATGAGCGCCACGCTTCTCGGTTTCGTGCTGGGCACCGGGCTGGGCATCGCGCTGGCCGTCGGGATCGTCTACAACCGCACCATGGACATGAGCGTGATGCCCTGGGTGATCGCGAGCCAGACCATTCCCATTCTGGCGATCGCGCCGATGATCATCGTGGTGCTGAATGCCATCGGGATCACGGGGCTGTTCCCCAAGGCGGTGATTTCCATGTATCTGTCGTTCTTTCCGGTCGTGGTCGGCATGGTCAAGGGCCTTCGAAGCCCCGACCGGATGCAGCTTGACCAGATGAAGACCTGGCACGCGAATGGCATCCAGGAGTTCTGGAAGCTGCGGTTCCCGTCGTCGATGCCGTATCTGTTTACCTCGCTCAAGGTCGGGATGGCGGCGTCGCTGGTCGGTGCGATCGTGGGTGAGCTGCCGACGGGCGCGGTGGCCGGTCTTGGCGCGCGGCTCCTAGCGGGGTCATATTACGGGCAGACGGTCCAGATCTGGAGCGCGCTGATCATGGCGGCGGTTCTGGCGGCCTGCCTTGTCGGGATCATCGGCCTGGCACAGCGGTTGGTCCTCAAGCGGATGGGGATGGCGTGATGGGCTGGATCGTATTCGGAATATGCGCCTGGCTTGTCGGTTGGCTGACCAATGTGTGGTTGGCGCGGCAGCCGAAATCGCAGGCCACGTCGCTGGCGGTGCCGGTGATCTTCGGTGTCACGCTGATCCTGATCTGGGAAAGCGTGGTGCGGGGGTTCGGGATATCGCCGGTGCTGTTGCCGCCGCCTTCGGTGATCGCGGAGCGGTTCTCGCAATCGGCGGATATCCTGTGGATCGATTTCGTGCAGACGGTGATCAAGGGCGCGCTGTCGGGCTATGTCATCGGGTGCGGCGCGGCGTTCGTGATCGCGGTGACGGTGGACCGCTTTCCGTTCCTGCAACGCGGGGTGTTGCCGGTGGGCAATTTCGTCGCCGCGCTGCCGATTATCGGGATGGCGCCGATCATGGTGATGTGGTTCGGTTTCGACTGGCAGTCGAAGGCGGCGGTGGTCGTGGTGATGGTGTTCTTCCCGATGCTGGTGAACACGGTGCAGGGTCTTCAGGCCAGCGACGCGATGCAGCGCGACCTGATGCGGACCTATGCGGCCGGATACTGGAAGACGCTGCTGAAGCTGCGCCTGCCGTCGGCGATGCCGTTCGTGTTCAACGGGCTGAAGATCGCCTCGACGCTGGCGTTGATCGGGGCGATCGTGGCAGAGTTCTTCGGCTCGCCCGTCAAGGGCATGGGCTTTCGTATCTCGACCTCGGTGGGACAGCTTGCGCTTGATCTGGTCTGGGCCGAGATCGTGGTTGCGGCCATCGTCGGGTCGGCGTTCTATGGCGGTGTGGCGCTTCTGGAGAGGGCGGTGACCTTCTGGCACCCGTCGCAACGAGGCTGAGCAAACGAAAACAAAAAAAACAACAATCCAACTAAGTTCAACAAGGAGAGAAAGATGAAACATCTATTCACGACAATGAGTGCCGCGGCCCTGACCCTGGCGGCGGGGGCGGCGCAGGCCGCCGACGATGTGACGCTACAGCTCAAGTGGGTCACACAGGCGCAGTTCGGGGGCTACTACGTGGCGCTCGACAAGGGGTTCTACGACGAAGAGGATCTTGACGTCACGATCAAGCCGGGCGGTCCGGACATCGCGCCGGTGCAGGTTCTGATGGGCGGCGGCGCCGATGTCATGGTGGACTGGATGCCGTCGGCACTGGCCGCGCGGGAAAAGGGCGCCCCGATCGTCAACATCGCGCAGCCTTTCGCCTCTTCGGGGCTGATGCTGACCTGCCTGAAAGAGCACGGCATCACCAGCCCGGAGGATTTCCCGGGGCACACCCTCGGCACATGGTTCTTCGGCAACGAGATCCCGCTTTATACCTGGATGGGCAAGCTGGGCATTCCCACCGATGGCTCCGAAGGGGGCGTGACGATCCAGAAGATCAACTTCAACGTCGATCCGCTGCTTCAGCGGCAGGTCGAATGCGCCACGACGATGACCTACAACGAATACTGGCAGGTGATCGACGCGGGGCTGACGCCGGACGACCTGGTGGTGTTCAAGTACGAGGACGAAGGCATCTCGACCCTGGAGGACGGGCTTTACGTCGTCGAGGACAAGCTGGAAGATCCTGAATTCGTGGACAAGATGGCGCGGTTCGTGCGCGCGTCCATGAAGGGCTGGAAGTGGGCCGAGGAAAACCCCGAGGCGGCGGCGATGATCGTTCTGGAAAACGACACGACCGGCGCGCAGACCGAGAAGCACCAGGTCCGCATGATGAGCGAGATTGCCAAGCTCACCGCCGGATCGGATGGCGAGCTTGACCCGGCCGCCTATGAGCGGACGGTCGAGATCGTGAAGTCCGGCGGCGTCATCGAGGAAGACCCCGAAGGCGCATGGACCCACATGATCACGGACAAGGCGCTGAACTGAGCCGGACCGTAGCATGACAGGGGAAAGGGCCGGGTGTTGATCCGGCCCTTTTCTTTTGGCGATTGCATATCTGACAAACCCTGGCGCATTGCGGGCGATCGCGTTCACCCAGCCCGTGCCGCTTGGCATGCCCTATGTTCACCACCTGACAAAAAGTTCCCAGTCTGCCCCTGGTGCGTTCACGGTCGCTCGGGCGAAGGTCGAGAGGCCGCAATGCGGGACGAAGCGGACACAGCCGCTAAGTTCATTTTCCGACTAGCCCAACGCCGACCAAAGCGTATGCACAGCCATGTAGATCACAATCGCGGAACCAACGGTATAGAACGTCGCCCGAATTTCGTGGGACTGCTCGGTCGCATACGCAATAAAATGTGCGAGACGTGCGGCGACGAATCCGTAGAGTAGCACCTGTGCCAAAATTAGCGCCGGATCGGCCAACACGAAAAGCAATCCGGCGGCCCAGAAAGCTGGAACGTTCTCTAGATCGTTGCGATGCATTCGACGGGAACGGTCAACGTAGTCGTTTGTGTCGAGTTGGAAGGGTTCAGGGTTCTTGTTGATGAGACCCTTCCTGAGGTCTTCAGGACTAGCCCATCCGCCACCGACTTTTAGCATGCGGTGTACCGTCATCCAACCTTGCCCCATGACTTTCAGCACCATCAGGGAGGCTGCAATCACATACGCTGAAAAAACAGGGTTCTCCAAACTCAGATGTTCCATATTTCCAAGCCTCTTTCCGATTGCCTACCATTGGTAGATTGGATAGCCTACCAATGGTAGGCAATCAAGAGGCAACTTATGAACGACCTCAAGACCGATGCGAAGATCATTAATGCGGCGCAAAAGCTGCTTGCGAGTGACGGCTTCGGTGCTGTCTCGTTTGACTCGATCGCGAACGAGCTTGGCATCGCTAAGCAGTCGGTGCTCTATTGGTTTCCGACCAAGAGCGAATTGCTTGCGGCTATGTTCGTCGACTGGTTGGCTGCAGAGGCTAAGGCGGCCGAGGCGAGCCTGCTTTCTGTCGAAACCTCGAATGAAGCCATCGACGCGTTCGTTCGATCAATCACACGTTTCCACAAAGGCAATCTTGATCGTTTCAGAATGATGTACCTTGCCCCTCAGACGCTGAAGGCAGGCATGCAAGAAGCGCGGGATAGCGATGTTCTCGACAAAATTCACGCAACCACGTCACAATTGTACGGCGCCCTAGCGGAAAGACTTGATGTGTCACCTGACCAAGCTCGCCAGACGGCATTTTCAATCCATTCGGCAGCCTTGGGATTGGTTCTGATGCTCGGTCTCGCTGACGGCATTGGCGATCCGCTGAAGCACTCCGAGGACGATCTCGTAACTGCTCTAATTGCCAAACTTTCTTCATAGATTACGGGAAGCGTGGGCGCCAGTGCCAACAGATACCCAGAACCGTCGAATGGCAGCTCGGGGCTCGAACCGGACCTTCGTCGCACGATTCACTGAGGTCCGGTCAGTGGGACGAAGCGGGCGCTCGGTTCGGTTTGGGAAGTGGTCAAGATGGCCTGTTGCGGACATTGGGCAACCGGCTGATGTGCCGCGCGGTGCCCGACCGCCGGGTGGGCGCAGCAACGAATGTGGATCGCGCTTTATGCCCGCCAAATACCTCTTCGTTGTCATCAGCT
>NZ_JAGXFK010000070.1 GCF_024637375.1 Sediminimonas sp. | reverse complement strand
GTTGTGGTAAGAACGGATGCGGAACAGGTGGCGGACGGAACCCTGCCCGACGCCCTGCCGCTCTGGCCCGAGGGGGAGAACCCTTTGGAAAAGAAGTGGAGCGAGATCAAGGCGCAAGTCGCCAAGGGGCCGGACGCCGCCGATTGGCAATTCTGGCTCGACTGGTACGACGCGCAGCTTGCGGGCCGCACCATGCTGCCCGATGCCGCGCGCACATGGGAAATGCTGGAACAGATCGCCCTGATCGACCCCGACACATGGGACGCGGGGCCGGAGGTCATCAACCCGAAAATCCGCGAGATTTGGGAGCTTCACCGCCTGCGCGCCGAGGCGGCAGCGTTACTGGCCGAAAAGGAGGCCCTCCTGGCCGGGTATGCGACGGCTGCGCAGCGATCCCATAACGCGCCGCCGGGGTTGGTCGAGGACCACCCGGCGCTTGCCGGTCAGGTCACGATCATCTGGGCGGCACTTGACGAGGCGAGCGAGGAACTCGACGCCGAGACGCCGGACAAGGGCCGCCTGCGAGACATTGCCCAGCGGATGCTTGCGGCGTTGACAGAGGTTGCGGCGTATTGCGGCAGGGTTGCCGATACGGCTGTGATGTCCGCCGCGAAAGTCGGGGGCGGTGCTGCCGGCGCCGCAATTCTGGATCATGTCGCAAATGGTGGCCGTCTCATGCAGTTTGCGAAAGACGCGCTGGCCTATGCCGTGGGCGGGTAATATGCGCAAATGCTCATGGCAACTTGTCCTCACCCGGTCGCAAGGCCCGGGCAGCGCCCGACCGCCCGCTCATGCCACAGGCGTGCTTCCAGCACGACGGCGGGCGCTGCCCTCGGGCCTTCGCGCGGCATGTCGGCAATCTCGGCGCCCGGGAAAAGCCGGCGCCGCGGGCCTTGCGCTCCGGTGCGCCAAGGCCAGACGCGGGCCGATGGCTTTCCACACCTCGTGGGCATCATGGCCGAATACGCTGAACTGGTGTTTTGGTGGAGCCGAGGGGAATCGAACCCCTGACCTCGTCATTGCGAACGACGCGCTCTCCCGACTGAGCTACGGCCCCGACCTGCGCGGCTCTATATGTCATCCGCGCGCGGGATTGCAAGCGTACGGATGCGCGCGGCGCGGGATTTTCGCGCCCATCCGGCGATTGGCTCTGCCCGGGCGGATTTGGTCTTTGAACTCGCCGGGATTGCACAGTATCAAAGCCCCGCCCGCACCATGTGCGCGGGCGCGCGCGGCCCCGTAGCTCAACCGGATAGAGCAGGGACCTTCTAAGTCCAAGGTTGGGGGTTCAAGTCCTCCCGGGGTCGCCACGCGCCGTTTGCCCGCTCGCGCGGGGCCGAGCGCGATGGCGCCGGGGCACGCGCCCGAAAGCGATGGAGAATCGCATCTTGCTATGCAATACAAACGGTTGGGGGATGCACGCTGCCACGTCATCCTTGATAGCGCGTGCATTTCACGCGATGGTTCAGGGGCGGAACCAGGCCCGCGCGCCGGTTCGCCCGGTGCATGGAGGGTGACGGTGCCATTTCACGAGACAAATTTCACGGCAAGGATGCGCCGCCAGGCTGGCGCCGCGGCGGTTGCGCTGGCCGCTATGGCCGGCGCGGCGCTGGCCACCGATGCGGACCGCGACCGCGCCGCGCAGCTTGAGCGCCAATGGGCGCAATACGAGGTCGACGCCACCAAGACGGTGATCGAGTTGCAGCCCTTTCGCGAGGCGCAGGAGGTTTCCGGGGCGGACGGGCTCTCCGCGCGGCTGGTCAATCTCAACCCGACGATCAATTCGTGGTTTCTGCTGACGGTCACGGCGCCGGGCGCGGGGTTGCGCGGCCAATCCTTTCACATCGAAAGCGCCGCCTCCGATACCTGGCACATCTCGTTGCAGGGCGGCGACGACCCGGCGCTGGTTTTCGAAGAGGACGGGGCGCGCCATTTGTGCCGGCCGTGGGCGGGGGCCACACCCGAGCTGCTGGATGCGCAACGCAGCGGGCTGCCCTATGCCCCGATCTGCGGCCAGCGCGCCTACCTGCGCAACCGCGTCTCGGGGTCGCGCACCAACCGCGAGGCGGTGGCAGAATTTCTGCGCGACAACATCATGTTCGGTGAAAGCATCGTCGACATGATCAAGGGTGCGTTCTACGAGGATGCCTTCATGCAATCGAGCGAAACGGTCGATGGCGGCGACGCGGGCGGTGTTGCCGAAAGCCTGGGCCGGGCGCGGGTCGCCGGGGCGCCGGTAATGCAGGTGTATTCCGGGTTCGATCTCGTTGCCACCACCGGCGGCCGCATGGAAGCGGGTAGCTGGTACGCCGCCGAGGGCGCGCCGGGCGTCTATGCCAGCGCCGTTCAGCCGGGCATGATCCATCCCGACATCCTCAACCGGCGTGGCGAGACCAGCAATCTGGACCATATCGAGCGCCGCGCCGACGTCTACCTGGTCGGCTTCGACCTGGAGCGGTTCGAGGTCGGTTACGAGGTGGGGACGGATCACCCGCGCCTGGGCTGGTCGTCGCGCCCGCGCGGGAAGGGACGCAACCGGAACACGCCGGGCCCCGACGGGATCAACCGCGCCGACCCGCTGGTGCGGGCGGGGATGCTGAAGCCGTCGCTGGCCGATCGCGTGGCGGCGACCTTCACCGGCGGGTTCAAGCGCGACCATGGCGCGTTCAAATGGAGCGACATGGCCACCTACAACCATGGCCACCACTACGGGTTCGTCAGCAAAGGCGTGGTGCTGAGCAAACTGCAACCCAACCTTTCGACGCTCTACGTGTTGAACGACGGCACCATCGGCATGAAGACATGGACCGAGGCCGACGAGGCGTTGCTGCCGCGGATCCGCTTTGCCCGCCAGAACGGCGTGCCGCTGATCGCGCCCGACCCAGAGACCGGCCAAGGGGTGCCGGGCGAGTTCGTGCGCAGTTGGGGCGGCGGCAACTGGTCGGGATCGGCCGATGCCGATCTGCGGACCCTGCGCGCCGGGGCCTGCATGAAGACGGTGCAGGACCGGCAGTTTCTGATTTACGCCTATTTCTCGACCGCCACGCCCTCGGCCATGGCGCGGGTCTTCCAGGCCTACGGGTGCGACTACGCGATGCTGTTGGACATGAACTCGCAGGAGCACACCTACATGGCCTATTACACCAAGTCCGAACAAGACCTGGTCGCGCATCACCTTGTCAGCCAGATGGCGCAGGTCGATCCCCGCCGCCGCGACGGCACGCCGATCCCGCGTTTCGTCGGGTTTCCGGACAATCGCGATTTCATATATCTTTTGCGCAAGAAATAGGGGGAGGGGACTGTCATGAAGCGGATTGCCAAGGGGGTGCTGGCGCTGTGGCTGATGGCTGCGGCGGTGCCGGCGCAGGCGCAGACATTGCAGGAAAACAACGCGCGCATGTTGCGACAGATGCAGCAGGAACGCGGGCTGAGCGACGCCGTGATGAAGCGGGTGCGCGAAATCTTCGCCGGCTCGCGCTATATCGGACAGGGCAACCCGGCGGTGACGCGCCACCCGATGACGCCCGCGGACGTGAAGGCCAAGCTGGGCCAGGATCCGACACGGTATTACCGCAACGCCCTGTTCGAGCGCATCTGCGGCGCGCGCTTCATGGCGCCGCTCTATGATCCGCAGACCGAGCGCCCCGAGGATGCCGAGGTTTGCGTGGACATGTTCGAATACCCCAACGTGCCGGGCATGTACCCGGTGACATGGGTGCGTGCCTCGGAGGCGGCCCGGCTCTGCGCCGCCGAGGGCAAGCGCATCGGCGACGCGCATGAATGGGAGGGCGCCTCGGCCGGGCGGCTGCTGGCGCCGGACTATTTCTTCGGTCGTAGCCACGGCGGTGCGCGCGCTGCCCACAACCAGAAATACGCGCCGACCGGCGTTACAGCATCGGCAAGAAATGGCGCCGCGGCGTCTGCGCCACCGGCAGTTCCAAGAGCGCCAGTTGCAACGGCGGCAGTTTTACCGGCTGCGGGTCGAACACCTACCCGGCGGGCAGTTTCCCTGAGTGCCGCAGCCCGCTGGGGGTCTATGACCTTGACGGAAACGCGGCCGAGCACATGAACCTGCCGATGGCCCCCGACCAGATGGCCAGCCGCGGCAGCCGCAAGCTGGGCGTGACCGAGATGAAGGGGAGTTGGTTCATCTGGGATACCGTGCGCGCCCACACTCACTGGAGCCGCTGGCGCGCGCCCTACTGGCATGGCGGGCAGGTGATGTCGCCCAGCAGTCATCGGAACTATCACCTCGGGTTCCGCTGTTTCAAGGATGTGAAATAGGGCCGCCGCGCGTATCCCCGGGGTGCCGGTACGCGGGGAACAGGCCGCTAGCGAGCCCGCCCATTCCGGTCGCGGCACCGGGAAGGATCGTGCCCGCCATCGTACCGCGGGCACGCCTTCCGCGTGACAGGGCAGCCCGCATGTCGGGGGCAAGCGAAGACCGGAGCCCGAAAATGCCGGCGCGCGCCGGGCGCGGCACCGTCAGGCAGCGGCGGTCAGTTCGCGGCCAGCGATGCCATCAGAAGGCGCGGGCCGCCGATCGGGCCCTCCTTGCTGATCAGGCTGGCATAGCGGCCATCGGCCAGCATCTGGCGCAGGTCCACGGCGCGGCCGTTGACATAGGCGATCTTGCTGACCAGGCGGATGCCATGGCTGTAGTCGGCGTAGCCGGCACCGTGCACGGTGCTCAACGGCTGAATCGGGTTGCCGCTGCGGCGGTGCCAGCCGTAGATCGCCACGCGCCCCTGCCGCTGGGTGATGCGGTTGCTCAGCACCAGATCCTTCTTGTGGCCGGAAATCAGCGTTCCCACAGGCACGCCGGCACTTGCGCGCTGCCCCTCGATGGTGGCGTTGTGGCGTAGCAGGTAGGCCGTCGAGGTCATCTGCGGGCCCGGCTCCATCGGGCGGGGCGGCAGGCGCAGTTGCGCGTTGCCATAGATCGCGTCGACCATGCGCGAGGTCGGCAACATCATGTCGAAGCTCTGCGCGATGCTGGTGGCGGCGCGCAGCCCCAGCGGCACGCGCACGAAATCGCGGTCGTCGCCGACGGCAAGGTAGTCGGGCGTGACGCATAGGGTGACCTGCGCGGCGGTGCCGTCGGCCATGCGCCCGGTGAAGGTGACGGGGGACAGTTGCCGCAGGAAACCGGGCAGGTTGCCGGCCAGCGCCTCGGCGGCGATGGTCGCGTCGCGGCTGCTGCCCTCGATGCCCTCGAGGCGCGCCATGACGGCGCTGCCCGCCGTCGCCCCGGAACCCCGGCGCGGCATGGCGCGGGTGTGCTTGCGGCTGTTACAGTTCCCGTTGTCGCTGCTGCTGCGTGCCCCGAGTTGCAGGGTTGGCGTTTGCGAGGCCACTGCGGCGACTTTCTGAACCCGCGCGGCCGGCGCCTGTTGCGTGGGCTGTGCCTGTGGCGAGTCGGCGCGCGCGCTGGTCGCTCGTGCGATCACGCGGCTTGGACGCTTGCGCGGGCGCAGCGAGGTGACCCGCTCTGCCGTCGCTGCCGTCGCTGCCGTGCGGTCGGGTGCGGTCTGTGGGGCTCGGGCCACGAAAGCGGCGGGCCGGGCGCGGGGCCGGGCCTCGGGGCGTGGCATGGCGGTGGCCACGTATTCGGCGTGCGGGGCACCGGACGCTGGCGTCGCCGCTGGTGCGGCCACCGGGGGAAGCGGCGAGGGCGTCGCGCGCGCATCCGCCAATGCCCCGGGGAGGCGTTGCCAGTGCCGCTCGGGGGCCGGCATGTGGCTCAGGCCGGGCAGGTTGTCGGGGCGCACGCCTGTGAAAACCTGCGGCGGGGCGGTTCGCGCCAGGGCGCGGTCGGCACGCAGCACCGGTGCGGCCGACACCGGCATCACGGCGGTTTCCAGCCCCGGTGCGCGCACCAGAACAGGGCGCGGCGCCTCAAGCGGGGCCGGCGGCGGTGTCACTCCGACGGCCAGCGCCAGAACGGCAATTCCGGTCAGTACGACCATCGCGCCGCCGGCGAGGCCGTAGCGCGGATTGGCGCGGAGTGTACGTGCAGCGCGCCGCAGGGCGACACCGGAGGGGGGGGATTGAACGATTCGCATGAGATTCGTTTACGCGTGAGCCGTTAATGCCGCAACAATTCGCATTGCTGCGACGCAGAGAAGACGCCCTCATTGGCAGGAAATCGCCGGTTTCTCCCTTGCTGCGATGCGGCAAGGCGCTCAGAGGAAGGTCGCGGCGGCAAACAGCGCCCCGGTCACCACCAGGCAGGTGCGGCTGATCGGATCCTTGATCGCGAACACCAGCGGGTCGTCATGCATGCGTCCGCGATGGGTGACCATCACGATTCGCGCGACCCAATAGAGCAGTACCAGGCACACACCCCACAGCACTGCCGGGCGGTCGTATTGCGCCTGCACCTGCGGCGAGTCGATGTAGAGCGCCAGAACCAGCACCGCGACGAACCCCGCCGAGGTCGCCATTTGCGCCACCAGCGGCAGGTCGTCCACGCGGTAGCCGCGGCCGGAGGTGTTGCTGAGCCCGCGCTCGGCGGCATCGACCAGCTCGGCCTGGCGCTTGACCGCGGCCAGCGCGAAGAACAGGAAGATCGACAGCGCCAGAAGCCAGACCGACAGCGTGATCCCGGTGGCCACGCCGCCAGCCACGATGCGCAAGGTATAAAGCCCGGCCAGCGTGGCGATGTCGGCCACGATCCGTCGCTTGAGCCACATCGAATAGGCGGTCGTGGCGACCAGGTAGCCGGCCACCACCAGCGCGAAGGCCCAGCCCAGCAGCGAGGCCACGCCGAACCCGGCCCCCAACAGCCCCGGCACCATGAGGCTGGCATGGGCGATGGGTAGCGCGCCCGAGGCCACCGGGCGGTTGCGTTTGCGCGGGTGGGCGCGATCGGGGCCGAGGTCGAGCAGGTCGTTGAGCACGTAGACCCCCGAGGCGACCAGCGCAAAGGCCACGAAGGCCAGCCCCGCCTGCATCGCGGTTGCCCCCGAGAAGGCGTGCGCCGCGACCATCGGGGCGAAGATCAGCACGTTCTTGATCCTGTCTCTTATACACATCTGACGCTGC
>NZ_JAGXFK010000069.1 GCF_024637375.1 Sediminimonas sp. | reverse complement strand
GTGTAGCCGTGGCGCAACATGGTGGGCAGCGACAGCAGGCCCCTGGTCACCACCGTCGCACCGACGATGCCCGTCGATGCGGCCAGGAACGCCCCCACCACCACGACCGAAACGGCCAGACCGCCGGGAAGAGGCCCGAACACCCGCGCCATGGTGGTCAGCAGGTCGTTGGCGATCTTTGATCGCTCCAGCGTGATGCCCATCAGCACGAACATCAGAACCGCCAGCAGGGTCTCGATCGACGCCCCGGCCAGCACCCGCTGGTTGATACGGTTGACGATGAAGGACACGTTGCGATCCATCGCCGTTTCCCAACCGCGCTCGAACACGGGCTGGGCGATGCGCGGCAAGTCCGGGTATCGGAATATGGATATCGATTCCGGCCTGACGCCGCTATTGACCAGGGTCTGGAACGCGTTGGACGACTGGTCGATCGCCTGGTGCACCAGCAGCCCGGAGCTGTCGAGCGCGGCGATGATCCCGAAGGAAATGACACCGGCACCACCGATCGCGAAGGCGACCGGAAAGCCCGACATGATGCCCCCAAACAGGCACAGCGCCACGATGATCAGGCCGATCTCGACGCCATCAAGTCCAAATAGCATGGTTCAACTGCCCCTGACTGTCAGTGTGTGCCCTCATAGGCTTCTTCTCCCTCGTCCAGGGAATCCCGGTCGAGGTATTTTCCCGAACTGCCCTCGCCTTCCTTGAACTCAAGGAACGAGCGGCAGAAGAACGCGACGGCCTGGATGAAGATCATGCCGGCCAGACACACCAGCAGGATCTTGAACAGGAAATAGGCCGAGAACCCGTTGGGCGAAAAGCTGATGGTCTCGACGTTCCAGCGCAGCGCGCGCGACTTCGTCAACATCCGCTCCAGCGTGTCGCTGGCCGACGGGTTGGGCACGATCAGATAGCGCCACAGATAGAACCAGCCATACATCCACACCATGATCGACAGCGGCATCATGAACAGCAGCGAGCCGAGCATGTCGATCACCTTCTTGGTGCGGAACCGGGCGCCGGCATAGAACAGATCGACCCGCACATGCCCGCCCTGCACGAAGGTGTAGCTGGCGCAAAGCGCGACCACCATGGCGTTGTAGAGCTTGAGTTCCTCAGCGTACCAACTGATGTCGAACTCGATGGGGATGCCCAGCCCGATCACGATGTCGGGGCGGCTGAAGATGCGCTGCATCACCACGATGACGACCTGCTGGATGACCATCAACAGCCCGGCCCAGGCAAAGAAGCGGCCGACGGTGTTGGCAAAGCCCTCGAGCAAGCGCACGACCTGCCACAGGAAACGATTGTAAAACATGCCGATGGCAACGACGATCAGGACCGTCGTGAAAACCACGAAAAAGAATTCCGACGACCCGCCGTAGTAGACAAAGCGCGAGATCGACTGCTTGTCGGACCAGTCGAGCCACAGCTGCGGGTGACTGACCGCGTAGGCAAGGTTGTAGAACGCCATGGCGATGTTCTGGAACAGCCAGGCGAGCCAATCCAACAGAACTCCGAACCCGCTGTTCGTGGCAGCATCTTCCATGACAGGCCCCTGTTTATATGCGGCGACTCATATCCCTGAGTCCGCCCGCCGTTGCGTGCGCCCCCGCGGCTACGAAAAATGCGCCCCCGCGCCAGGGCGGGGACGCAGCAACGGGGACTGATCCGGTTAAATCCCGATCACACGGTTTCGCTGGGCGGTGTAGGCGCCTTCCGACCGGCTGCCCCAGGCAGCAGAGGATTGCAGCGATTTCATGTAGCTGTCGTAGCAGTCCTTGTAGATGGGATCATCCATCGGGCCCTCGATAACCTCTTTCGAGGCGGCGCCGAACGCATCCCAGACACTGTCGGGGAATTCCATCACCTTGACGCCACCGGACTGGAGACGGCCAAGCGCGGCCGAGTTGTTGGCCATGAACAACGCCATGGTCCAGCTGCTCGATGCGCCCGCGACCTGCTCGATCACGGTACGCTGTGCGTCCGTCAGGCTTTCGAACACATCGAGGTTGGTGTTCAGGCTGAGCATCGGGCCGGGTTCATGGAAACCGGCGGTGTAGTAGATCTTGGTGATCTCCTGGAAGCCGGCCTTCTCGTCCGCCCAGGGGCCAATCCACTCGGTGCCGTCGATGGCGCCCGAGGACAGTGCCTGATACACTTCGGCGCCGGGAATGTTCTGGACGCTGGCGCCCAGCTTGCCGAGAACCTGGCCGCCTTGGCCGGGCATGCGGAATTTCAGGCCCTGGAAATCATCGGGGCTGTTGATTTCCTTGTTGAACCAGCCGCCCGATTGCGGGCCGGTGCTGCCGGCGGGGAAGAACTTCAGCCCGAAGATGCTGTAGAGTTCGTCGGCAAGATCCCTGCCACCGGCATGATAGAACCAGTTGTTGAATTCCTGGTAGGTCATGCCGAACGGCACCTGGCTGAAGAACGACAGCGCGGGGTGCTGCCCCATGAAGTAGTAGTCCACGCCGTGATACATGTCGGCCTGCCCCGAAGACACGGCATCAAACACCTCGAACGCGCCAACCAGTTCACCGGCAGCCTTGACCTCCACGGTCAACTGACCATCGGTGGCGGCGGTGATCATGTCAGCACAGTACTGAGCACTGTCGAACACACCGGCCAGGCCCCGGCCCCATGTGGTGACCAAGGTCAGCGTGCGCTTGCCCTGCGCATAGGCCGGCGCGGCCAGGCCGCTGGCTGCGGCCGCGGCGCCGCCGACGGCAGAAGTTGTCAAAAAAGAACGACGATCCATTGAGTGGTTCCTCCCAAAGTTTTGTTGATGCGCAACCCTTAGCGGGTTTGCGCGGATCGTTTCAAGTGTGTCGGACACTAACGGCAGGAATGCGTTGAGGGAATACCTAGTAATACTAATGAACATACGACGTTGCGGATTTTTTCATGCGCCCCTGCGCCGACACCCCCATTTCGCCCCGCCCGCGACCGGACCGGGCGCCTCCGCCGCCTCGCGGCGCGCCCCGGCGAAGACGAATCATGTTGGCGCGCCGCCGCCTTTGAAACCCGAACCCGCACGCGCCGGACCTGCACCGCTGCCGCGCCGCGCCGCGATGCGCTTTCTTCCCGTTGCCTGCGACATCGCGCAAGATTGGGCAAGATTTCCCTCGCCACGCGACATATCATGCGGCCACGCGGACATTTTCGCGGTTGACGCCCCCTGCCCCCCCTCCTAATGTCGGCGCCGCGAAACCGGAGTCCCGCACATGGCAACCATCGTGGTAATTGTAGACACTTGGCGCATGGGCCGGTAACGGACACCATATCCCGACCCCATGCGCCCCCGACACCCTCGGGGGTTTTTTATTGACAAGAACGACGTCGGCAACGGAGCAAAAGCATGACACGTCAGATGACCGGAGCGAAAATGGTGGTTCAGGCCCTCATGGATCAGGGCGTGGACGTCGTGTTCGGGTATCCCGGCGGTGCCGTACTGCCGATTTATGACGAGATTTTCCAGCAAAACAGCATTCGCCACGTCCTCGTGCGCCACGAGCAGGGCGCGGTCCATGCCGCCGAAGGCTACGCCCGCTCCACCGGGAAACCCGGTGTCGTGCTGGTCACCTCGGGGCCGGGGGCCACCAACGCGGTGACCGGCATCACCGACGCGCTGATGGATTCGATCCCGCTGGTGGTGCTGACCGGGCAGGTGCCCACGTTCATGATCGGCACCGACGCCTTCCAGGAGGCCGATACCGTGGGGATCACCCGCCCGTGCACCAAGCACAACTGGCTGGTCAAGGACACCGACGCGCTGGCCGGCACGCTGCACGAGGCGTTCCACGTCGCCACGTCGGGGCGCCCGGGGCCGGTGCTGATCGACATTCCCAAGGACGTGCAGTTCGCCACCGGCACCTATATCGCCCCGCAAAAGGCGCGCACATCGCACTACCAACCGCGGGTCAAGGGCGACATGGAGGCGATCACCCAACTGGTCGCCGCGATCGAGACGGCGAAGAAGCCGATTTTCTACACCGGCGGCGGGGTCATCAACTCGGGGCCGGCCGCCGCGCAATTGCTGCGCGAACTGGTCGATGCCACCGGCGCGCCGATCACCAGCACCCTGATGGGGCTGGGCGCCTACCCCGCCAGCGGCAAGGCGTGGATGGGCATGCTGGGCATGCACGGGCTTTACGAGGCCAACATGGCCATGCACGACTGCGACCTGCTGATCGCCATCGGCGCGCGCTTCGACGACCGGATCACCGGGCGCCTCGACGCGTTCAGCCCCGACAGCATCAAGGCGCATATCGACATCGACCCGTCGTCGATCAACAAGGTGATCAAGACCGACATCCCCATCGTCGGCGACGTGGGCCACGTTCTGGAAGACATCCTCAAGGTCTGGAAGGCGCGCGGCCGCAAGACCGACAAGGCCGGGCTGGCCGAATGGTGGGACCGGATCGAGGACTGGCGCAAGGTCGATTGCCTGAAATTCAGCCAGACCGGCAACGTCATCCGCCCGCAGCACGCGCTGTCGCGGCTGGAGGCGCTGACCCGCGAGCGCGACCGCTATGTCTGCACCGAGGTCGGCCAGCACCAGATGTGGGCGGCGCAGTTCATGGGGTTCGAGGCCCCCAACCGCTGGATGACCAGCGGCGGGCTGGGCACCATGGGCTATGGCTTTCCGGCCTCGATCGGGGTGCAGATGGCGCATCCCGAGGCGCTGGTCATCAACGTCGCCGGCGAGGCGTCGTGGCTGATGAACATGCAGGAACTGGGCACCGCCGCGCAATACCGCCTGCCGGTCAAGCAGTTCATCCTCAACAACGAGCGCCTCGGCATGGTGCGCCAGTGGCAGGAATTGCTGCATGGTGAACGCTATTCGCATTCGTGGTCGGAATCGCTGCCCGATTTCGTCAAGCTGGCCGAGGCCTTCGGCGCCAAGGGCATCAAGTGCAGCGACCCCGCCGACCTCGACGACGCGATCATGGAAATGCTCGACCACGACGGGCCGGTGGTCTTCGATTGCCTGGTGGAAAAGCACGAGAACTGCTTCCCGATGATCCCGAGCGGAGAGCCGCACAACAACATGCTGCTGGGCGAGGCCAGCACCCATGACGCGATCCGCGAAGGCGGCGCGGTGCTGGTCTGAGCGGGCACAGTGGGGGGCTGTCTGCCCCCCACACCCCCGAGAGTATTTCCGGAAAGATGAAGACTAGCCCCTGCGCGGCGACAGAAAGGAACACCACATGTCGGCCCTCAACATCGAAAAAGGTTCCACCAAGCATTCGGCCTACAACCTGCGGCCGCAATTCTCGGACGTGCAGGAAACCCACACCCTTGCCGTCACCGTCGATAACGAACCGGGCGTGCTGGCGCGCGTCATCGGGCTGTTTTCCGGGCGCGGCTACAACATCGACAGCCTGACCGTGGCCGAGGTCGACCATACCGGCCACACCAGCCGGATCACCATCGTCACCACCGGCACGCCGCAAGTGATCGAGCAGATCAAGGCGCAGCTGGGCCGGATCGTGCCGGTCCACGATGTGCATGATCTGAGCGTCGAAGGCCCCTCGGTCGAGCGCGAACTGGCGCTGTTCAAGGTCGTGTGCCAGGGCGACAAGCGCGTCGAGGCGCTGCGCCTGGCCGACATCTTCCGCGCCAACGTGGTCGACAGCACGCTTGCCAGCTTCGTGTTCGAGATCACCGGCACCCCCGACAAGATCGACGCCTTCGCCAACCTCATGCGGCCGCTGGGCCTAGCCGAGGTGGCGCGCACCGGCGTCGCGGCGCTGTCGCGCGGCGAGTGAGCGGCTCAGGCGGTCTGCGGGCCGTCGTCCTGCACCGAATCGGCGGCGTCTTCCGCCCCCGCCTCGACGACCAGCCGATAGAGGTGCCATGTTGCGTGGCCCAGCAGCGGCAGCACCACGAACAGCCCCAGGAAGGCCGGCACCATCGCCACGAAGGTGACCACGGCGATGAAGACCGCCCAGGCCAGCATCGGCACCATGCTGGAAAGCACGGTCTGGAAACTGGCGATCATGGCGGTCACGTAATCGACCTCGCGATCCAGCAGCAGCGGCAGCGCGATCACAGTGATCATGTAGAGAAGCAGCGCGAACGCCGCCCCGACAGCCGTGCCCACGCCCAGCATCGCCACCCCGTTTAACGTGAAGAACACGCCGTAAGATGTTGATATGTTTGTCATCGTGCTGAGCCCCATGAACAACGCAAAGATCATGTGGGCGATGAAGAACCAGAACAGGAACAGAAAGATGATGATCGCGCAGATCGACGGCAACTGCCGGCGCGACTGCAGCGCGACGACACCGAGGATGCGGTAGGCATCCATCGCCAGCCCCTGCTCCAGCCGGCGGCTGACCTCGTAGAGGCCCACCGCCGCGAAGGGCCCGAAAAGCGGAAACCCCACCGCCGCGAACACCAGCCAGTAGGTTTGCCCGGTGGCCCAGGTGACCAGCGCCAATAGCCAGCCGAAGACCACGTAGACCCCCGAGAACAGCAGCCCGTAGCCCGGTGCCCGCCGCATGTCGGCGTGCGCGCGGCGCAGGGCTTCGCGAAGCATCGCAAAATCGACCATCCCAAGGGGTGGTGCGCCCATCTGGGGGTTGTAGGGCATTCGGTTTCCTCCCGCGAACTCTCCTCCGGTCTCTACAGAAGCGATAATTGCCCTGTTAATCAAGCCTTGCCGCACGCGGTCCCCCGTGGGTGCGGCGCACAGACGCTGCGGGGCGCTCTGGACATCGCCGCGGCGGCATGCTCAATCGTTGCCATGACCGCGCAACCCACCCTTTCCAACTGGTTGTCGATCGCCGCGCTCGGGCTGATCTGGGGTGGCACCTTCATGGTGGTCAGCATCGCGCTGGAGGGGTACGGCCCGATTACCGTGGCCTGCGCGCGCACCTCGCTGGGGGCGCTGGCGCTGCTTGGGCTGATGCGCGCGATGCACCGGCCGATGCCCACCGGTGGCCTGCAGAGCTGGGGCTACCTGGCGGCGATCGGGGTGCTGTCGACGGCGCTGCCGTTCTTCCTGCTCAGCTGGGGGCAGCAGCACGTTCCTTCGGCCTTTGCCGGTATTTCGATGGCGGCGATGCCGCTGTTCGTGCTGCCGCTGGCGCACATCTTTTCGGACGAACCGATGCACCTGCGCCGCCTGGTCGGCGTGACCACCGGTTTCGTCGGCGCAGCGGTGCTGATCGGGCCGGGGCTGCGCGCCATCGGCAGCGATGTCTCGGTACTGGGGCAACTGGCGTGCATCGGCGCCGCGCTGAGCTATTCGGTCGCCTCGGTGCTGACGCGGCGCTGCCCGCCCATCGACCCGATCACGCTTGCCGCGATGTCGCTTTCGGTGGGCGCCGCGGTCATGGTGCCGCTGATGCTGGCCATCGAGGGCGTGCCCGGCTGGACGGGGGCGCGCAGCGGTCTGGCGATCGTGTTTTTGGGTCTGGTACCCACCGCACTGGCGGCACTGATCAGGGTGCACGTGATCCGCAGCGCCGGGTCGGTGTTCATGACGCTGGTCAACTACCAGGTGCCACTGTGGTCGATGGTGTTCGGCACCGTGGTTCTGGGCGAGGTACTGCCGCCGCGCTTTTTCGTGGCGCTGGCGCTGATCCTGATCGGGCTGGCGATCAGCCAGTGGAACAGCCTGCGCGCCCTGCTCAGCGGTCGCCGCCCGCCTGCACCGCCCACCACAAGCTGAGCGCCGCAGTGGTTTCGGCCACGTCGTGCACGCGCAGAATCTGCACCCCCTGCGCCACCGCGCCAAGTCCCACGGCGATCGAGCCATGGACGCGCGCGCCGGCGTCGCCGACGCCCGAGATGTCGCCGATGAACCGCTTGCGCGAGGCGCCCAGCAAAACCGCGCACCCCAGCGAATGAAACAGAGACAACCGCGCCAGCAGCGCCAGGTTGTGCGCCCGGGTCTTGCCGAACCCGATGCCGGGGTCGATGACAATGCGGGCGCGGGGGATGCCCGCCGACTCCAGCGCGGCCGCGCGCGCGGCAAGGAAGTCGTAGACATCGAGCAGCACGTCATCGTAGCGCGGGGCGCGCTGCATGGTCTGCGGATCGCCCTGCGCGTGCATGACGCAAACCGGCAAACCGGCCTCGGCGCAATAGCCCGCGAGCCCCGTGTCGAAGGTGAACCCGGACACGTCGTTGACCATGCCCGCCCCGGCATCCACCGCGGCCTGCGCGACGGCACGCTTGCGGGTGTCGATGGAGACCGGCGTCGTCAGCCCTTCCGCGCGCATTGCGGCGATCACCGGGACGGTGCGGCGCCGTTCCTCGTCCACGGCGATCTCGGTCGCGCCGGGGCGGGTGGATTCGCCGCCCACGTCGATGATGTCGGCGCCGTCGCGGGCCATGGTGCGGGCGTGGTCCAGCGCCGCGTCGGCGGCCGCGTGCGCGCCGCCGTCCGAGAAACTGTCGGGCGTGACGTTGAGGATGCCCATCAGGCGCGGTGCGTCCAGCCCCATGCCAGCGACGGGCGCGCGCGGCGCGCACAGGCGCGTCCGCACATCATCGGGCAGATCGGCCGCCGCGATCAGCCTCGGGGGCGCGTCGCGCGACAGCACCTCGACGGTGTCGAACCACGTCCAGCCGCCCGCAAGCGTCAGTGCGCCGGGAGCGCGGTGCGGGTCGGTCTGCGGGATGGGACGGTAATACTGGCTCATCGGCGTCTCTTGCCCATTCGGGGCCGCGCTTGCAAGGGGGCGGGGCCGCCGGCGCTACAGCACCCGCACGTCCGAGGCCACGGCGCGCAGCGGCAGGTCGGGCGCGTCGGGCAGCTCTTCGCCGATCACCACCATGTCGGCGGCCTGCATCTGGCGGGCGAACCACAGCACCAGCGCCAGCGCGTCGCGGGGGCTGGCCGAGGGGCCGTCGACCGCATCGAGCACGATCTTGGACGGCGCCCAGACGCTGATCTGGTCGTGGCGCATGGCCCAGTCCAGCTCGGTGCGGGAATTGACCACCACGCAGCGGGCGTCGCGCCCCGCCAGCACCCAGGCGTTCTGCTCGATGGCCAGCAGGTCGATGCGGCGCTGCGCCAGCGTCGCGCCGGCCTGCGGCGCGGGCACATCCGCCGGGCCGACGCACAGGATGGTGGGGCGATGTTCGGCCTCCAACTGGTCGATCCACGCCGACAGGTGTGGCGAGGCAATGGCGGCGTTCGACAGGTAGACCACCTGCGGATGGGGCCGGTCCTCGGGCATCGCCTGCACGCGCGGGTGTGCGGCGCGCACGATCTCGACGCCCAGGGCGCCGGGCCCGCGGTCGAGCTTTTCAATGCGCACGAAGACGCGCGCCGCCGGCGGCTCCAGAAGGATGCGCTCGGCCACCCGTTCGGCCAGGGTTTCCAGCAGGTTGAGCCGCTCCTCGGCCAGTTCGTGGGCGATCGCGTCGGTCACCTTGTCGTAGGACAGGATGCGGTCCACATCATCGTCAAGGCAGGCCGCGGCGGGGCGCACCTCGACCACGATGTTGAAGCGGATCCGCTGCGTCGTGCCGCGCTCGGCCTGGAAGGCGCCGATCTCGGCCTCGACGATGTGATCGCGCAGCGATATCCGGTCGAGCGTGCTGTCGCCGGCGGTGGCCTCGGCGCGTTCGGAGGGGTGACCGAAGGCCCATTGGATTTCGTTGCTCATGCCGATCTCCGGGCAGGCGTCGGGTAAGGGGTGGGGGTGCGATCAGACGTCCCTACCCTACCGCGCGCGGCGCCGGCGGCAAGGCCCGGTTGCGGCGCCACAGGGACGGAAAGCGCCATACCGCAGGGGGCGCGCGCGGGGTCAGTTTTGCGAAAGCTCGACCTGCGGCTTGTAGAAATGGTGCACGCCGATGGTGGCGGTGCGCGCGAACTTGCGCGCCCAGCGCGGCTTGACCGACTTGGCGTGGTAATAGGTCGCGCCCTCGGTCAGCGGGCGCGCGGCGCCATCCACCATCAGTCGGGCGATCTTGCCGGCGCGGCGGACGGCGGCGGCCTCGGTCATGGTTTCGGGCAGGCCGTCGCAGCTATAGCTGAACTGGCAGCGGTGCTTGGCACCGGTGCCCTGCTTGACCACCCCGCAGACCGAGCCGGGAAACCGTGCGCTTTCGGCGCGGTTCATGATCACCTCGGCGACGGCGAACTGCCCCTTGACGGTTTCGCCGCGCGCCTCGAAATACAGCGCCTCGGTCAGGCACTGCCATTGCGCCCCGCCCTTGGCGGGCGGAAGCCGATCCAGCCATTGCCGGGAATAGCGCACCCCGTCCGAATCGGTGTCGCGCAGCAAAAGCCGCTCCAGCCGTGATAACGTGACCGATCCGAGGCCCTGGCGCTCGGTCGCGATCACTTCCTTGTACGCCGTGTCCGCCGCGACCGCGGGCGCCCCCAGCACAAGCACAACAAGCGCCGTCAGACATTTGCGCATCTCGACATCCCCCGGGGCGCTGCCCCTTGCCAGTTCACCGGTCGCTATTACCGAAATTTTCGCGGCGCGTCCAGCCCACCCCTGTGCGGCGCATGCGCCCGCACCGCGAACGGGTATCTAGCCGCGCTCTTTCCAGCGTACCATCTGGCGCATGATGCCGTGCAATATCTGCACATCGGCGCGGGTCAGGGGCATGCGGCTCCACAGATTGCGCAGGTTGGTCTTCATGCCGGCGGCCTTGGTTTCGGGAAAGAAGAACCCCGCCTCGTCGAGCCGCTCTTCGTAATGATCGGCCAGGCGTGCGACGTCGCCGGCGCTGGCGCGGTCGGTGGCGCCGGTTTGCATTGATGAGGCAACCGGCGCATCGCTTGCGGCCCGGCGCCATTCATAGCCCATGAGCAGCACGCATTGCGCCAGGTTCAGAGACGGGAAATCCGGGTTCACCGGCACCGAGATGACCGCGTTGGCGCGGGCGACGTCTTCGTTTTCCAGTCCCGCGCGCTCGGGCCCGAACAGCACCGCCACCCGGTCGCCGGCGGCGATCCGCGCCGCGGCGTCGGCCATCGCGGCTTCGGGGGTGAAGACAGGCTTGGTCAGCCCGCGCGCCCGCGCGGTGGTGGCATAGACAAAGCCGGCATCGGCCACCGCCCCCGGCAGATCGTCATGAAGACGCGCCTCGTCCAGCAGGCGCCCGGCGCCGCTGGCCATGGCCACGGCGCGCGGGTTGGGCCAGCCGTCGCGCGGCGCCACCACGCGCATGCGGTCGAGCCCGAAATTCCACATCGCCCGCGCCGCGGCGCCGATGTTCTCGCCCATTTGCGGGCGCACGAGGACGAAACTGGGTTGCGGCCTGTCGGTGGGCATGCGGGGGGAAACCTCGGGCGGTTGGAAGCGACGCGGACGCGGTGATACGCGCATCCGGGCCGCCGGGAAACCCCCAATTGCCCCGGTGCCGGTTCGGTTCAGCCGATCAGGCCGCCCGCGGGGCCGAGCGCCCGGTAATGCGCGCTGAGCCGCTGCAACGCGATGCGCAGCACCACCTTGGCCGAACGCGCCGACCAGCCCAGCCGTTTCTCGGCCGTTTCCAGCCCCTCCTGGTAGCAGCAGCAGCGCAGCGCGATATCGCCCAGCCCCGGCCCAAGCTCGTGCAGCGCGCGCGCCACCCGGCGGCGCGCCGCCGATGGGCCAGGCGCCTCGCGTGCGTCCACCGCCGGGGGCGGCGCGGTGACCAGGCTTTCCCAGCCGCCTGCCGCCGACTCGGCCATGCGGGCCAGTTCGAAATCCTCGCGCAAGCGTTCGGCGGCGGTGACAAGCGCCTCGGACAGGAACGGCCCACCATCCCTGTCGCGGCGCCGCGCCAGGGCCGCGACGGGGGAATCGGGGGCGCTGTAGCGCATGCGCCCGCCGTCTTGCGCGGGCGGGACGGCCGCATCACCGGCGCCGCCGGGCCGGCCT
>NZ_JAGXFK010000068.1 GCF_024637375.1 Sediminimonas sp. | reverse complement strand
AGGTCGGACACCCCCTCGCCCGACAGCGCATCGACCGCGTATTTGTAGATCACCGGCGTGCCCACCGACACCAGCTTGGAGGCCAGCAGCGCGACAAGCGCCAGCACCACGCGCCGCTTCACCCAGGGCAGGCCATCGGGCCACAGATAGGGTGCGACGCGCCGGATCGTGCGCAGCGCCGAGGCCTGGTCGGCGTTCAGGGCGGAATCGGTCGGGGTCAGGCGGCGCATGGGTGGGCTTTCGGCTGATCGCGCGAGGGGTGGTGGTAGGCGACAGATAGACCCGCGCCGCGGCGATGACCAGCCCACGGGCGCCGCGGCGGCGCCGATCACTTCGGCACGGTGAACACCTGCCCGGGATAGATCAGGTCAGGGTCACGGATCTTGTCGCGGTTGGCCTCGAACACCCGCACGTAGAGGATACCCTCGCCATAGTTGCGCCGCGCGATGCCCCACAGGGTATTGCCACGCTGCACCACGACGCGGCGCACCGGCGCCTTGCCCGCCTCGTCGCCGGCGCCGTCGGATTGCGCCATCGCGGCGGCCAGCCGCTCGGGCGCCTCGCGCTTGAACGGGGTTTCGACGCGCGCCGAGACCTCGCCTTCGGCGTCGATCTGGTCCACGCGCAGCGTGTAGATACCGGCATCGACCTCGGGCAGCGTGCTGCGCCAGTTGCCATCGGCGGCGATCCGCGACGTGGTGATCGGTGCGTTGTCGAGGTAGACGCGGACGAAACCTTCGCCCGCACCACGACCTGCGATCTGCACATCGCCGCTGTCGGAGTAGCTGATGGTGTCGATGGAAACCCGGGCCATCGTCTCCGGTGCGGTGCCGCCCGCGGGTTGCAGTAGCCGCACCCCTTCGCGCGTCGACAGCAGAACCGCCGGCGCCTGTGCCGCGACTTCGGTGCCAGCCGGTTCGGGCGCCGCGCGCTGCGGTGCCGGTGGCGGCGCGTCCCCGCTCTCGGCGAGGGTCTCGCCGGGGGTCGTGGCGGTTTCGGGCGCGGACGGGGCCCTTGCTGCGGCCTCGGTGACGGACGGGGCCGGTGCATCCGGCCCGCCCGGCGCGGGGGTGTCTTCGGCGGGGGTGTCGGCCGCCGCGACCTGATCGGCGGGCGCATCACCCTCGGCTGTCACGGCAGGCGCTTCGGATTGCGGCGTCTCGGGTTGCGTTTCTTCGACCCCGGCCACCGCGTCGGCCGCGTCACCGCCGGTTGCCGTGGTGGTCGGTTCGGGTTGCGGCGTCTCGGCGCGGGTGACCACATCGGCCGCGTCAGCGGGATCGCGGTTTGCATCCGGGGTGGTTGCGCCTGTCTGCGCGGCGCCGGGCTGCTCAGCCGTGGCAACCTCTTCGTCGGCGGTGGACGTGCCCGGCTTGTCGGCGGGCGCCTCCGCGACCGCGACGTCGCGCGCGGGTGGCGCGGTGTCCCGGTCTTGTTGCGGCGGGACCGTATCCGCCGGGGCGCCGTCCGGCAGAGGCGCCGGCGTCGGCGCGACAACTTCCTCCGCCTGCGCGACGTCCTCCTGCGCGTCGGCCTGCGGCGCGGCCTCGTCCTGCGCGGCGTTCCCGCGGGTGACATCCTGGTTGTTGTCCGCCGCCTCGCCTGGCGTCGCGGTATCCGGCGTCGCCTCGGCCATGTTGACCGTTTGATCGGGCTGGGCTTCGGGTTCCGGCGCGCGGCGGGTGCCGAAGGGGGCGACGATCACCGTCTCGTCGGACGGGATCTTGCGGCCATCGACCTCCATCAGCAAGCTCAGCATGCGCGGCGCCTCGGCGGGGGCCAGCGTCAGTATCCCCGCGAAGGCGCCGTCGCGCCCGATGCTCAGGTCGTGTACCGCCTCGTCGTCAAGCAGCACCTTCAGCCCGGCCCCCGGCACGCCACGCCCACCGATCACCGTTGTGCCGTCCGGGGCCACGCGCACGGTATCGAACCGCGGCGGCGGCGGCGCGGCAGCGGGGTCCGCCACGGTCTCGGCGCCGGACTCGGGCTCGGACTCGGGCGTGGCGACCGGCTCTGTCGCGTCCGCCTCATCCATTTCCGCATCGTCGTCGGACAGGGCGGCTGGCGCTTGGGCTTGCTGCGGGGCCTCTTCGTGCGCCGGAGCATCGGGCGTCGGGTCGGGGCCGATAACACCCAAGGCATAAAGACCGATGGCGGCAGCCCCGGCCACCGCGACCCCGCCGATGGTCAGGGCCGGAGCCCCGGCCAGTCCTGCCTTTGCGAACATCTTTTCCCCTTCCCTCCGCCCATCCCAGAAACGGCGGTTGAGTGACATTATCAACAAGGCTATCAGGGGTCAAAAGCCCTCTGACAGCAAGGCGACCCGAGCAATGCCCCGATCCGGCCCCACCACCGAGCCCAAGCCCTCCGTCTGCGTGTATTGCGGATCGCGCGCCGGCGCAAACCCCGCCTTCGCGCGCGAAGCCGAGGCCCTGGGCCGCACCATCGCCGCCGAGGGCTGGCAACTGGTCTACGGCGCCGGCGACATCGGGCTGATGGGCGCCGTCGCGCGCGCCGCGCAAGAGGCCGGCGGCGACACCTTCGGGGTGATCCCGCTGCACCTGCTCGAGCGCGAGGTCGGCAAGCACGACCTGTCGCGCTTCGTGGTCACCGAGACCATGCACGAGCGCAAGAAGGTGATGTTCATGAACGCCCAGGCCATCGTGGTGCTGCCCGGCGGCGCCGGATCGCTGGACGAGTTGTTCGAGGTTCTCACCTGGCGGCAACTGGGCCTGCACGACAAGCCGATCTTCCTGCTCGACACCGCCGGCTACTGGCAGCCGCTGCTGGCCCTGCTGCGCCACGTCATCGACCACGGCTTCGCCGACGAGTCGGTGCTGGGCTATCTGACGCCGGTGGCCAGCTCGGATGATTTGGCCCGCGCCCTGCGCGCCGCCCTCTCGGCGCGCACCGCCGTGACCGAGTAGATCGCCAGCGCCGTCCAGATCAGGGCAAAGGCGGTCGCGTGCCAGGGGCCGAACGGTTCGCCGAACACCATCACCGCGCAGAAGAATTGCAGCGTCGGGTTGAGGTATTGCACCAAGCCGACCGTCGCCATGCGCACCCGCCGCGTGGCATAGGAAAACAGGATCAGCGGCGTGCCCGTCAACGGCCCCGAGAACGCCAGCAGCGCGCTGTCGGATACCGACGCCCCGAAAGCGCCGCTGCCGTCGCCGCCGGTGTGAAATATCCACAACACCAGCAACGCGATCGGTGACAGCAGCAGAACCTCGGCCGTCACGGACACGACAGGGCCAACAGAAATGTATTTCTTTACAAGTCCGTACATGCCAAAGCTGATGGAAAGGACCAGCGCAATCCACGGCGCCACACCCAACCCCCAGGTCAGCAGCGCGACCGCCAGCGCCGCCAGCGCCACCGCCACCGCCTGCGCGCGGCCCAGCTTTTCACCGAAGGCCACCATGCCGATCACCACCGCCACCAGCGGGAACAGGTAGTACCCCATCGACGCCTCGGTCGCCTTGCCGATCTGGATCGACATGATGAAGATGAACCAGTTGGTCGAGATCATCAGCGCCGCGAAGCCGATGATCACCGCCGCGCGAAACCCGCCAAGCGCACGCCCCAACGCGCCGAGCCGGCGTTGCAGCAGCAGGACACCGGCGAAGAACGCCAGCGACCACAAGGTGCGGTGCGCCAGTATCTCGATCGGCGCGATATGTTCCAGCATCTTGTAGAAAAGCGGTGACAAGCCCCAGATGGTGCACGCCGCCACCATCGCCGCCACGCCCTTGCCCGCCTCGCCCATCGCCCTGCATCCCGCTCATGTCGCCGCTGCGCCAGTGCTGCCGCAAACCGGGCGCCAAGACAATGGGCTATCGCGTGACGGGGTGGCGGCGCTCAGTGCTCCGCCAGTGCCTCGATCACCCGGCGCTTGATCTCGGGCAGGGGGTGGTTGGTAAGGGTCTTGGCGATCTCCGCGCGCACCCGGCCCGCCGCGCCCTCGTGCAGGTGATCGCGCAATTCACCCAGCGTCTTGGGGGGCGCGACCAGCACGATATCCTCGAACGTGCCGGCATACGCCTCGCGGTTCACGATATCTGCGATTCCGGCGGCGAACCTGTCCTTGGCCAGGCGGTGCCAGTCGGGCTCTTCCATCGCCGAAAGCTGCCCCGCCCCGGTGTCGGGAATGCGCCCGGGCCGGTCCGAGGTCTGTTCGCCCTGGCGGGGGTTTTCCTGCGATTCGACGCGCAGAACCTCAAGTTCGGGGTGCGCGGCGCCGGCCACGTTGCGCAGGAACAGCGCCTTTTCCCCGTCTGCGACCAGAACCCATGCCTTCTTCTGAAGCTTCGCCATCGTCCATCTCCTGTTACTATAACGTTTCCGTCCGCACCAAAGCACACAAGCGCGACGCGGCGAAACGATCCAGATCAAACCGGCGCGGGTTTTCTCCCTCTCTCCGGAAATAGCCCGGGGAAGGCGCCTGCCGGACGACCGGGAGCGGCGCGCCACCTTCCGCCCGCCACGACCGAGGGCGCCCCGCCGGCACAGAGGCGGGGCGCGGCCAGCGGAGCGAAGTCATCCGCGCCGATTACATGCGCGCGGCGACGTTTTCCCAGTTCACCAGGTTTTCAAGGAAGTTCTGCAGGTAGGCCGGGCGCTTGTTGCGGAAGTCGATGTAGTAGGAATGTTCCCACACGTCACAGCCCAAAAGCGCGGTCTGGCCAAAGCACAGCGGGTTCACGCCGTTCTCGGTCTTGGTCACCTTGAGGCTGCCGTCCTTGTCCTTGACCAGCCATGCCCAGCCCGAGCCGAACTGCCCGGCGCCCGCGGCGGCGAAGTCTTCCTTGAACTTGTCGACGCTGCCGAACGCCTCGACCAGCGCCTTTTCCAGTTCGCCGGGCATGCCGGTCTTGCCGGGGCCCATCATTTCCCAGAACTGGCTGTGGTTCCAGTGCTGGCTGGCATTGTTGAAGATGCCGGATTGCGCCACGGCGTTCGCGTCGTAGGTGCCCTTGATGATCTCCTCGACGGGTTTGCCGTCCCACTCGGTGCCGGAAATCGCCTTGTTGCCGTTGTCGACGTAGGCCTTGTGGTGAATGTCGTGGTGGTATTCCATCGTCTCGCGCGACATGCCCAGGTCTGCCAGGGCGTCGTGCGCATAGGGAAGGTCGGGAAGTTCAAAAGCCATTTTCGGGCCCCCTTGTTGTTACTGCGTTGAAATTGTCTGGTCCTCTTAAGTGGGCCGCTGCCATCGGGGCGTCAACCCCGCCCGGTGCCGGGCGGGGCCGATGCGCGGCCACCGGCGGCGCCGCCCTCAGGCCCGGAATCAGGCCTGAAAATAGCCCACGCCGCTGCCCTTTGCAGCAGCGGTTGTCAGCAAATCGAACATGTATTGCGCCACCGAGCGGAAACAGATCACCCGCGCCGCGCCCTGTCGTGGCATCCAGAACGCCCCGGGCACCTGCGCCAGCCGCGTGCGGCGGAAATCGCCGGGCCCGAATGCCTCTGCCGACAGGTCCGCCGGCGCCAGCTTGGCCAGCACTTCGCGCAGCGCGCCGTCGTCGCCCTCCAGCGCGAATGTCGCCCGCGCGTCCGACACGTTGACCGCCAGGTGGTGCACGCCGTCGAGCGCCCGCGCCAGCGCCGCGCAGGTCGCGTCGGCCTGCCCGTGCGGGCAAAGCAGCAGCGCCTCGTCGGGGGCCATCCAGGCCACCGCGCTGTCGCCGGCGGCGGTGATCTTGCGCTGACCGGGCATGTCGCAGCCGCTGACCTGCTTGACGGCGGCGTGCAGCGCGTCGGCGCCGAGATCGCCGCGCAGCGTCACCATGCCCCGCAACCCGGCATCGGCCACCCGCACCAGGCCTTCGAAGGATGCGCCGTCGAGCGCGCTTGCCGCTTCAGACATTTTGCTTGTCCCCGTCCTTGTCGTACCAGACCTGATCGACGAGTCTCGCCTGGACAACGCTGCCGTCGAGGCGCGGAAACTCCAGCACCTCGCCCATCCGGTCGGGACCGTGGAGCACCAGCCCCATGGCGATTCCCCGATCCAGCGTGGGCGAGTGATAGGTCGAGGTAACCCGCCCCTGCACCACGCGCTGGCCGTTGGCGTTGACGCCCTCGCCCACGGCATAGGCGCCGTCGGGAAGCACGCTGCCGTCGAGCGTTTCCAGCCCCACAAGCTTCCAGCGGTCGGGGTCGACCATGTGGCTGCGCGCCTGCGCGCGTTTGCCGATATAGTCGTCCTTCTTCTTCGATATGGCCCAGTTCAGGCCCAGGTCCTGCGGAATCACCGTGCCATCGGTTTCATCCCCGATCATGATGAAGCCCTTTTCGGCGCGCATGACATGCAATGCCTCGGTTCCGTATGGGGTGACGCCGTATTCTTTCCCGGCGGTCAGCAACCTGTCCCAGAAGGCGCGCCCCATGCTGGCCGGGACGGCGATTTCATAGCTCAACTCGCCGGAAAACGAGATGCGGAAGATGCGGCTATCAACACCCGCCAGCGTTCCCTCGGTCCATTGCATGAACGCCAGCGCCTCTTTCGAGACATCGACGCCGCCCAGCTTTTCCAGCACCTTGCGCGCGTTGGGGCCGACGACGCCGAACTGCGCGTACTGCTCGGTCACGTTGACCACATAGACCTGCCAGTCCCACCATTCGGTTTGCAGGAATTCCTCCATGTGGGCGTGCACGCGTTCGGCCCCGCCGGTGGTGGTGTGGCACAGCCAGGTGTCGTCGGACAGGCGCGCCACGACGCCGTCATCCATCAGGAATCCGTTCTCGCTGCACATCAGCCCGTAGCGGCATTTGCCGACCGCCAGGGTGGACATCATGTTGGTGTACATCATGTCCATGAAGCGGCCCGCGTCGGGGCCCTTGACGATCAGCTTGCCCAGCGTCGAGGCGTCGAGCAGGCCGAGGCTGTCGCGGGTGGCCCTGATTTCACGCGCCACGGCGTCGTCATGGCTTTCGCCCGGTTGCGGGAAACAATAGGGCCGCTGCCACTGGCCGACGGGTTCCATGTAGGCGCCCTGCGCCTCGTGCCAGTCGTGGATCGGGGTGCGCCGGATGGGCTGGAACAGGGGACCGCGCGCCTCGCCGGCGATGGCGCCGAAGCTGATCGGCGTGTAGGGCGGGCGAAAGGTGGTGGTGCCGGTCTGCGGGATCGGCTGGCCCAATGCATCCGACAGGATCGCCAGGCCGTTGATATTGCTCAGCTTGCCCTGGTCGGTGGCCATGCCCAGCGTGGTATAGCGCTTGGTGTGCTCGACGCTTTCATACCCCTCGCGCGCGGCCAGTTGCACGTCCGAGACCTTGACGTCGTTCTGGTAGTCCAGCCACGCTTTCATCCGCAGCTTGATCCCGGCGCCCTGGGGCATCAGCCAGACGGGCTCCAGCGGCGCCTCCTCGCCGGCCTGCGCCTTGGGCGCGGCCTTGCGGCCCGGTTTGTGGCCGGTGGCGCGCGCGGCGGCCTGGCCGGCGGCGTGGGCATCCTTGAGGATGGCGGCGAGGTCGAATTCACCGTTCGCCGCACCGCAGGCGGTGACGAAGGGCGCGCCGTCATGGCCAGTGGGCGCGCGGTCCGCATCGGGGCGGAACATCGCGCTGCCCTCGTCCCATGTCAGCTTGCCGCCGCAATGCGACCACAGGTGTACCACCGGCGACCAGCCGCCCGACATCGCCACCGCGTCGCAGGGCACCTCTTCGAGCACCGCACCCTCGCCGGCCTGGGCGCAGATCGCCACCCCGGTGACGCGCTTGCTGCCCGTGACCCTGGCGATGCCCTTGCCGTTTTCCACCCGGATGCCGAGTTCGCGCGCCGCATCGGCCAGCGCGCCGCCGCCCGCGGCGCGGGCGTCGAGGATCACCGGCACCTCCAGCCCCGCGTGCCTGAGCGCGATGGCGGTGCGGTAGGCATCGTCGTTGTTGGTCACCACGACGGTGCGGTCGCCCGCCGAGACGCCCCAGTTGACTACGTAGTCGCGCAGGCCCGAGGCCAGCATCACGCCCGGCACATCGTTGCCGGCGAACGACAGCGGCCGTTCGATGGCGCCGGTGGCGGTGACGACCTGGCGCGCGCGGATGCGCCACAGCCGGTGGCGCGGGCCGTCCATGCCGGGGGCGTGATCGCTGATGCGCTCGTAGCCCAGAACGTAGCCATGATCATAGACCCCGGCGCCCATGCAGCGGGTGCGCAGGGTGACGTTGGGCATTGCTTCCAGATCAGCAACACACTGGTTCACGAAATCATCGACCGGCTGATCGGCGACCTCGCCGCCATCGACCGGCGCCCGCCCGCCCCAGTGCGGCGTCTGTTCGATCAACAGCACCCTGGCACCGGTGCGCCCCGCCGCCAGTGCGGCCTGCAACCCCGCGACACCGCCCCCGATCACCAGCACGTCGGTGTAAGCGTAGAAATGCTCATACGTGTCGGCGTCGCGGGTTTCCGCGTCGGGCGCCTTGCCCAGCCCGGCGGACTGGCGCACGAACGGCTCGTAGACGTGTTTCCAGAAGACGCGCGGGAACAGGAACATCTTGTAGTAAAACCCCGCCGGCAGGAACCGGGCGAAGGCCTGGTTCACCGCGCCGATGTCGTATTCGAGGCTGGGCCAGTGGTTCTGGCTGATCATCTGCGCGCCGTCGAACAGCTCGGTCGTGGTGGCGCGCTGGTTGGGCTCGAACCGGGCGCCATGGCCCAGGCCCACCAGCGCGTTGGGTTCCTCGGCGCCGCTGGCGACCAGCCCGCGCGGGCGGTGGTACTTGAACGAGCGGCCCAGCATCATCCGGTCGTTGGCCAGAAGCGCCGAGGCCAGCGTGTCACCGGCAAAGCCGGTCATGCGGGCACCGTTGAAGGTGAAGCTTTGCAGCCTGGAGCGGTCGATCAGGCGGCCACCTGTGGCGAGGCGTGTGCTCATGCTCGGGTCCTCGTTTTGGCGGAGAGCGGCCGGGGGCTGTCTGCCCCCCGGACCCCCCGAGGATATTTTCGGCCAGAAGAAGGGTCATTTCGCGCTGCCGGCGAGGTGGCGCCACGTCCAGCCCGGGCGCCTGGCGGTGATCGCGTCGCGGATGGCCTGCGGTGGCTCGGTGGTCTGGGCGGAATAGGTGCCGAAGACCTCGAGCGTGGCGGTGTCGCGCGCGGCGTGGAACCACTTGCCGCAGCCGTTGACGTGGCGCCAGCGTTCGAAATGCACGCCGCGGGGGTTTTCCTTGGCGAACAGGTAGTCGTGGAATTCCTCGTCGCTGGAGCCGGGGCCATGGCGCGTCAGGTGCGCCTCGCCGCCGCCGTGCAGTTCGGTTTCGTCGGCCATGACGCCGCAATAGGGGCAGTGGAGGATCAGCATGGCATGACTCCCTCGATCATGTTGCATCGCACCGCCCGGGGGCGGGTCGGGCGCGATCCGGGGCTGCGCCCCGGCGCTTGGAATTCAACCCGCATCAATGCGCCACCCCCGCCGCCACGCTCTCATCAATGAAGCGGCCTTCCCTGAAGCGGTCGAGCGTATAGGCCTCGGCCAGCGGCGAGTGGCCCTTGGCCATCAGCTCGGCCATCGCCCAGCCCGAGCCCGGCGTTGCCTTGAACCCGCCGGTGCCCCAGCCGCAATTGATGAACACGCCCTCGACGGGCGTCTTGCTGAGGATCGGCGAGCGGTCGCCGGTCATGTCGACGATGCCGCCCCACTGGCGCAGCATCTTGAGGCGCGAAACCATCGGGAAGGTCTCGACCAGCGCGCGCACGGTTTCCTCGATATGGTGGAAACTGCCGCGCTGCGTGTAGTTGTTGTAGCCGTCGGCGCCGCCGCCGATGACCATTTCGCCCTTGTCGGACTGGCTCATGTAGCCGTGCACGGTGTTGGCCATCACCACCACGTCCATGCAGGGCTTGATCGGCTCGCTGACCAGCGCCTGCAACGCCACGCTGTCGATCGGCAGGCGAAAGCCCGCGCGTTCGGCCATGACGCCCGAGTTGCCGGCGACAACGATACCCAGCTTGTCGCAGTCGATGGCGCCACGGCTGGTATCGACGCCCACCACGCGGCCGCCCTCGCGGCGCACGGCGGTGACCTCGCATTGCTGGATGATGTCCATCCCCATGTCCGAGCATGCCCGCGCATAGCCCCAGGCCACCGCGTCGTGGCGCGCGGTGCCGGCGCGATCCTGCCACAGGGCGCCCAGCACCGGGTAGCGCGGCCCGTCGAGGTTGATGATCGGCACCAGTTTCTTGACCTCGGGCGGGTCGATGAAGCGCGTCGTGACCCCTTGCAGGGTGTTGGCCTGCGCGGTGCGCAGGTAGCCGCGCACCTCGGCCTGGGTCTGGGCCAGCATCATCACGCCGCGGGGCGAATACATGACGTTGTAGTTGAGGTCCTGGCTCATCGTCTCGTAAAGCGAGCGGGATTTCTCGTAGATGGCCGCCGACGGGTCCTGCAGGTAGTTGGAGCGGATGATCGTGGTATTGCGGCCGGTGTTGCCGCCGCCCAGCCAGCCCTTTTCGATCACCGCCACGTTGGTGATGCCGAAATTGCGCCCGAGGTAGAACGCCGTGGCCAGTCCGTGACCGCCGGCACCGACGATGACGACGTCGTATTTGCGCCTGGGCTCGGGGCTGGCCCAGGCCTTTTCCCAACCGGCGTGATAACGCAACGCCTCGCGCGCGATGGCAAAGGCTGAATATCGTCTCATGGGGGCCTCCCGCCTCGAATCCGGTCGCGTGCAACGCCGCACCCGTTATCTGCACCCAAGCCGCGGCGCGTCCCTGTTTTGAAACGTCACATTGGCGCGTGGTTGCGACATGCCCGGCGATCACGACAGTTTGCCCTTTTGCGTGCGCCCGGTGATCGCTACATGGGACAATGGAAACTATGGAGGCATGGATGCTGTTCTGGATCATCAGCGGGGCGCTCGCCACCGCCGTGGCGGCGCTGCTGGCACTGGCGATGCTGCGCGGACGCGCCGGCGCCGCGTCACCGGCGGCCTACGACTTGCAGGTCTATCGCGACCAGTTGGCCGAGGTCGACCGCGAGCGCGCGCGCGGCGCCATCGCGGACGCCGATGCCGAACGTATTCGTGCCGAGATATCGCGCCGCATTCTGGCCGCCGATGCCCAACTGGAATCCACCGGCACCGGCACCGGTCCGGGCCAGCCCGCGGCGGCGGGGCGCGCCGCGGCGGTTCTGGGGGCTGTGGTGCTGATCGGCGGCTCGGCGGGCCTCTACCTGGTGCTGGGCACGCCGGGCAAGCCCGACATGGGGCTGCAACAACGCCTTGCCAACGCCGAGGTGGCGCGTGAAAGCCGCCCCTCGCAGGCCGAGGTCGAGGGCGACCTGCCCGCCAGCCCGCCGCGCGACGTGGCGCCGGAATTCGCGGAGCTGATGGAAAAGCTGCGCGCCGCGGTCGCCAACCGTCCCGGTGACGTGCGCGGCCTGCGGCTGCTGGTGCGCAACGAGGCCAACATGGGCAATTTCCGCGCCGCCTACAAGGCGCAGGAGAAGCTCTTGTCGATGCTCGGCGACCGCGCCGGCGCCGAGGAATACGCAGACTACGCCGAGCTGATGATCATCGCCGCGCGCGGCTATGTCTCGCCCGAGGCGGAAAAGGCGCTGATGGCGGCGCTGCGGCGCGATCCAAGGCATGGTGCGGCGCGCTACTACATGGGACTGATGGCGGCGCAGACGGGGCGGCCCGACCGCACCTTCAAGGTCTGGCGCGCGCTGCTGGAAGAGGGCCCCGGCGACGCGCCGTGGATCGCCCCGATCCGCGAACAGATCGGCCAGGTGGCGCGGCGGGCCGGCGTCAACTACACGGCCCCGCAACCCGGAGAGGCCGCGCCGGCCCTGCGCGGCCCCAACGCCGAGGACAGGCAGGCCGCCGCCGATATGAGCGCCGAAGAGCGCCAGCAGATGATCCGCAGCATGGTTACCGGTCTGTCCGAGCGGCTTGCCGACGAGGGCGGCACGGCCGCGGAATGGGCACGGCTGATCGGCGCCTACGGGGTGCTGGGCGAAACCGAGCGCGCGCAACAGGCCTGGAGCGACGCGAAACAGGCCTTCGCCGGGCAGCCGCAGGCGCTGGAACAACTGCGCGCCGCCGCCGTGCGTGCCGGGGTGTCGGAGTGAGCGGGCCGCGTCATGGTGCATGACGCACCGGACGCCTTTGCCGATGCGCTGCCCGCCGTCGGTGCGCTCATGGGGCTGGACCTGGGCGACAAGACCATCGGCCTCGCGGTCAGCGACCTGCAACGCAGCGTCGCCACCCCGCTGGAGACCATCCGACGGCGCAAGTTCGGGCTCGACGCCGCGCGTCTGCTCGACCTCGCGGCGGCGCGCGATATCGCCGGGCTGGTCCTGGGCCTGCCGCGCAACATGGACGGCAGCGAGGGGCCGCGCTGCCAGTCCACCCGTGCCTTCGCGCGCAACCTCTCGCGGCTCACCGATCTGCCGATTGGTTTCTGGGACGAACGCCTGTCCACCGTGGCCGCCGAACGCGCCCTGCTCGAAGCGGATACGACACGCAAACGTCGCGCACAGGTGATCGACCACGTCGCCGCGTCCTATATCCTGCAAGGCATGCTGGACCGGTTGCATCACATGAAGGGCACGCGATGAGCGACGGGACATGGAAACGCGACGAGGTCGAAAGCCCCTGCGTCAGGGTTTGCGTGATCCACCCGCAGGCCGGGCTTTGCGCGGGGTGCCTTCGCACCGCCGACGAGATCGCATCCTGGTCGCGCCTCACGCCCGAAGAACGCCGCACCATCATGGCCGACCTGCCGGCCCGCGCGCCGTTGCTCAAAAAGCGCCGTGGCGGGCGCGCCGCCCGCGTGGCCCGCGACTCCTGATCGCGCTTTCCCGGCCGGACCTCGACGCGCGTTGACGTGGCGGGCGTATTCGAAGCAAGATGAAGGACAGTGCAGAGCCACGCGCGTGTTTCTTCTGGCCGAAAATATCCCGGGGTGAATTGGCCGCAGGCCAAGAGGGGCAGCGCCCCTGCCCTGCCCGGCCGCCGCGGCTCACCCGCCGGGGCGCGAGACGGTGCCGCCACCCACCGCGGCGCGCACGCCGGTGGTGGCGGGCGACGACGTGGGCAGCCCGCGCGCCACCCTGACCGCCAGGTAGGCGAACGCCTGCGCCTCGAGCATGTCGCCGTCCAGGCCCACGGCCTCGACCGGCTGCACGGGGCAGTCGAGCCCGGCGCGCAGCATCTCCATCATCACCGGGTTGTGGCGGCCGCCGCCGGCGACCAGGATCCGCTCGGGCGGGGCGGGGCAGTGCTCCACCCCGCGCATCACCGCCGCCGCCGCCATCGCCGTCATCGTCGCGGCGGCATCGGCATCGGGCAATTCGCGCACCAGCTCCAGCATGCCGGCAAAGGCGTCACGGTCCAGCGATTTCGGCGGCATCCTGAGAAACCAGGCGTCGTCGAGAAACATCTCCAGCGCGCCCTCGGCCACCCGGCCTTGCGCGGCCAGCGCGCCGCCCGCGTCGAACGGCCGCCCCCGGCGCCGCATCATCAGGTCGTTGAGCGGCGCGTTCGCAGGCCCGGTGTCGAACGCCAGCAGCGCGCCCGCGTCCTCGGGGCGCGCGACGCGCGGGTCCACCCATGTCAGGTTGCCGACCCCGCCGAGGTTGAGGAAGGCCAGCGGCGCGCGCGCCCCGATCCAGCGCGCGCAGGCGTGGTGAAAGAACGGCGCCAGCGGCGCCCCCTGCCCGCCCAGCCGGATATCGGCGCCGCGGAAATCCCATACCACCGGCACGCCCAGCGCCTGCGCCAGCGCATCGCCGTCGCCCAGTTGGTGCGTGCCGCGCGCGCCCGGATCGTGCGCCAGGGTCTGGCCGTGGAACCCCACCAGATCGACGCCTTCGAATCCTGCCAGCAGCTCTTCGTGGGCGCGCTCCACCACCTGCGCGGCGGCGCGCAACTCGTCGCCCGGCCACTTGCCCAGTGCGGCGCGCAGGCACGCCTGTTCCTCGGCGTCATAGGCGCGGTAGGCCACCGGGCCGAAGCCGGTGATCGTCTCGCCGTCGGTCACCACCACCGCGGCATCGACGCCATCGAGCGAGGTACCCGACATCGCCCCCAGCGCCGTGACCGTCCCTGCGCTCAACATGCCCTTTTCCTTTGCTCTGCGCCTGCCTATACATGCCGCGCAAACGGCCAGGGGACAACAGCGATGACCTACCATGCGAAATCGGATTTCATGCGCGTGATGATCGAGCGCGGCTTCATGGCCGACTGCACCGATTACCAGGGGCTCGACGAGGCGCTGTGCGCCGGCATCGTCCCGGGGTATATCGGCTTCGACGCCACCGCGAAATCGCTGCATGTGGGCTCGCTGATCCAGATCATGATGCTGCGCTGGCTGCAAAAGACCGGGCACAAGCCGATCACGCTGATGGGCGGCGGCACCACCAAGGTGGGCGACCCGAGTTTTCGCGCCGACGAGCGCCCGCTGCTGACGCCCGAGCAGATCGACGCCAATATCGACGGAATGAAGCAGGTCTTCGCCAAGTATCTGAGCTATGACGACGGCGCCTCCGGGGCGCTGATGCTGAACAATGCCGAATGGCTGGACGGGCTGAACTACCTGGAATTCCTGCGCGACGTGGGCCGGCATTTCAGCGTCAACCGGATGCTGTCGTTCGAGAGCGTCAAGTCGCGGCTGGACCGCGAACAATCGCTGTCGTTCCTCGAATTCAACTACATGATCCTGCAAGCCTATGATTTCATGGAACTGAACCGCCGCTATGGCTGCCGGTTGCAGATGGGTGGCTCGGACCAGTGGGGCAATATCGTCAATGGCATCGACCTGACACGCCGGGTGATCGACCACGAGGTCTTCGGGCTGACATCCCCGCTCTTGACCACCGCAGACGGCAAGAAGATGGGCAAGAGCGCCGATGGCGCGGTGTGGCTGAATGCCGAGATGCGCAGCCCTTACGAATTCTGGCAGTTCTGGCGCAATACGGCCGATGCCGATGTGGGCCGGTTCCTCAAGCTCTATACCGAGCTGCCGGTGGACGAATGCGACCGGCTCGGCGCCCTGGGCGGGGCCGAGATCAACGAGGCCAAGATCGTGCTGGCCAACGAGGTGACGACGCTCTGCCATGGGCGCGAGGCCGCCGCCGCCGCCGAGGCCACCGCGCGCGAGGTGTTCGAGAAGGGCGGCGCGGGCGACGACCTGCCGACGCTGGTGCTGTCGGTCGACGAGATGGGCGCGGGGGTGTCGGTGGTGCAGGCGATCGTGCGTTCGGGGCTGGCCAAATCGGGCAAGGACGCCAAGCGCCTGATCGCCGAAGGCGCCGCGCGACTGGACGATGCGCCGCTGTCGGATGCGGGCCGGATGCTGACCGCCGCCGACCTGGCCAGCCCGGTCAAGCTGTCGGCGGGCAAGAAGAGACACGCGCTTATCCGCCTGAAAGACTGACCGAACCGCTTTGCCCTTGCGGCGGGCGCCGGTTCGCCGCAAGGTGCGCGCAACCCTCCTTCATGGCCTGCGCCCGCGGCGCAGTCGCCTTGGCGGCTGATTCTGACCTTGCGAAAGCCGACCGTGCCAACAAACCCGACCGAAACGGCCCAGGCCGACCCCGCCATCCCCGCCCGCAACTGGATAAGAACGCTGGCGCGCTACCGCGAACCGATCCTGTGGCGCAGCATCATGGAATTGGCCATCAGCCTGGCGCCATTGGTGGCGATCTGGGCGCTGGCGTGGTGGGCGATGTCGCTCAGCCCGCTGCTGTCGGTGTTGCTGGCGGCGATCAACGGCGGCTTCCTGGTGCGGCTGTTCGTGATCCAGCACGATTGCGGCCACGGTGCCTATTTCGCCAACCGCCACGCCAACGAATGGGTCGGGCGCGGCCTTGGTGTGCTGACGCTGACGCCCTACGATGTGTGGCGGCGCACGCATTCGATCCATCATGCCTCGCATGGCAACCTGGACAAGCGCGGCCTGGGCGATGTGCACACGCTGACCGTGGCCGAATACCGCGCCCGGCCGTGGCACCGGCGGATGCTCTACCGGCTGTATCGCAACCCGCTGGTGCTGTTCGGGCTGGGCCCGACATACCTGTTCCTGGTGCAGAACCGCGTGCCGCTGGGGCTGATGCGTGCCGGCTGGCGTTATTGGCTCAGCGCCATGACCACCAACGCGGCGCTGGTCGCGGCAACGGCGCTGATCGTCTGGCTGGGCGGCTGGGGGGTGCTGTTCGCCGTGTTCGTGCCGACGGTGTTGGTTGCCGCCTCGGCAGGGGTGTGGCTGTTCTACGTCCAGCACCAGTTCGAAGACACAATGTGGGACCGCGACCACGACTGGCAACTGCACGAGGCGGCGCTGCACGGCTCTTCGCACTACGTGATGCCGGGGCTTTTGCGCTGGTTCACGGCCAATATCGGGGTGCATCACATCCACCACCTCTACAGCCGCATCCCGTTCTATCGTCTGCCCGAGGTGCTGCGCGACCATCACGACCTCGCCAATGCGCAACAGATGACGATTCGCGAAAGCCTGGCCTGCGCGCGCCGCCACCTGTGGGACGAGGAAACCCGCCAGTTGCTGAGCTTCCGGCGCAGCCGCGCGATGTACGGGTAGGGCATTGTCGCCTTACCGGGCGGTCGCGCGCCCGTCTTCTAGCCGTTTGCGATTGAATCGCGGCACGCCCCGGCAGACAGATTCAAGGGGCGTACCGCTGGAAACGGGCGCACCGTCGATACTTATCGCAAGCCGAAATAGCACGCAGAATGCACGCCCATATTGCGTCCATAGTAAGGGATGTTTTGCGCCCGTTTGACTTGGGCATGCAGTGTTCGAACTTCCGATGCAGCATGCCCTTTGGGGAAATGCGCCAGGTACAGGGGGATCCAGGCTTGATGCGTTCCCCAGCCATCGCTTTTCATGATGGAGCGGGCGACATTATCTGCTATCGCCTCGGTTTTCACCTTTTTGGTGCCGGTCTGGCTGACCCAAGCGGCATGGTAGGCGACAACATCATGAAGGCTGTGCTTCCCGAACTTCTTGGAAAAATAGTCGATACCGTTCAACCGCAAGACGTGGGCCGCCATCAGCACGACCGGCAATGCTTCGGTATTCACGCGCACCCTGGAGTCGAATCTCGGCGTGTTGCGGATTTTGCCCATCACGCGATCAAGCGATGACATCCCGCGTCTGAACAAACGCGTATCCCCGGTCGCAGCCCCCCAGGCGAGGTTGGCGGCGGCAATGCTGGCTTTGTGATCGGTCGAGCCCGCTCTCTTGCCGGAATTGCGCAACAGCACCCGAACCCAGCTATCGATCGTCTTGAGCTCGCCAACCGAAATCCCATTCCTTTCGCGCAGGTAAGACACCGCATGGGCAACGGCACGAACCATGACAGAGGTCAGGAATGACGGGCTTGCCCCACCACGCGCGCCAAAATCAAGGCGGGTATAGGCCCCGGAATTCGCGGCCGTGAGCAAACGCGCCAGCAATGCCTTGTTGTTTGCCCTGCCTGCGGCGGCCGCATTGAGATGCAGGATCGTCCTGTCGATGAATTCTGCCCCGCTGCCTTTCGGCATGGGCCAACTGAAACCTGTGACAGTTGCGTTGAATTGTTCCGGCCCTGTCGCACGGGAATAGGCGCGGCAATTTCCAGAAGAGGCAGAAGCCGTTGTCCACAATCGCGTGTCCGCCGCCTGGGCCTGGACCGTGCCGCCAGCCATGACGGACAGGACGAGGGCAGCGAATGCTAAAGTTCCAAGAAAAGAGCGCATATGTTCCTCCCTAAGCAGAAAACAATTGCTCCAGTCTGCCCTTGGGGGCGCACCGAATCAAGTCACGCATCTACTGCGTCAAACCCATCTGATGGCTGCTTTGGACCCCAATCCGCGATTGGCGCTCTGCGCATGGGACCGCCACGAACGGCCATGGGCCGGCGCGGGTGGCGCCGTTCCCGCCTCACCCCGCCTGCGTCACGTCGTGCTCATACAGCCAGTCGAAACTGTGTACCATCGCCCCCGGCGCCAGCCGCCCGCCCAACCGCAGCGCGGCGTGCGCGGCCAGCCGGAACGGCCCCCGGCGCAGGTGGTATTTCCAGGCGTTGCCGTTGGCCGCCGCGATCACGCGGCGCACGCGCGGGGCGCGGCGCTGCTGATAGGCGGCGAGGCCCGCGTCGATGCTGTCGCCCGCCGCAAGCGCGTCGGTCAGTACCCAGGCATCCTCCAGCGCCATGCACGCGCCTTGCGCCAGGAACGGCAGCGTCGGATGCGCCGCGTCGCCCAACAGCGCGCAGTGGCCGTGCTGCCAGACCCGCGCCACCGGGTGGCGGAACAGCCCCCAGACATTCACCGTTTCGACCCGCGCCAGCATCTCGCGCACCTGCGGGCCAAGACCGGCGAATGCCGCGCGCATCGCGTCCGGGTCGGCACGGTGGTGCCAGCCCTCGGCCGTCCACTCGCCGCGTTCCTCCACGGCGACGATGTTGCGCGCGGCGCCCGCACGAAGCGGGTAGCTGACCACGTGGCGCCCCGCGCCCATGTCCACCCGGGCCACCGGCGCGGCATCCAGGCCGGCCGCGTCGATCACCGCGCGCCAGGCCACCTGGCCGGTGAAGAACGGCGCGTCGGCGCCGTTGAGCACCGGGCGCAGCCGCGAATGCAGCCCGTCGGCGCCCACAACCAGATCGGCGTCCAGTTCGGCACCGTTGGCCATCACCAGTCGCGGCCGCGGGCCGGGGGTGACGCGGTCGACCTGTTGCAGCAGCCGGATCTTCACGCCGGCGTCGCGCGCCCCCTGCGCCAGCAGGTCGACCAGGTCGGCGCGGTGCACGAAATGGTAGCCACGCGCCGAAAGCTGCGTCAGGTCCAGCCGCAGCACCGGCGCGCCGGCCTGGTCGTGCAGCGCCACCGCCCGCGCCTCGATGGCGCCGCCGGCGCGCAAGCCCTCTTCCAGCCCCAGCGCCCTGAGAACGGCGGCGCCATTGGGGCTGATCTGCAGGCCGGCGCCGGCCTCCTCGATTGCCTCGGCCTGCTCCAGCACCGTCACGCGGGCACCGCGCAGCGCCAGCGCCCGCGCCACCGCCAGCCCGCCGATCCCGGCGCCGATCACCACGGCCTTGAGTCCCTCGATCTGCATGGATCGCCTTTCACGAAACGAAAACGCCGGTGCGCGACGGCCCCGGCGTTCCTATGCGCTGCACATGTTCTGCCGCCGGGGTCAGTCGTCGCGATGAACCTTTTCACGACGCTCGTGGCGCTCCTGCGCCTCCAGCGTCATGGTCGCGATCGGGCGCGCGTCGAGCCGTTTGAGGCTGATCGGGTCACCGGTCTTTTCGCAATAGCCGTATTCGCCCGTCTCGATGCGGCGCAGCGCCGCGTCGATCTTGGCCACCAGCTTGCGCTGGCGGTCGCGGGTGCGCAGCTCCAGCGCGCGGTCGGTTTCCTCGCTGGCGCGGTCGGTGACGTCGGGGATGTTGCGCGCCCCGTCCTGCAAACCCTCGATCGTATCGCGGCTGTCAGCGAGGATGTCCTCCTTCCACTGCCAGAGCTTGCGGCGGAAATATTCCAGTTGCCGCGCATTCATGAACGGTTCGTCTTCCGCCGGGCGGTAATCTTCGGGCAGGAAAGTTTCCGATTTCATATCCGCTCCTTCATAAAGGCCAACCTCTGTCATCGCCACGTCCTTCGACATCTGGCACCCCCCTTGCGTGGCGGTCAGATACCGCAGGGGCCGGGGAATGTCACTACCCGATCGGGCGTGCGTTGCAGGGAAAATCCGTTCACGCTACTGTACTGCAAGTGCAGCGCATAACAGCTTGGAGACCCCATGAAATTCGAAGGTACGTCCGAATATGTCGCCACCGAGGATCTGACCGTGGCGGTCAACGCCGCGGTGACCCTGGAGCGCCCGCTGCTGGTCAAGGGCGAGCCCGGCACCGGCAAGACCGAACTGGCCCGCCAAGTGGCCGGCGCCCTCGGTCTGCGGATGATCGAATGGAACATCAAGTCATCGACCAAGGCGCAGCAGGGGCTTTACGAATACGATGCCGTCAGCCGCCTGCGCGACAGCCAGCTTGGCGAAGAGCGCGTGCACGACGTGGCCAACTACATCCGCAAGGGCAAGCTGTGGCAGGCGTTCGAAACCGATGAAAAGGTCGTGCTGCTGATCGACGAGATCGACAAGGCCGATATCGAGTTTCCCAACGACCTGTTGCAGGAACTCGACCGGATGGAATTCCACGTCTACGAGACCGGCGAGATGATCCGCGCCAGCCATCGCCCCATCGTCATCATCACGTCGAACAATGAAAAGGAGCTGCCCGACGCCTTTCTGCGGCGGTGCTTTTTCCACTACATCCGCTTTCCCGACCCCGACACCATGCGCCGCATCGTCGAGGTGCATCACCCGGGCATCAAGGAACAGCTCCTGACCACCGCGCTGACGCAGTTCTACGAGCTGCGCGAGCAGCCGGGGCTCAAGAAGAAGCCCTCGACCTCGGAGGTGCTGGACTGGCTCAAGCTGCTGCTGGCCGAGGACCTGAGCGCGCAGGATCTGCACCGCGAGGGGGCCAGTGCCCTGCCCAAGCTGCACGGCGCGCTGCTCAAGAACGAACAGGACGTACACCTGTTCGAGCGTCTGGCCTTCATGGCGCGCGGGCGCGGCTGAGGCCCGGCCGGGGGCACGAAACAGCGTGGCGGGCGCGTTGCACTCACCACATTTTCGCCGCACTGATGGGCTAGCCGGGATGCCCAGAGGCCGCGCGCGCCGCCGCAAACAAGGAGTCATGACCCAAGCATGACACGCGTAACGAGTACCCGTATCTTCTGCCCCGGGCGCCTTGCACGGCGTCTGCTGCTGGCGGCCAGCCTATCGCTGGCCGCCGCCTGCATGCCTGCGGGGACGCCCCCCGACGGCCCCACCCGCGCCGCCCGGGCCACCGCGCCGGCGATGCCGGCGATGAAAAGCTTTTCGTCGGCGCACCCGCAGCCATCGAAGCGGGCCAATGCCGACATCGCGCGCGATTTCCTCGACCTGAGCTTCCAGCTCGAATCGGGCCGCACCCTGCCCCGGCTGACGCGCTTCGAAGCGCCGATCCGCGTCGGGTTGCGTGGTGACGCACCGGCGCACATGCGCCGCGACCTCGATCGCCTGCTGGTGCGGCTGCGCCGCGAGGCGGGGCTGGACATCGCACTGGCCGGCACGGGCGAGACGCCGAACCTCACCGTCGCGGCGATCAGCCGCGAGGACATTCGCCGCTTCCTGCCGCAGGCGGCCTGTTTCGTGGTGCCGGGCATCAGTCGCCTGTCGGAGTACCGCAACCGTCGCTGGACACCTGAAACCGACTGGGCGCAACTGGCCGAGCGGCGCAAGGTGGCCATTTTCGTGCCCTCCGACGCCCCCCCGCAGGAAATACGCGACTGCCTGCAAGAGGAACTGGCGCAGGCGCTCGGTCCGCTCAACGACCTCTATCGCCTGCCCGATTCGGTGTTCAACGACGACAACGTGCATGCCGTGCTGACCGGGTTCGACATGCTGATCCTGCGCGCCTATTACGCGCCCGAGTTGCAGTCAGGCATGAGCCGCGCGCAGGTCGCGCGCCGCCTGCCGGCGATTCTCGCACGTCTCAACCCGCCCGGCGAGAACCGCCCGCCGCGCCCGCTGCCGCCGACGCCGCGCGCCTGGATCAACGCGATGGAGACGGCCCTTGGCCGCGATGTCCGCGCCGACGTTCGCCGCCGTGCCGCCCGGCGCGCGGTGGCGATCGCGCGCGCCGAGGGCTGGGCCGACCACCGCGCCGGTTTTGCGCATTACGCGCTCGGGCGGCTGTTGCAGGCAGTCGATGCACAGGCCGCGCGGCGCCATTTCGACACCGCCGACCGGATCTTCACCGCCCGCCCCGACACCGAACTGCACCGTGCGCACCTTGCCAGTCACCTCGCCGCCCACGACATCGCCGTGGGCAATGCCGGGCAGGCGCTCGAGCGGATCGCACCGGCGCTCGTTGTCGCCGCGCGGGCCGAGAACGCGGCGCTGATGTCGACGCTGATGATGCTGCGCGCCGAGGCGCTGGCGATGACGCGCCGCGTATCGGAGGCGCGCAGCGTGCGGCTGGACAGTCTGGGCTGGGCACGCTACGGATTCGGCCCCGGTGGGGCGGTGCGCGCCAAGCTGCGCGAGATTGCCGCTCTCAACCCGGCAAGCAGGAGCGGCGGATAGGCATGATCGTATTGGCAGGGGCATTCCTGGGGGCGCTGGTGGGTGCTGTCCTGGCCGCGCGGCGCAAGGGCAGCGGCCTGGACATCGCGCAATATGCCTTTGTCTACATGTTGATTTTCGCGCTCGGCGGGCTTTTCGTGACGCTGGCCCTGCACCGCGCGGCGGTGATGTGACGCCATGTTCGTGCCGTTCTTCGACAAGCTGCGCGAGGCCGGCATCCCGGTCAGCCTGCGCGAATACCTGACTTTCCTGGAAGCGGTGAAATCGGGGCTGGCAACCTATGATGTCGAGGCGTTCTACTACCTCGCGCGCAGCGCCATGGTGAAGGACGAGCGCAACCTCGACCGTTTCGACCGCGCCTTCGCCGCCGCCTTCAAGGGGCTGGAGGATATCAAGCTGGACGACGTGCTGGAAGCGGTGGACATCCCCCGCGACTGGCTGGAAAAGATGGCCGAGAAGCATCTCAGCGAAGAGGAAAAGGCCGAGATCGAGGCCATGGGCGGCTTCGACAAGCTGATGGAGACGCTCAAGGAGCGCCTCAAGGAACAAGACAGCCGCCACCAGGGCGGCAACAAGTGGATCGGCACCGCCGGCACCTCGCCCTTTGGCGCTTACGGCTACAACCCCGAAGGCGTGCGCATCGGGCAGGAGAAATCGCGCCACCAGCGCGCCGTCAAGGTCTGGGACAAGCGCGAGTTCCGCAACCTCGACGACAGCGTCGAGTTGGGCACGCGCAACATCAAGGTGGCGCTCAAACGCCTGCGCCAATGGGCCCGCGACGGCGCCGACGAGGAACTGGACCTCGACGGAACCATCCGCGCCACCGCCGAGCACGGATACCTGGACGTCAAGACCCGCCCCGAGCGGCGCAACGCCATCAAGGTGTTGCTGTTTCTGGACGTGGGCGGATCGATGGACGCCCATGTCAAAACCGTGGAAGAGCTGTTTTCCGCCGCGCGGTCGGAATTCAAGCACCTCGAACACTACTATTTCCACAACTGCCTTTACGAAGGCGTCTGGCGCGACAATCGCCGCCGCTGGGATCGGGTGATCCCGACCTGGGACGTGATGCATACCTACGGGCCTGACTACAAATGCATTTTCGTAGGCGACGCGTCGATGAGCCCCTACGAGATCACCTATCCCGGCGGCGCCAACGAACACTGGAACCCAGAATCTGGCCAGGCTTGGTTGACCCGCGCGCGCGAGCAGTGGCCCGACCACGTCTGGATCAATCCGGCGCCCGAGAAATACTGGGGCTATACCCATTCGATCGGCATGATCCGCGAGATATTCGCCGATCGCATGGTGCCGATGACGCTGTCGGGAATCGAGGAAGCGATGCGCGAGCTGATGCGCTGAGCGCCGCGCTGGTGTTGGTCACCTGATGGAAGTGTCCCGGCCCCTTCTGACGCGCCTTCGTTGACGCGGACGAGGGCGCGAGAGGCGGCTATGGGGAGGGAGCTACCATTCGTTTTACATCCCCAGCGCGGAGTCAAGGCGCGGCGCCTTCGGCGCCGTTTGCGCGCGGGGGGTGTCGTTTTCGGTGCCAGCCGCAGTTCGAAGTCGTCATCTGAAAGAGCAACTCGGGCTCGTTGTGTCGGACCGATCCTTCATCGGGTGTCAGGTGGCGAACGCTAGTGATCGCCACCTGACACAAGACACCCCAGGGAAGCAGGTATCGGACACTTGTCCGGCATCCTTGAGCAAAAGGTCAGATGATGGGTTCGAGCCCTTTGCGCCGGATCAGGCCGGCGCGGTATTGGCAGCGCCTGGCCGGTTGCGGACATTAGGCGACCGGCTGAGGTGCCGCGCGGTGCCCGACCGCCGGGTGGGCGCAGCAACGAATATGGATCGCGCTTTATGCCCGCCAAATACATCCGCGTTATCATTAGCTTGATACGCCCGCAAAAGCGCCCGCCCGAGGGGGCGGTCGGGCGCTGCGCGGCGGCGCGTTCCGCGCCTTTGTTCCGCGCATTGGCGCCACGCCTCAACGTCCGCTCAAGGCCAATCTTGACCACTTCCCAAACCGACCCAAGCGCCCGCTTCGTCCCGCATTGCGGCCTCTCGAACCTCGCTCCGAGAAACCGGGGGCGCCTCTGAGGCAGACTGGGAGCTTTTTGTCAGGTGGCGAACGCTAGAGCGTGAACAACCGCCCCGGCCCCCAGCCGCGCGCGTCCACGCCCGCAAGCCGCAGCATGTGCCACAAAAGCGCCTGGTTGGAACTGACCACCGGTAGGCCGGTTTCCTGTTCGACAGCGTCGATGATGCCGAAGGTTCGCAGGTTGGTGCAACTGACGAAAACCGCTTCGACCCCTTCTTTCAAAGCGGCCTGCAAGACCATGTTCCTGGTGGATTTTTCCGATATATGCGCCACCGTTCTGTCATTGCCTTCGGCGAAGCTGTCCTCGATCAGCGTGTCGACCCCGCGGGCCTGGAGGTAGGCGCGCATCGGCGCCGTGACGGTGGGCAGGTAGGGCGAGACATAGGCGATGCGGCGCACGTCCAGCGCGTCGAGCGCCGCGACCACCGCCGAGATCGGGTTGCTGACCTGCGCGCCGGGGTTTTCGGTGCGCACCAGGTCTGCCACGCGCTCGGGGCCGATCAGCGTCGAGGCCGAGGTGCAACCGTAGCCGATCGCGCCCTGGCCCTGCGGCAGCAGGCGCGCGGCCTCGGGCAGGCGGTGCTCCATCATGCCCAGCGTCTCGGGGGTGACGTCGGCCTCGGCGGGGATGCGGGTATGCACCAGGCTTACCGCCCGGTTTCCCAGCACCAGCCGCGCCTCGTTCTCCAGCGACTCGTCGGTGGACAGCACGATCAGGCCCAGCCGGCCCAGGCTGCCGAATCCCCCGTCGGTTTCGAATTCCCGGCTCATTGATCGGCCCTCCGATTGCCGCTACGCTCTTGCCCGGCGGGCGCATGGCCCTGCCCGTTTTCCCGTGGCAAAGGAACGCCCCATGTCGGACGCCCCCGAAACCCGGATCGACCCGGCCGCCTTTCACGCCGACCCCTACCCGGTGCTGGCGCGGATGCGGCGCGAGGCGCCGGTGACCCGCGTGCCGCAACTGGGCGCCACCCTGTTTACCCGTCGCGACGACATTTTCCAGCAGGAAAAACGGATCGAGACGTTTTCGAGCCACCAGCCCGACGGGTTGATGACCATCCTGATGGGCGAGAACATGATGCGCAAGGACGGCGCCGACCACCAGGCCGAACGCCGCATCCTGTTCCCGGCACTGAGCCCGCGCACCGTCCGCGACCACTGGACGCCGCTGTTTCGCGCCCATGCCGAACGCATTCTCGCCGATCTCAAGGCGCGCGGCAAATGCGATCTGGTGCGCGACTACGCGATGCCGGTGTCGGGCGAGGCGCTGAAGCTGATCACCGGGCTGACCGAAATGCAGGCGCACGAGATGGACCGCGTCAGCCAGGGCATGATCGACGGCTGCGCAAATTATGCGGGTGACGCCGACGTCGAGGCGCATTGCCACGACTGCACCGCCTTCATCGACGCGCATATCGACCGCATGCTGCCCGCCGCGCAGGCAGGCGACGCCCCCTCGGCGCTGGCGGTGCAGGCACGCGCCGATCTGCCCGACGCGGCGTTGCGGGCCAATATCAAGCTGATCATCTCGGGCGGCCAGAACGAGCCGCGCGATGCCATCGCCGGGGCCATCTGGGCGCTGCTCGGCCACCCCGACCAATTGGCGCTGATCCGCGACGGACGCGCCACCTGGCAACAGGCGTTCGAGGAATACGCGCGCTGGATTTCGCCCATCGGCATGTCGCCGCGCCGCGTGGCGCGCGCCGATACCGTCAACGGGGTGTCTTTCGAGCCGGACGAGCGCGTGTTCTTCATGTTCTCGTCGGGCAACCGCGACGAGGCGCATTTCGACGCCCCCGACGCCTTCGACATCACCCGCGACACCGGCGCGGCGATCAGCTTTGGTGCCGGGCCGCATTTCTGCGCCGGCGCGGCGGCGGCGCGGGCGCTGATCGCCGAGGTGGCGCTGCCGCTGGCCTTCGCCCACCTGCCGGGGCTGCGGCTGGACGGGCCGGCGCCGTTCGCGGGCTGGGCGTTCCGCGGCCCGGTGTCGATGCCGGTGGCCTGGGATGGCTGAGCGCCCGCCGCAAGGTATGCCCATCGCATGAGGAAACCTCGACCATGAAAAACCTGCGTTACCTCTGGCGGCGTCACCGCGCCGCCTGCGTTGCCTTCGCGCTGGCCACCGCAATTGCGCTGTTCTTCGCGCTGCGTTTCGCCGCCTTCGCGGTCTACTGGTCCAATCCGGCGCACCGGGACCACAAGATCGAGGGCTGGATGACACCCGGTTACGTGGCACGGTCCTGGCATGTCGATCCGCAACTGGTCCGCGAGGCCCTGGGCGGGCAATTCGAGGACGAGCGACGCCTGACCATCGACCGGATCGCCCGGCAAACGGGGGTGCCGAAAGACCAGCTTATCGAGGCGCTCCGCGACGCGATCGCCGGCGCGAGGGCCGGGCAATGACCGAAACGCTGCTGGCGTTGGTGCCGCAATACGGGCTGTGGCTGCTTTGGGCAGGCACGTTCCTGAGCTGCCTCGCCCTGCCGGTGCCCAGTTCGCTGTTCATGCTCGCGGCGGGCGGCTTCGTGGCCAGTGGCGACCTGGTTGGCTGGCAGGCGGTCGCATCGGCGCTGCTTGGCGCGGTGCTGGGCGACCAGGTCGGCTACCGCGCCGGGTATATCGGCAGTACCGCATTGTCGCGTCGGCTGGGCAATGAACGGCGGGCGCGGCTGATGGCCCGCGCCGCCGCGCAATTGCGCGACCGGGGCGGGATGGCGGTGTTCCTGAGCCGCTGGCTGTTCAGCCCGCTCGGCCCATACGTGAACTTCGCCGGTGGGGCGGCGGTGATGAACTGGCGCCGCTTCACCCTGGCCAGCCTGGCCGGCGAGGCGGTCTGGGTGTCGATCTATGTCGGGTTGGGCGCCGCATTCGCCAGCGACATCGTGGCCGTCGCGGCGATGCTGGGCAACGCCTCGGGTTTTCTTGCCGCCGCGGCCGTGGCTGCCGGGTTGGCCCTGTGGCTGCGTGCCGCGCTGCGGCAGCGGCGCGACAAGCGGAAAGAAGCAGAAATGTCCGGGAATCGGCGCACCAGGCCGAGGTGACGATTGCCCCGGGCCCGCCGCTGCCCCATATAATTCGCATGATCCGCTTTACCCCGATCCTGCTGGCGATCCTCTACGCGCTGGCAATGTACCGTTTCTCGGTCTGGCGCACCCGCCGCGAGCTGGATGCGCGCTCGACCGAACTGGCCGACCCGACGCTCAAGCGCATGACCGACAAGCTGGCGGCGGCGCTCGATGTGGCGCGCGTGCGGGTCTATATCTACGAGATCGACCCGGTGAACGGGCTGGCGGCGCCCGATGGGCGCATCTTCATCACCCGCGGCTTTTATCGCAAGTTCCAGAGCGGCGAGGTGTCGGCAGGCGAAATGGCCAGCGTCATCGCGCACGAGCTGGGCCATGTCGCGCTTGGCCATGCGCGCCGGCGGATGATCGACTTTTCCGGCCAGAACGCGCTGCGCACGGCGCTGGCGATGATCCTGTCGCGGTTTCTGCCCGGTATCGGCGTGATGATCGCCAACGCGGTGGCCACGATGCTGGCGGCGCGGCTGTCGCGCGGCGACGAGTTCGAGGCCGACGAATACGCCTCGGCCCTGCTGACCAAGGCCGGGATCGGCACGGCGCCGCAGAAATCGCTGTTCGGCAAGCTCGAAGATCTGACCCAGGCCCGCTCCGGGGCGGTGCCGGCGTGGCTGATGAGCCACCCCAAGACCGAAGAGCGGATCAAGGCGATCGAGGCGCACGAACGTCGCTGGCTTGGGGGCGAGGGCGAGGGCGCGACCTGAGCCTCAGCCCGGGTCGGTCGCGCCAAGCGCCTTGCCCAGGCGCGGCAAATGGGCCTTTTTCAGCAGCGCCCGCATCGCCCACGGCGCGCCCGAGATCCGCTCGGCCTCGGCCCGCACCGACCCGGCCACCGCCGCCACCAGGTCGGGCTGCGCGGCGCGGATGCCGCTCAGGAACCCATCGGGATCGGATCGCGCCAGCCCCTCCTCGGCAAGGATGTTGCGGGGGAAATCACGCGCGTTGAGCGTCACGATCACCTCGGCAGAGCCGGCCACCGCCGCCGCCAGAACGTGCCGGTCGGCCGGGTCGGGCAACCACAGGCGACGCTCCAGCGCCTCGGGCACCGCAACCTCGGCGCGCGGCCAGCGGGCGCGCAGGATCGCCGCCTCGCCGCGCGCCTGCGCCTCGCCCGCCGGGCCCAGCTTGCGCGCCGCGCGCGCCCATTCCTCGATGATCCGCGCCGACCACAGCGGCGTGAACGCGCCCT
>NZ_JAGXFK010000067.1 GCF_024637375.1 Sediminimonas sp. | reverse complement strand
GGCTAAGGCATGCCGCGAGGGTGATTAGCTCAGTTGGTAGAGCGCTTCGTTTACACCGAACAAGCCAATCCCCCTTGAACACAAGTAAAGTCCTTTGCGCTCAAATAGTTGCATGGATTTTGCGAAGTGGTGCCTAGGTTCAGTGAACTGAGGGCGGCGATAGCTCAGTTGGTAGAGCGGCACGTTTACACCGTGCATGTCGGGGGTTCGAGTCCCTCTCGCCGCACCATCATGCCCGAGCATTACCCGTCCTGGTCTCGAATCATTTTGCGCGCCTTACATCATCGAAGTTCAAAATTTCGGCCGCGTCGGACAGATGCTCCGGCAAGAACCGGGCATAGGTCCGGTAGGTGATCGCGGTATTCGAGTGCCCGAGATACTGCGCCACGGCCTCGATGCTCTGGCCGGCCGCCAGCATCCTCACGGCGACCGAGTGCCTGATCTGGTGTATGCTGACGCCCTGCATCCTCGCGCGTTCCAACGCCGCGCTGTATCCCTTGCGGATCGAGCGCACCCTTTTCCCTCCCCATTCCACGACATGATCGGTCAGCCTGGCCGGATAGGCGGATTCGAGCGCCGCCCGTGCCATGCGGTTCATCGGCACCACGGCCCGCCCCTTGCGCGTAAGACCATCCGTCAGGCGCAGGTCGATCACCCCGCGGTCAAAGTCCACCCGATCCCATGTCAGGTCCAGTACGGCTCCGACGCGCGCCCCCGTGGCCAGCAGCAGGATCACGGCCACCCGAACTGCGGCGCCGCGCAGCCATCGATCAGCGCGCGCACCTGGGCGTCGCTGAGAGGCTGCACGTCGCTGTCCGGCTTGGGTGGCAGCTCGATATGCGGCGCCCGGCCTATGACGCCCTGCTTGGCGGCCCATTTCATCGCGCTGCGCAGGTGGCCGAGCTCGGTGTGGACGGACCCGATCTTGCGGCTCGCCTTGAGCCGGTCGGCAAGGTAGCTCCGGCAGTCGTCCGTGGTGATCTGGTCGGGGCGCAGGGCGCCGAAATGCGGCAGGATCGCGCGGCCCGTGTAGCCCATCGTCTTGGCGGTCGGCTTGCGGCCAAGGTGGTCTATATAGGCGGTCCAGATGTCGCCCACGGTGAGCGCGCCGCGTGGGCGCGTCTCTCTCAGGTATCGGTCGTGGCCCTCGGCCTTCGCGCGGATCGGGTCGAACCCGCAAAGCGGCGTGCCGATGCGCGCCCACCTGCCGAACGCGCCGCAACACGGGACGCGGGCCTTGGTGCGCGACGCGGCGTGGTACGCCAACACGCAGGACCTGCGCGCGCGCCGCTTCCGCGACTGGCTGGCACAGGGGGAGTGAAGCCTGATACTGGTTGGCGACGCGGCCCGATGCTTTCGAAGTTGTCAATAATCAATATAAATTTTGGTATTTACCTAGAAATGGCGCTCATTGTTGTCGTTTTGTGATGTAGGGTGGATATTTCCGCTTTCGCCGTCGCGGGCGCTGCTCGTCGCGGCCAATGCCGCGGACTCAGCACATCGAGGCGCGGCGCAGGATCTCGGCGGCGTCAGGGTGATCGCCCAGCAGGCTTTCACCCACTTCGAAGCCCAGATGCGGACGCGCGTCGTGGCCCGGCGATATGCCGGCGATCTCGCGGCTGACTTCCTCGGGCAGGGCAGGGCGCGTGCGCGGGCTCAGCAGCAGTGTCTCGGCGGCGATGCCCTCGGCATAGATTATCTGGTGCGCGTCGAAGAGGATCTGGAAGTAGTCCACGAAGCCGCCGCCGCGCCGAACCACGCTGGTGCCGTTGACGAGGTGGCGCGCGCGCACCAGAACCTCGGCTCGCCCGGCGCCAACCGCGTCTGCGCGCTGGTAGATGAAGAGGCGGTGTTCGGGGCTCAACACCAGATCGCGGGTGTTGTTGAGTGCCCCCGCGGTGATCAGAATGGGGGCATATTCGCCGACCGCGCGCACCGTCGACTGGCCGATCCAGCGGATCGGCTGGATGCCGTCATCGCGGGTCAGAACCCGGTCGCCGACGCGCAGTTCCTCGATCGGGGTCTGCGCGCCCGAGGCCAGCGTGATATGCGTGCCGCGCGCGAAGGATACGCAGGCGATCTCGGCCAGCTTGGCGCGTGCGCCGGTGGTGTCGATGCGAACCACAGCGTAATCGGTGCGCGGGTGCAGCGGTGACAGCGGCAGCGCATTCACCGCGGTGGGCCGGCCGGCCGCGTCGTGTATGGCCAGAAGCAGCAACTCGGCGGTCTGCCCGTCGGGCGACATCAACGTCAGGCAACTGTCGACCAGCACCTCGGTGCCGGGCATGTCGGTTTCGGTATTGGCGGCCACGTGCAGGGCGCCATCGGGATCGGCGTTGAGCCCCAGCCGCACCGGCGCGGCATTGTCCAGCAGCGTGTAGATGTCGTTGAGCACGATGTCGTCGGCAAGCGTCAGGATGTCCCCCAGGTTGGCGCCATCGCTCACGCGCAGGTCCGCGGCCCGGTAAACGGGTACCGAGAAGGCGGAACTGCTGGCGGCTTCCTTGGTGGGGTGCGACATCATCAAATTCATTGCTGGCCTGTGTGACTTAGTGTGCGCATTCACCGCGCGTTACAAGTAGCGTGGCGCGAGAATGTGTCATCAACGGGTCATCGGCGGGGTGATTTGCTGGAATCGCGGTGGCGGGCGCGGTAGGCATTCGCGTGGAAGCAACCAAAATGGGAGATGTGCGATGGATTTGGGAATTGCAGGCAAGCGGGCGCTGGTGTGCGCCTCGAGCAAGGGGCTGGGCCGGGGCTGTGCCGAGGCGCTGGCCGAGGCCGGCGTCGATCTGGTGATGAACGCGCGCGGCGCGCAGGCGCTGGAAGACGCGGCTGCGGAAATTCGCGCCGCCCACGGCGTCGAGGTCGAAACAGTCGCCGCCGACATCACCACCGAGGACGGGCGCGCGCAGGTGCTGGAAGTCGCCGGCACGGTGGACATCCTTGTCAACAATGCCGGCGGCCCGCCGCCGGGCATGTGGACGGACTGGGAGCGCGAGGATTTCATCAAGGCGCTGGACGCCAACATGCTGGCGCCGATCGCCCTGATCAAGGCGCTGGTGCCGGGCATGATGGAGCGCGGCTGGGGCCGGGTGGTCAACATCACCTCGCAAAGCGTCAAGTCGCCGATCGCGGTGCTGGGCCTGTCCAACAGCGCCCGCGCGGGGCTGACGGGCTATGTCGCGGGCACCTCGCGGCAGGTGGCCGGCAGCGGCGTGGTCATCAACAACCTGCTGCCCGGCATCCACGACACCGCCCGTGCCGAGGCGCTGGATACCGGCGTGGCCGAACGCGAAGGGATCACCATGCAAGAGGCGAAGGCGCAGCGCTGTGCAACCATTCCCGCCGGGCGCTACGGCACGCCGGGCGAGTTCGGCGCCATGTGCGCCTTCCTCGCGTCGCAGCACGCCGGCTTCATCGTCGGGCAGAACATCCTGCTGGACGGCGGCGCGGTGAACGCGACGCTCTGAGCCGGGCGGGCGCCCTTCGGGGGCCGGGTGCGGGGCCGCAATGGCGGCCCCGTCGCGCCGCGATGCAGGGAGCGCTTGACCCGACTCGGGTTTTGGTGTCATTTAATGAACAAGCGTTCAATAACTGCGGAAGGAACGGCGCCGTGTTCAATGCCACGATGAAATTCGATTTGGGCGAGGACGTGAACGCCCTGCGCGAGATGGTGCACCGGTTCGCGCAGGAGCGGATCAAGCCGATGGCGGCCGAGATCGACAGCACCAACGCGTTCCCCAACGACCTGTGGACCGAGATGGGCGCACTGGGTCTGCTGGGCATCACCGTGGATGACGATTACGGCGGGTCGGGCATGTCCTACCTGGCGCATGTCGTCGCGGTCGAGGAAATCGCCCGCGCCAGCGCCAGCGTGTCGCTCAGCTATGGCGCGCACTCCAACCTGTGCGTGAACCAAATCAAGCTCAACGGCAGCGAAGAACAAAAGCAAAAGTACCTGCCGGGGCTGATCTCGGGCGAGAATGTCGGCGCGCTGGCGATGAGCGAGGCGGGCGCCGGCAGCGATGTGGTCGGCATGAAACTGCGCGCCGAAAAGCGTAACGGGTATTACGTGCTCAACGGCAGCAAGTACTGGATCACCAACGGCCCCGACGCCGACACGCTGGTCGTCTACGCCAAGACCGACCCGGAAGCGGGGACCAGGGGCATCACCGCCTTCCTGATCGAGAAGGACATGAAGGGGTTTTCCACTTCGGCCCATTTTGACAAGCTGGGCATGCGCGGCTCCAACACCGCCGAGCTGATCTTCGACGATTGCGAGGTGCCCTTCGACAACGTGCTGGGCGAGGAAGGCCGCGGCGTGCGGGTGCTGATGTCGGGGCTGGACTACGAGCGCGTGGTGCTGTCGGGCATTGGCACCGGCATCATGGCCGCCTGCCTGGACGAGGTCATGCCCTACATGGTCGAGCGCAAGCAATTCGGCCAGAGCATCGGGGATTTCCAACTGATGCAGGGCAAGATCGCCGACATGTACACGGCGATGAATTCGGCGCGGGCCTATGTCTACGAGGTGGCCAAGTCCTGTGACCGGGGCGAGGTCACGCGAGCCGACGCGGCGGCGTGTGTCCTCTATGCCTCGGAAGAGGCGATGAAGGTCTCTCACCAGGCGGTGCAGGCCATGGGCGGCGCGGGTTTCCTGGCCGATGCCCCGGTGGCGCGCATGTTCCGCGATGCCAAGCTGATGGAAATCGGCGCCGGCACGTCCGAGATCCGCCGCATGCTGGTGGGCCGCGAATTGATGAACGCGATGCGGTGAAGGCTGCTATGCTCGCCGCAGTCAAACCCCGAAAGGACAAGCCATGCCACTGACGACGCGACAGGACGCGCTGTGTCGCGAGAACACGCAGGATTTCAGTGACCTCAAGGCACTGTTCATCAATACCTCGCTCAAGCGCGCGCCCGGTGAAAGCCACACCCGCCTGTTGATGGACGTCTCGGCCACCATCATGGAAAAGAACGGCATTGCGGTGGACCAGTTGCACATGTTGTCACACCAGGTGCCGCCCGGCGTCTACCCCGACATGACCGAACATGGCTGGGAGACCGACGACTGGCCCGCGCTGTGGGAGCGTGTGAAGGCCGCCGACATCCTGGTGGTGGGCACGCCGCTGTGGCTGGGCGAGGAAAGCAGCGTCTGCCGGGTTCTGATCGAACGGCTTTACGGCATGTCGGGGCTTCTCAACGACCGCGGCCAGTCGATCTATTACGGCAAGGTCGCGGGCAGCGTGATCACCGGCAACGAGGATGGCGTGAAACACGCCGCGATGACGATCGGCTATGCGCTGTCGCATCTGGGCTACACGATCCCGCCGCAGGCCGATTGCGGCTGGATCGGCGAGGCGGGGCCGGGGCCGTCCTATGGCGATGAGGTCGATGGTCGCCCGGCGGGGTTCGACAATGAGTTCACCCAGCGCAATACCACCATCATGACCTGGAACCTGATGCACCTGGCCCGGATGCTCAAGGATGCCGGGGGCTATTCCAACCACGGCAACGACCGCAATGCCTGGGGCGCAGGGTGCCGGTTCGACTACGCCAACCCCGAGTATCGCAGCTAAGCGATGCGCTTGCGCCGCGCACATATCCCCCCGCCCAAGCGGCATCAAGAAGGGCGCTTCGCACGGCGGCGGCGCCCCATGGCGGCGGGCTGCGACGGTGCGGCGCCACATGGCGATGGCGGGGGGCGTTCATGCTGAGCCCGGCCCAGGCGATGGAAACCTTGCGCGCCCGCGTCGCGGCGCCGCTGCCGGCGCGGCTGAACATGGCCACGCAGGTCTGCGACGACTGGGCGGCGCGGGCGCCCGACAGGACCGCGATCATCGACCTGACGGGTGGCGAGCGGCAGGTGCTCGGCTATGCCGGGCTGCGGCGCATGGCGGACGGGCTGGCGCGCGACCTGGCAGCGCGGGGCGTGACGGTCGGCGACCGGGTCGGGGTGTTGCGCAGCCAGGGCGCATGGTGCGCCGCCGCGCATATCGCCATCTGGAAAATCGGCGCGATTTCAATACCCTTGTTCAAGCTCTTCATGCACGATGCGCTGGCGTCTCGGGTTCATGATGCGCAAGCGGCACTGGTCGTGACCGACGCCGATGGGGTGGAGCTTCTGGCCGGAATCGACACGCAGCCCTTGGTGCCCGAGGCGCTGCACCTCGACGATGCGCCGCTGCCCGCGGTGGCGACGGCGCCGGATGATCCGGCGGTGCTGATCTACACCTCTGGCACCACCGGCGCGCCCAAGGGGGCGCTGCACGGGCACCGGGTTCTGACCGGCCATCTGCCGGGGGTCGAGATCAGCCATGATTTCCTGGGGCAGGAGGCCGATTGCCTGTGGACCCCGGCCGATTGGGCCTGGATCGGCGGGTTGTTCGACGTGCTGATGCCGGGGCTGGCCCTAGGCGTGCCGGTGGTGGCCGCCCGGATGGACAAGTTCAGCCCCGAAGAGTGCAAGAGGATCGTCAAGCAAGGCGCGGTTCGCAATATATTTTTCCCGCCAACGGCGTTGCGGATGCTGAAGGCGGCGGATGCGCGCGTGTCCGGGCTGCGCTCGGTCGCGTCGGGGGGCGAGCCGCTGGGTGCCGAGATGCTCGACTGGGGGCGGCAGGCGTTCGGCCTGACCATCAACGAGTTCTACGGCCAGACCGAATGCAACATGGTGGCCAGCAGTTGCGCGGCGCTGTTTGCCCCGCGCCCGGGGTGCATCGGTCGGGCGGTGCCGGGGTTCGACATCGGGGTGATCGACGCGGGCGGCGCCCCGGCCCAGGGCGAAGGCGACGTGGCGATCCGGCGCGGCGCGCGGTCGATGATGCTGGAATACTGGAACCGCCCCGAGGCGACGGCGGAGAAGTTCCGCGGCGACTGGATGCTGACCGGCGACCGTGGGGTGTGGGAGGGCGATTTCCTGCGTTTCATCGGGCGCGAGGACGACGTGATCAGCTCCGCCGGCTACCGCATCGGTCCGGCCGAGATCGAGGATTGCCTGCTGCGCCACCCGGCGGTGGCGACCGTGGGCGTGGTCGGCAAACCCGACCCCCTGCGCGGCGAGATCGTCAAGGCCTACGTGGTGCTGAAGCCGGACGCGCCCGGCACCGATGAAACCCGCGCCGCGCTGACCGATTTCGTCAAGGAACACCTCGCAAGATATTCCTACCCAAGGGAAATCGAATTTCTGGACAACCTGCCCATGACCGTGACGGGCAAGGTGATCCGCAAGGAGCTCAAGCGCCGCGCGGCGGCCGAGACGGAGACGCACACATGAAGCTGAAATCCAACGCGATCCCCTCGTCAGAGGCGTTCCAGGCCAACATGACCGGCCATGCCGAGGCGCTGCGCCTGGTCGAGCAAGCCGCAGAGGCCGCCGCCGCCGGCGGCGGCGAGAAGGCGCGCGCACGTCACGTCGCCCGCGGCAAGATGCCCCCGCGCGAACGGGTGGCGAACCTGCTCGACCCCGGCAGCCCGTTCCTGGAGGTCGGCGCCACCGCGGCGCACGGGATGTATGATGGCGCCGCGCCCTGCGCCGGGCTGATCGCCGGAATCGGCCGCGTCCACGGCCAGGACGTGATGGTGGTGTGCAACGATGCCACCGTGAAGGGCGGCACCTATTACCCGATGACGGTCAAGAAACACCTGCGCGCGCAGGAGATCGCCGAACAGAACCACCTGCCCTGCATCTACCTTGTGGACAGTGGCGGCGCCAACCTGCCCAACCAGGACGAGGTGTTCCCCGACCGCGACCATTTCGGGCGCATCTTCTACAACCAGGCGAACATGTCGGCCAAGGGCATCGCGCAGATCGCGGTGGTGATGGGGTCTTGCACCGCGGGCGGCGCGTATGTGCCGGCGATGTCGGATGTCGCCATCATCGTGCGCGAGCAGGGCACGATCTTTCTTGCCGGGCCGCCGCTGGTCAAGGCCGCGACCGGCGAGGTGGTCAGCGCCGAGGACCTGGGCGGCGGCGATGTACACACGCGCCTGTCGGGGGTGGCCGATTACCTGGCCGAGGACGACGCGCACGCGCTGGCGCTGGCGCGTCGCGCGGTCGGACAGCTCAACCGGGGGCGGCCCGACACCGTGCAATGGGCCACGCCCGAGGAGCCCGCCTATGACCCGGCCGAGATTCCCGGTATCGTTCCGGCCGATCTGCGCACGCCCTATGACATCCGCGAGGTGATCGCGCGGTTGGTGGACGGTTCGTATTTCGACGAGTTCAAGCCCCGTTTTGGCGAGACGCTGGTCTGTGGATTTGCGCATCTCAAGGGCTGCCCGGTGGGCATCGTGGCCAATAACGGCGTGCTGTTTTCCGAAAGCGCGGTCAAGGGCGCGCATTTCGTCGAACTGTGCAGCCAGCGCAGGATTCCGCTGGTCTTTCTGCAGAACATCACCGGCTTCATGGTCGGACGGAAGTATGAGAACGAAGGCATCGCGCGCCACGGCGCCAAGATGGTCACGGCAGTGGCGACGACGCGGGTGCCCAAGGTTACCATGGTCGTGGGCGGGTCGTTCGGGGCCGGGAATTACGGCATGAGTGGAAGGGCTTACAGCCCGCGCTTCATGTGGTCGTGGCCAAATGCGCGGATTTCCGTGATGGGCGGCGAACAGGCGGCGGGCGTTCTGGCCACGGTCAAGCGCGACGCCATGGAGCGTGCCGGCGAGGCCTGGAGCGCCGAGGACGAGGCCGCCTTCAAGCGCCCCACGGTCGAGATGTTCGAGCGCCAGAGCCACCCGCTCTATGCCAGCGCGCGGCTGTGGGACGACGGCGTGATCGACCCGCGCCAGAGCCGCGACGTGCTGTCGCTGTCGCTGTCGGTGGCGCTCAACGCCCCGATCGAGGAGACGCGCTTTGGCGTCTTCCGGATGTGACGGGGCGGTGACTTGCGCCTGCCGGCCCGGCAGCCCCGGCCCCGCCCGCCCACCCGCCGGGGCTGCCGGGCCGGCGGATAGGGCGGTGCGCCCTGATCCGGGGGCGGTGCGTGCTGCGGGCGTGGACGCCTCCGGCGGGAGTATTTTGGGAAAGATGAAGCAAGGTATGTCCTGCCCATTTGGAGAAAGCCGATGTTCGACAAGATCCTGATAGCCAATCGCGGCGAGATCGCCTGCCGGGTGATCGAGACGGCACGCGCCATGGGCGTGCGCACGGTGGCGGTATTTTCCGAGGCCGACGCGGGCGCGCGGCATGTGGCGATGGCCGACGAGGCAGTGCCGATCGGGCCGCCGCCGCCGAGCGAGAGTTACCTCAAGGGCGATCTGTTGATCGAGGTGGCGCTGCGCACCGGCGCGCAGGCGATTCATCCCGGGTACGGGTTCCTGTCGGAGAACCCCGATTTCGTCGCCGCGGTCGCGGCGGCGGGTCTGGCCTTCATCGGGCCGTCGGCCGATGCCATCCGGGCAATGGGGCTCAAGGACGCGGCCAAGACCCTGATGGAGGAGGCCGGCGTGCCGGTGGTTCCCGGCTATCACGGCGCCGAGCAGGACGACGCGTTGCTGGCGGAGAAAGCCGGCGAGATCGGCTACCCGGTGCTGATCAAGGCGGTCGCGGGCGGCGGCGGCAAGGGCATGCGGCAGGTCGAGGCGCCGGGCGAGTTCGCGCAGGCGCTGGCCTCGGCGCGGTCCGAGGCCGCCACCGCGTTCGGCAATTCCGATGTGCTGGTGGAGAAGTTCATCGTCAAGCCGCGCCACATCGAGGTGCAGGTGTTCGGCGACGGCGCCCGCGCGGTGCACCTGTTCGAGCGCGACTGCTCGCTCCAGCGTCGTCATCAGAAGGTGATCGAGGAGGCGCCCGCGCCCGGCATGACCGAGGAAATGCGCGCCGCGATGGGGCAGGCGGCGGTGCGCGCGGCCGAGGCGATTGGCTATAGCGGCGCCGGCACCGTGGAGTTCATCGTCGATGCCAGCGAGGGGCTGCGCCCCGACCGGTTCTGGTTCATGGAAATGAACACGCGCCTCCAGGTCGAACACCCGGTGACCGAGGCGATCACCGGCGTCGATCTGGTGGAATGGCAGTTGCGCGTGGCCAGCGGCGAGAGCCTGCCCATGGGTCAGCACGAACTGCTCATCACCGGCCATGCCTTCGAGGCGCGGCTCTACGCCGAGGATGTGCCCAAGGGGTTCCTGCCCGCCACCGGTACGCTGGAGCATCTGGCCTTTCCCGGCGACGTTCGGGCCGATACCGGGGTGCGCTCGGGCGACACGATCAGCCCGTTCTACGACCCGATGATCGCCAAGCTTGTCGTGCACGGGCCCACGCGGGCGATCGCGCTGGCGCGGCTGCGGCAGGCGCTGGCGCGCTGCGAGGTGGCGGGCACCGTCACCAACCTGACGTTTCTCGGCGCGCTGGCGCGGCACCCGGGGTTCAGCGCCGGCGACGTGGATACCGGGCTGATCGCGCGGGATATCGATGCGCTGGTGGCCGAACCCGTGCCGCAGCCCGTGCATTGGGCGCAGGCGGCGCTGGTGATCACCGGGCTGTGGCCGGCGCAGGATGCGGCCACCGGGTTCACCCTGTGGCAGCCGCTTGCGCGGGGGGTGCTGTTATGCCATCGCGGCGACGAGCAACGCCTGACGATCCGCGCCATGGGGCCGGATCGCCACGAGATCGAGACCGGCGACGGCACCCGCGTGGTCGCGCGCCGCCAGGCCGGCCAGTGGGTGCTCGACGGTCGCCCTGCCGCCGCCTTCGCCGAAGCGGCGGGCGCGGTCACGGTGTTCGATGCCTACGGCCTGCGGTTCGAGCGGGTCGATCTGCTGGAACGCGCGGCCGGTGCCGATGGCGACGGCAACGTGATCGAGGCGCCGATGCCGGGAATGGTGCGCAGCATGAGTGCCGCACCGGGCCAGCGGGTGGCGGCTGGCGACCGCCTGGCGGTGCTGGAGGCGATGAAGATGGAACATGCCCTTGTCGCCGCCCGCGACGGTGTGGTCGAAGAGGTGCTGGTGGCCGAGGGCACACAGGTCGAGGCCGGCGCGGCGCTGATCCGCCTGGCCGCAGAGGACGCGCCGGCAGCCTGAGCGCTACCGCGAAAACGAAAGGAACCCGGATGATTACCTTGCACCATTGCCCGCAGAGCCGCTCGATGCGGGTATTGTGGCTGCTCAACGAGTTGGAGGTGGAGTATCGCCTGTCGGTGCATGCTTTCGACAAGTCGTTGCGCGCGCCGGAATACCTGAGCCTGTCGCCCGCCGGCCGCGTGCCGGCGCTGGAGATCGACGGCGAACGCATGTTCGAATCGGGCGCGATGATGGAATACCTTTGCGAGCGGTTCCCCGAGCGCGGCCTGGGCCGGATGCCGGGCGAGCCCGATCGCATGGCCTGGCTGGTGTGGCTGCATTTCGCCGAAACCATCAGCCAGCATGTCGCGGCCCTGACCCAGCAGCACATCATGCTTTATGACGATGCCATGCGCAGCCCCATGGTGATGAAGCTGGAGGCGGCGCGCCTGCGCAAGTGCTACGGCGCGATCGAGGGGCGGCTGAGCACCCCGGTGGAAAACCGCGACTACCTGCTGACCAGCGGCTTTTCGGCCTGCGACATCGCGGTGGGGCAGGCGGTCTACATGGCGCGCCACTTTGCCCGTACCGACGATTTCCCGGAACTGGAAAAATGGTACGGTGCGATCACCGAACGCGACACGTTCCGCGACGCGCTGCCCGAAGCGCAGTCGGAACTGATCTACCAGCGGCCCTTTTATCCTCCGTGGGAGGAAAGCAGCCATGGCTGAGCGCGTCGAGATATTCGAGGTCGGCCCCCGCGACGGGCTGCAAAACGAAACGCGCGCCATCCCCGCCGCCGAAAAGATCGCGCTGATCGATTGCCTGAGCGCGGCGGGGTTTTCGCGCATCGAGGTGGCCAGCTTCGTGAGCCCCAAATGGGTGCCGCAGATGGCGGATTCGGCCGAGGTGCTGGCCGGCATCGCGCGCGCGCCGGGGGTGTCCTACGCGGCGCTGACCCCCAACATGAAGGGGCTGGAACGTGCAATCGCGGCGCGCGCCGACGAGGTTGCGATCTTCGGCTCGGCCTCGGAAGGGTTCTCGCGCGCCAACATCAACGCCAGCATCGCCGAGTCGCTGGCCCGCTTCGCCCCGGTGGCCGAGGCCGCGCGCGGTGAGGGGCTGCCGGTGCGCGGGTATATCTCGTGCGTGTGCGAATGCCCCTACGACGGGGCGGTGGCCCCCGCGCAGGTGGCGCGCGTGGCCGCCGAGCTGGACGCCATGGGCTGCTACGAGATCAGCCTTGGCGACACCGTCGGTCGTGCCACGCCCGCGCAGGTGGACGCGATGCTCGACGCGGTGCTGGAGGTGATCGCGCCGGATCGGCTGGCGGGGCATTTCCACGACACCAGCGGGATGGCGCTGGACAATATCGAGGCGGCGCTGGCGGGCGGGTTGCGGGTGTTCGACGCCGCCGTGGGCGGCCTGGGCGGTTGCCCCTATGCCCCCGGCGCGGCCGGCAACGTGGCCACCGAAGCGGTACACGCCCGCCTGGCCGATCTGGGCCTTGATACCGGGCTGGACGCGCAGGTCCTGAGCCGCGCCGCCGACATGGCGCGCGGGATGCGCGGTGAGGGACCGAAATCTTGAAAAGATTTCGGTGAAATTTCCTTGCAGGAAATTTTCAGCCAGGAGGAGACGATGGGCGATACGATCAGCATCGAACAGGAGCGGCGGGGTGTGGCGACCCTGTGGCTTGACCGCGAAGACAAGCACAACGCGCTGTCGGCGCAAATGATCGCCGAGTTGACCCGCGCCGCGCACGATCTGGGCGGCGATGACGCCGTTCGGGTGGTGGTGCTGGCGGCGCGCGGCAAGACCTTCTGCGCCGGTGGCGATTTGGGCTGGATGCGCGCGCAGATGGCCGCCGAGCCCGCGCAGCGCGCCGAGGAAGCGGGCAAGCTGGCATGGATGTTGCAGGCGCTCAACACCCTGCCCAAACCGCTGATCGGCCGGGTGCACGGCAACGCCTTTGGCGGCGGCGTCGGCATGGCCAGTGTCTGCGATGTCGCCATCGGTGCCGACACCGCGCAGATGGCGCTGACCGAAACCCGGCTGGGGCTGATCTCGGCGACGATCGGGCCTTATGTCTGCGCCCGCATGGGCGAGGCGCGCGCGCGGCGCGTGTTCATGTCGGGGCGCCGTTTCGATGCCGCCGAGGCGGTGGAGCTGGGCCTGCTGGCGCGCGCCGTGCCGGGCGATGATCTGGACGCGGCGGTCGAGGCCGAGGTGGCCCCGTATCTGGACTGTGCGCCCGGCGCCGTGGCGCGCGCCAAGGCGCTGCTGCGCGATCTGGGCCCGCCAATCGACGACAGGATCGTGCGCCACACCATCGACGAACTTGCCGCCTGCTGGGCCGGCGAAGAGGCCCCCGAGGGCATCGCCGCCTTTTTCGACAAGCGCAAGCCGCGCTGGCAGGGCGGTGGCGACCGCTGAGGCGGGGTACGATTCGGGGCGCGGGCACGCGCCCGATCTGGTCGCGTGGCGCGGACTCATTGCCGCATAGCCGTGTCGGACTATGTCGCGTGTGTGCCAACGTATACAGGGAATTCCGGGGTGCCGCGCCACGCATCACTTTTGATGAATGTGACTGAGGCTCGGTTGACCCTTTCATGGGGCGGGAGTAAACCCGTGCCAGCCTGTACAGACAGCCAGATGCGCGCCCGTCGCGCATGAAAGGAGGCGCTCGTGGAAGAGATGCTGAGGGAATACCTGCCCATCCTCGTTCTTCTGGGCATTGCCATCGGACTCGGTATCGTTCTGATCCTTGCCGCCGTGATCCTGGCGGTGCGTCATCCCGACCCCGAAAAGGTGTCGGCCTATGAATGCGGGTTCAACGCCTTCGATGACGCGCGGATGAAATTCGACGTGCGTTTCTACCTGGTGTCGATCCTGTTCATCATCTTCGATCTGGAAATCGCCATGCTGTTCCCGTGGGCGGTGGCGTTCCAGGACATCTCGATGGTCGCGTTCTGGTCGATGATGGCGTTCCTGGCCGTTCTGACCATTGGCTTCGCCTATGAATGGAAGAAAGGGGCGCTGGAATGGGAGTGAACACCAACCCGTTGCAATCGGCCGGCAATACCGCCGGCGCGGATCGCGATGTCGCGACGCAGTCGCTGAACCGCGAGTTGCAGGACAAGGGGTTTCTGGTGACCTCGACCGAGGACATCATCAACTGGGCGCGTACCGGCAGCCTGCACTGGATGACCTTCGGGCTGGCCTGCTGCGCGGTAGAGATGATGCAATCCTCGATGCCGCGCTACGACATGGAACGCTACGGCATCGCGCCGCGCGCCAGCCCGCGCCAGAGCGACCTGATGATCGTGGCGGGCACCCTGACCAACAAGATGGCGCCGGCACTGCGCAAGGTCTACGACCAGATGCCCGAACCGCGCTACGTGATCTCGATGGGTAGTTGCGCCAATGGCGGCGGCTATTATCACTACAGCTACTCGGTGGTGCGCGGCTGCGACCGGATCGTGCCGATCGATGTCTACGTGCCGGGTTGCCCGCCCACGGCCGAAGCCTTGATGTACGGGCTGATGCAGTTGCAGCGCAAGATCCGCCGTACAGGGACCATCGTGCGCTGAAGGCGCGGGCGGCTGCTGTGGCCGTGCCGCGCGGGCACGCAGATCAAGGGCCGCACCGGTCCGCCGGGAAGGAAGAGGCGAAGATGAGCGAAGCACTCAAGGAACTGGGAACGCATATCGAGGCAAGGCGCCCCGATTGCGTCCTGCAATGGCATCTCAGTCACGGCGAACTGACGGTGGATGTCGCCCCCGCCAACATCCGCGGGCTGGTCGAGTTCCTGAAGTCCGACCCCAACTGCCGGTTTTCCACGCTGGTGGACATCACCGCAGTGGATTACCCCGGTCGCGCCAAGCGCTTCGACGTCGTCTATCACCTGCTGTCCATGTACCAGAACCAGCGCATCCGCCTGCGCGTGGGCTTGCGCGAGGATGACATGGCGCTCTCGGTCACTGCCATCCACCCCTCGGCCGGATGGTTCGAGCGCGAGGTGTTCGACATGTTCGGCATCCTGTTCCAGGGGCACCCCGACCTGCGCCGCATCCTGACCGATTACGGGTTCCGGGGCCATCCGCTGCGCAAGGATTTCCCGACCACCGGCTATACGGAAGTGCGCTACGACGAGGCGCTCAAGCGGGTGGTGTACGAGCCGGTGAACCTGGTGCAGGAATACCGCCAGTTCGACTTCATGTCGCCATGGGAGGGCGCCGAATACATCCTGCCCGGCGATGAGAAGAAGAAAGAAGAGAAAGCGGGCTGATGCCTGACCCAATCCTTCTTTACGGTGTCGGTGCGACCAAGTCTGGAACGACTTGGCTTTATCGCTATCTACATGACCATCCTGACTGTGCGCTGCCTGCTGTGAAAGAGGCGCATTACTGGGATACCTTCGATGCGCCGTCACTGGAAAAGCAGTTGGTCGCCTATCGGGTCCGCCTGCGCGAGATGCGCGTCCAAAAGCTCGATGCCGTGCAGGACGGTCGGGGCTGGCAGGTCGAGAACCTCAACCGCCGCATCGACCAGATG
>NZ_JAGXFK010000066.1 GCF_024637375.1 Sediminimonas sp. | reverse complement strand
GAGTCTGTCCGAAATCCGCCGAACCGCCGACAAGGCGGCCTTGAAACCGAGAAATCGGGCGCAAATGCCCAGTTGGCTACCTCGCAAAGCGATAAAGCCGCCAGCTTGGCGTAGCCGAATGCCTTGATCAGACATTCCTAAACATCCAACTCCTCCACGAACCGCGCGTCCTCCTGGATGTACTGGAAGCGCAGGCGTAGGGTGGGCAGTTTTGCCCACCGCGACGCGGCGGTGCCGGGCGGTGGGTGGTGGGCAGGACTGCCCACCCTACGATTGCTGCCCACCCTACGGTTGCTGTCCCAAACCCCACAAAACAGGCTCGACAGGCCCGTTCGACGCGCTGAAAAACTTGGCGCATCAACCCCGTTGGGACCCAGTCACATCACCGACGCTCGAGTAAAGCAACAGACTCGAATTCCAGGAGGGCCGTAATGGCCAGCCAAGGGTCAGATTCATCGCAACAATTCACTAGTCTTGCGACTGTTGTTCCGTTGTAGCTTCGGCTGGCGCATCCCCGGTGGCGGGTGCCGGTTCGCTCTCGCTGGCAGGGGCATCGTTTGTCTCGACATTTATTGACAAATTGCCTCCACTCGATCCGGATGTGCGGGATCCCCACATTCCGTCGCCGAAAACGAAATAGGCAATAATCGCAACGACTACGACAATGGCCCCAAGCGAGAACCAGAGTACGGAGCCCCCACCGGAGGGCTTCGCTTCTGTCCGATTAATGGTTGTGTGCGTGGTCTCCGGGGTTTTTTGAACCTTCACTTCGTCCATGTATCTTCTCCTTGAATTTCAACAGCGGACGAGGTTGACGGGAAGTATTGGATTTCAACCTCGTTGATGCCGTTTGACTTACGTGGCGCAAGCAAGTCGAAATCTCCTGACCCGGGCGCCGATTCTACTCACCCGTACGCTGCACATATTTGTCAATGTTCGCGGCAAACCGTTTCGCTTCCGGATGTCGGGTCGATTTGTGTATCGTAGACAGAGCCAGAGGTCGGCATACTGATCCAAATTGGTTTCTGCGTGCCAAATGTGCTGAAATGCAAATTGGAGAGACGTCTTCGTTTTGACCCGCCATCGGTGATTTTCTGCGTCGGTCCGAACCGCGCGTCCTAGGGTCACCAGGCGTAGGGTGGGCAGCATTGCCCACCGCGACGCGGCGGTGCAGTGTGGTGGGTGGTGGGCAGAACTGCCCACCCTACGATTGCTGACTGAACGCGACACGTCCATGTGGTAGGGAGGGGCAATTTTCGCACCGCGACGCGGCGGTGCCGGGTGGTGGGCAGTGGTGGGCAAAGCTGCGGTGGGCAGAACTGCCCACCCTACGCTGGCTCAGGAGCGGGCCGGGGATTCCGCAAGCCGCGCGATGGCCAGACCGCGGGATGGCGATGGAGCGTTGGTGCGGGGCACTTTATGGTCGCCAAATCCGAAAGAGGGTCGGGCGTTGGCGCCCGGTTGCAAAATCGCCAGCCCGGGGGGCGGTCTGGCGATCACGCGGCGGCCCTCGGCCTTGATTCCGCGCGAGGGGCGGATGGATCAAACATCCAATTCCTCAACGAACCGCGCATTCTCCTGGATGTACTGGAACCTCAGTTCCGGCTTCTTGCCCATCAGGCGTTCGACCAGGTCGCCGGTCTGGCCGGGTTCGTCCTCGTCGATGGTCACCCGGATCAGCTTGCGCGAGGCGGGGTCCATGGTGGTGGTCTTGAGGTCCTTGGCGTCCATCTCGCCCAGGCCCTTGAAGCGGCTGACCTCAATCTTGCCCTTTCCGCCCAGGCCCTTTTCCATCATTGCGTCCTTTTCCGCCTCGTCCAGCGCGTAGACCCGGTGCGCGCCCTGCGTCAGGCGATAAAGCGGCGGGCAGGCCAGGTACAGGTGGCCGGCGTCGATCAGCGGGCGCATCTGGCTGAAGAAGAAGGTCATCAGCAGCGCGGCGATATGCGCGCCGTCCACGTCCGCGTCGGTCATGATGATGATGCGGTCATAGCGCAGATCGTCGATGCGGAATTTCGTGCCCAGCCCGACGCCGAGCGCCTGGCACAAATCGTTGATCTCGGCATTGCTGCCCAGTTTCGAACTGGCCGCGCCCAGCACGTTGAGGATCTTGCCCCTGAGCGGCAGCAGGGCCTGTGTCTTGCGGTCGCGCGCCATCTTGGCCGAGCCGCCGGCGCTGTCGCCCTCGACGATGAACAGTTCGGTGCCGACGCGGTTGGTGGCGGTGCAATCGACCAGCTTGCCGGGCAGGCGCAGCTTGCGGGTGGCCGATTTGCGGCTGGTTTCCTTCTCGGCGCGGCGGCGCTGGCGTTCCTCGGCGCGCAGCACCAGGTAATCGAGGATCGCGCCGGCGGACTTGGTATCGGAGGCCAGCCAGTGGTCGAAATGGTCGCGCACCGCGTTTTCCACCAGTTTCGCCGCCTCGGCGGTGGCCAGCCGATCCTTGGTCTGGCCCACGAACTCGGGGTCGTGCACGAAGCATGACACCAGCGCGCAGCCCCCCGCGGCCAGGTCGTCGCGGGTGATCTGCGCGGCTTTCCTGTTGCCGGCCAGTTCGCCATAGGCACGGATGCCTTTCAGGATCGCGGCCCAGAACCCCGCCTCGTGGGTGCCGCCCTCGGGCGTCGGGACGGTGTTGCAATAGGACTGGATGAAACCGTCGACCGAGGGCGTCCAGTTGATCGCCCAGTCGACCTTGCCGGGGCGGCCGAACTTTTCCTGGAAATCGACGCTGCCGGCAAAGGGGCGCTCGGCATAGGTGGCGGCGCCTTGCAGCGTCTCGGCCAGGTAATCGGTCAGCCCGCCGGGAAAGTGAAAGCTGGCCTCGGTCGGCGTCTCGCCGTCGTCGATGGCCGATTTCCAGCGAATCTCGACCCCCGAGAACAGGTACGCCTTGGACCGGATCGAGGCGAACAGCCACGCCGGCTTGAACGTGTGGCCGCCGAAGATCTCGGGATCGGGGTGGAAGGTGACGGTCGAGCCGCGCCGGTTGGGGGCAGCGCCGATCCGTTCGATCGGGCCAAGGGGGATGCCGCGCGAAAACCGCTGCTCCCACAGCTCCTTGTTGCGGGCCACCTGCACCACCATCGAATCGCTCAGCGCGTTGACGACGCTGGCGCCCACCCCGTGCAGGCCGCCCGATGTCTGGTAGGCCTTTCCCGAGAACTTGCCGCCCGCGTGCAGGGTACACAGGATCACCTCGAGCGCCGACTTTTCGGGGAACTTCGGGTGCGGGTCGATGGGGATGCCTCGGCCGTTGTCGCGGATGGTGATCGAGGAATCGTCGTGCAGTTCGACCTCGATGCGGTTGGCGTGGCCGGCGACGGCCTCGTCCATCGAGTTGTCCAGAACCTCGGCCACCAGGTGGTGCAGGGCGCGCGCGTCGGTGCCGCCGATATACATGCCGGGGCGCTTGCGCACCGGCTCCAGCCCTTCGAGCACCTCGATCGAGGCGGCGTCGTAATCGCCGCTGTCCTGCGCGGAAAGAAGATCGTCGGCCATGTCTGCTGCTCTTTTGCTCTTGGTCTTTTGATTGCCCGGCATGATGGCAGGTCGGCGGCGCCGGGGCAATGGCGCGCGCCGCGTGACAGCGCCGCTCTCAGCGCATCCAGAAGCCGTTTTTCTTGATACGGTTGCGGATCGCCTGCTCGCGGCGGGGCAGGTCGTCGCGGTCGAAAAGCGCGCGCACCTTGGCGCCGCGCCCTTGGTAGATCATGCGCTTGAACGGCTCGTATTGCTTGAGCACCTTCTTGATGCGGTTGGGGCGCGCGACCTCTTCCAGCAGCGCCACGGTGGCGTCGTCCTCGCGCGCGTAGAGCAGCGGCAACAGCCGGTAATGGCACGACGTGCGCCCGTCCAGCCAGCCGGGCTCCAGCGCGTCGCGGCCGCCGCCCAGCCCGTGGATGACCAGCGGCAGCGCGACCTGGTCGAGCCACGGGTCGAGTTCCTGCAATTGCAGCTCGGGCGGCGGGTCGTCGCGGATGTCCAGTGCATAGTCCAGGAACCGTTGCCCGAATTCGCGCGGGCAGCGGTAGTAGAAGAACCCGGCGTTGAAATAGAGGTAGCGCTTCCAGTATTCGTCGGGCTGGGACAAATCCAGCGAGCTTTCGAAATCCAGCCCGAAGCGGTCATAGAGCGATTTCCATATCTCGGTATAGCCGGGGCCGTAAAGCTCCAGCTTCGGCCAGGTGCCCTCGACCCGGCGCGAGGCCGAGGGGCGGTTGAAATCGAACGGAACCTGCGCCAGATCGCCGGTGATCAGCGTGTCGGTGTCGAAAAACACGAACGGCTCGTTCTCGGGCAGGGCGAACAGCGCCTCGATCTTGTTGCCGTAGGGGTAGGCCTGTCCGAAATGGTGGCTGTCAAAGGGGATCACCTCGGCGCCCAACTCGTCCAGCAGGGCCAGCGTGGCGTCGTCGCGGATCGCCGGGTCGCGGTCCCACAGCGGGCCGGGCTGCGGCACGGCGACCAACAGCCGCCCCTTGAGCCCGGGGCTTGCATGGCGCAGCGAGGCGGCGAACAGCAACGCCTCGTATTGCAGCCGGCCAGCCTGGCCGACCACCACGACGTTGAACGGTTGGCTCTGCCCCGGCTTGCCGGTCATGCGCTATCCTGCCTCTTGCCTGCTCTCGGGCGCAGTATAGGCGTGATCGCCGCGCGGCAGAAGGGGCCGCGTCGCGGTTTTGCGCGCCTGCACGTCGCGCGTAGTGCCTCAGAACGCGCCCATGGCCAGCCCCGCCGCCAGCGCCGCGCCCAGTTCGCGGCAGCGCGCCAGGTCTTCCTCCGGGATCGTCTTTTCAGCCAGTATCTGTTCGGGGGTCTGGGCGTGGGTGCACACGATCAGCGATTCCTGCACCGCGCGCAGTCGCCAGCCCTGCGCGATGCGCGCCGCCTGGCGCGCGGCGTTCTCGCCATCCGATCCCGCGCAGATCATCTGCGCATATGGGCGCCCCTCGATCCGGCCCAGCACCGGGTAATAGCAGCGATCGAAAAAGTCCTTCATCACCCCCGACAGCGCCGCCAGGTTTTCCGGCGCGCAGAACAGGTATCCGTCCGCGCCCAGCATATCGTCGGGGCCGGCCTCGGCGGCGGGTTTGAGAACCACCTCGCATTCCGCGCGCGCCGCGCCGGCCGCCGCCTCGGCCATCTGCCGGCTGCCGCCGGTGCGCGTGTGATAGACGATCAACAACTCCGCCATGGCCGCTTTCCGCCCTCCGAAACGATCGCCCCAAGAGATGACGCCGCCTCGACCAGGGTCAACCCCCTCCCGCATGCGCGGTCTTTTCCCCGCTCGACAGATATCCCGGGTGAGCCGCGCGGCACGCGCGACCGGGGCAGAGCCCCATTTCGCGCGCCGGCCTGGCGGTTCGAATCGGACGCTTCGACCCACCGGGGTTTCTGGCTTGGATAAATTTATCAAGGCATTCGAAAGGCTTGCCGCGATACGTCTTTGCCAGACGGGGGTCAAATGTCACGGTCGATCCGCTAGTGATCGCCACCTGACACAAGATACCCCGTGGAAGCAGGTATCGGACACTTGTCCGGCATCCTTGAGCGAGGCGGTCAGATGGCGGGGTCGAGCCCTTTGCGCCGGATCAGGCCGGCGCGGTATTGGCGGCGAGTGGCCTTGGGCGGGCATTGGGCAACCGGTAGAGGTGCCGCGCGGTGCCCGACCGCCGGGTGGGCGCTGCAACACTTGTGTCGCGCGCTTTATGCCGGCCAAATACCTCTTCGTTGTCATCAGCATGATACGCTGCAAAAGCGCCCGCCCGTCACGCCAAAGGCGTGCCGACTTTCAACGGCGCACCTCCGGTGCGACGGAGGCGGTCGGGCGCTGCGCGGCGGGGCGCGTTCCGCGCCTTTATTCCGCGCATTGGGGCCAAGCTTCAACGACCGCTCAAGGCCATCTTGACCACTTCCCAAACCGAACCGAGCGCCCGCTTCGTCCCACTGACCGGACCTCGGTGAATCGTGCGACGAAGGTCCGGTTCGAGCCCAAATTGAACATACGGCATTTCGGGAACAGAAGCTGAGAAGTCTTCAGTGTCGCATATTGCCTTGAGGGCGATTTCCTTGTATCGCAGCGGCAAGGTGCCGGGCACCTGCCGCCTGCGGACGCGAGTCACGGTGAAGCCCGGATCAAGACGACATCTCACCCTCGAAGCATTTCGCAGGTGGGTAATGCAGGCCCCCTCCCGATCTGAAATGCCTCTCTGGAGGAGTGAGCGATGTCTGTCGGACGCGCTGCCAATATAGTTGAAAACCCCTTTCTGACCCTGCCGATCAGACGATTGTTCCTGTCCAACGCCGTTCCCATGGCGGTGGTCATGTCAACGAGCGGCCTGCTGAACGTGGTCGATGGGATCTTTGTCGGACGTTTTATCGGCGCCCAAGCCCTTGCCGCGGTCAGCCTGGCCTTCCCGGCAGTCATGCTGCTGACGGCGTTGACCACTCTGGCGGGCGGAGGCATGTCGAGCCTTTTCGCCCGGCATCTGGGCGCGGGATCGCGGAGGGAAGCTGGAGCCGTCTTTGCCAGCGCCCACGGGCTGGTCCTTGCCATGAGCGTGGTCCTGATCATAAGTGCCCTGACGTTCGGCCACGGCGCCATCTCGTTCCTCGCCGCAGGGGATGAAGCAGTCGCCGGGCCTGCCCGGGACTATCTGCTGATCCTGATTCTGGGCGCACCCGTGCAGTTCGGTTTGAGTCTGCACGCCGATGCCCTGCGCAACGAGGGGCAAGCAGGGCTTATCGCGCTGCTGTCCGTGCTCGTGAACCTGCTGAACGTAGCGGCAAACTACATTGCGATCGTGATCCTCGACCTCGGCATCGCAGGATCGGCGATCGGCACGGTGGTGGCGCAGACGCTCGGGCTGGTGCTGCTGCTCATGGTGCGCAAGCGCGATCCCGCCCTTTTGCCACTCGGTTCGATCCGGCACGCAAGCTGGCTGGCAGGATGGCGGCAGATTCTCTCATTGGGTCTACCCTTGTGCCTGAGCTTCATCGGAATGGCACTGGTGGCCAGCACGGTGCTCCTCACCATAGGCAACACCGCAGCGGATCACGCCACTTACGTCGCCGCCTACGGGGTGGTGACGCGCGTCCTTGGCCTGGCCTTCCTGCCGCAGATGGCAATCGCGCTCGCCACCCAGAGCATCACCGGCAACAATGTCGGCGCAGGCCGGATGGACCGGGCCCGCGCGGCCCTGCGGCTCGCCATTGAAAGCGCGTTCCTCTGGTGCCTTGGCGTGGCGCTGATTGGCATGTTCGCAGGCGAAATGCTGGGCGCGGTGTTTTCAGAAGACCGGGAGGTTGTCACAGCGGTCGCGGCAATCATGCGCCCCATGACGGCGCTCTACGCTATCACCGGACCGATCCTCGTCATCGCCATGCATTTCCAGGCGATGGGGCATCCGTTGCGAGCCGCGGTGCTGACCTTGGTGAAACCCTGGCTGCTGACGCCTGTCCTCATCGTCGTCTTGAATGCGATCTTCGGACTTCGGGGCCTATGGCTTGCGTTTCCGGCCGCAGATGCGGCCCTGCTTCTCGTGGCTCTGACGATCATTCTTCGGGGCCGCGTGTTCGACACTGCCCCCGCGACACTGGATGCCAAGGAGGTATCATGACACAGCCATCACTCGATGCCATCAAGGCACAGGCCAAGGCCCTTCGGCAGGCTCTGCAATCTGAGGGCACTGTCATCAGCCATGCTCAGGCTCTTGAACTCATAGCCCGGCAACATGGCGCCCGAGACTGGAATACGCTGCATTCCCGGCTTACCCAGAGAAACGCTCTACCTGAACTTGCCTTGGGTGATCGGGTGGCAGGACACTACCTGGGCCAGGCCTTTAGCGGCGAGATCGTCGCCCTCTCGGGGCCCGCAAACCATCGTCACGTAGAGATCAAGCTCGATCGACCGGTCGATACCGTTCGGTTCGAGAGCTTCTCGAACTGGCGCCACCGCATCCGTGGAACGCTCGGCGTGGACGGTCGCAGCCATCGTAAAACATCCGATGGCGCACCGCATCTGACAGTGAAGAAGGCGCCGTCCTAATCTTGGGTTTCCCATTCACTGGCCGTTGCTGCAAACGGCAGCTTCGTCCCGCATTGCGGCCTCTCGAACCTCGCTCCGAGAAACCGAGGGCGCACCAGAGGCAGACTGGGAACTTTTTGTCAGGTGGTGAACACTAGCGCGGCGTCAGGCGCCCGCGCGTGTTGTCGATGCGCATCCACTCGGGCCAGCCGATATATCGCTCGGTCACGTAGATCGCGGCGGCGACCGCCACGATACCCAGCACCAGCTTGACCATTTTTTCGGATGGCGGGTTGCGCGCCCATCGGGCCATCCTGACGATCCAGCGCATGTTCATGTGCAGCCCCCGTTCCTTCGGGCGCAAGCTTAGGCTACTGTGGCCGCGATTGAAACGGGAGGACCGGCATGATCCGTCACGTTCCGGCGCTGGTTTTGGCGCTGACCCTCGCGCTTTGCTGGGCCGTGCCCGCGCGCGCCGAGGCGCTTGATGACGCGATTTCTGCCTATGCCGCGGGCAATCACGCGGCGGCGCTGGCGGTGATCGAGCCGGCGGCGCGGCGCGGCGCGGCGCGCGCGCAGGCGATCCTGGGCGACGCCTACGATACCGGCCGGGGCAAGCCGCAAAGCGCGCGGCTGGCGCGCGAATGGCTGGAAAAGGCCGCCGGGCAGGGCTCGGCGCAGGCGCGGTTCGACCTCGGGCTGATGCTGCTGGAGGGGCGCGAGAACGTCGCGCCCGACCCGGCGCGCGCCAGGGCGCTGTTCGAGGCGGCGATGCGGCAGGGCTATGCCGCCGCCTTCGACGCGCGCGGCCGGATGATGCTGGAGGGCAGCGCCGGCCCCGCCGACCCGGTCGGCGCCGCGGCGCTTCTGACCACGGCGCTGGAACTGGGCCACGCGCCTGCCGGAATCGCGTTGGCGCGGATATACCTCGACGGCGAAGGCGTCGCGCCCGATGCCGCCCGCGCACGGCGCTACCTGGGCCGCGCCGCGCAACTGGGTGACGGCGCGGCGCTGCGCCGTCTTGGGGCGATGCACGAGGCGGGGCAGGGCGGCCCGGGCGACCTGGCCGCTGCCTTCGTGCTCTACCAGGAGGCGGTGAACCTGGGCGACGTGCCCGCGGCCGTCGAGCTGGCGCGCTTCATGCAGGCCCATGACGGCTATTGGCGCGACCCGCCGCTGGCCTACGCCTATTGCCTCTGGGCCGCCGCGCAGGCCGCGGACGACGCGCGCGTCGAGGCGCATGCCGAAACCTGTCGCGCCCTGGGCGCCGAGATGACCCAGGACCAGCGCAAGGAAGGCCGCCGCCTGCTGCAACAGTTCTGAACCCCGCTCAGCTGCCGGATGTGACGGCATCATCCTCGGCGGAAAAGCGCACCCTGCCGATATAGGGCAGGTTGCGGTTGCGCTGCGCGTAGTCGATGCCGTAGCCGACCACGAATTCGTCGGGAATTTCGAAGCCGATCCAGTCGGCGCGCACCGGCGTTTCGCGTCGCGCGGGCTTGTCCAGCAACGCGATGGTGCGCAGCCGCGCCGGCCGGCGCGAGCGCAGTATCCCCAGCACATGCGCCAGCGTGTAGCCGGTATCGACGATGTCCTCGACCACCAGCACGTCGCGCCCGGCGATTTCGCCGCGCAAATCCTTCAGGATGCGCACCTCGCGGGTGCTTTGCGTGGCGTTTCCATAGCTCGACGCCTCCATGAAATCGACCTCCACGGGCAGCTCCAGCTCGCGCACCAGGTCGGCGATGAACACGAACGAGCCGCGCAACAGCCCTACCACCACCAGCTTGTCGGTGTCGCGGAACTCGGCCGCGATTTCGATGGCCAGTTCCTCGACCCGCGCGGCGATGGACTTGGCCGAGATCATCTGCTCGATCACATAAGCGCGCTGCGGCATGACATCCCCTTGCATTCGCGCGCCCACTCTACGAAATGAAAGGCCCCTGTCACGATCAAATTGCCATGCCATGCCAACCCATTCGGAAACCCGCAAGCTGCCCTACAGCCCGCGGCAGATGTACGACCTGGTGGCCGATGTCGCCGCCTACCCGCAATTCCTGCCGTGGTGCGCGGCGGCGCGGGTGCGCTCGGTCACGCCGCAGGGTGATGGCAGCGAGGTGATGGAGGCCGATCTGGTGATCAGCTTCAAGGTGTTCCGCGAGCGATTCACCAGCCGCGTGGTGCTGTGGCCCGACGACATGCGCATCGACACCGAATACCTCGACGGCCCGTTCAGGTACATGAAATCGAAATGGACGTTCCGCCCCGCCGAAGACGGCTGCGAGGTGGATTTCTTCGTCGACTTCGAATTCCGCAACGCGATGCTGCAACGCATCATCGGCGTGGTGTTCAACGAGGCGATGCAACGCATCGTGCGCGCGTTTGAAACCCGCGCGCAGGCGCTTTACGGCCGCTGAGGGGACGCGCGCCGCGTGCATGATCCTGTCCGCTGTTGCGCCTTCTGCCCGGTGCGCTAGGCTGCTGGCAAGCACGGTGCCCGTGCCCCCCTCACGCCATGTCCACGACAGGAGCCTTGATCGCCATGACATCGCCCACCGACCGCCTTGCCGGCTTCGCTGCTACCACGCGCCACGCCGATCTGCCCGACAGCGCGCGCGCGGTGCTGCGCCTGTCGCTGCTCGATGTCGCGGCGGTGGCCATCGCCGGGCGGAACGAGCCGGTGGCGCGTATCACCCGCGACACGGCCCTGGCCGAGGCCGGCGTCCCGCGCGCCAGCCTGGCGGGCCATGCCACCCGCCTGCCACCGCGCGCCGCGGCGCTGGTCAACGGCACCACCGCGCACGCGCTGGATTACGACGACACCCATTTCGCCCATATCGGCCACCCCTCGGCGGCGGTGATCCCGGCGGCGCTGGCGCTGGCCGAGGATCGCGGCACCGGCTGGGCCGAGTTCGAGGCGGCGGCGCTGATCGGGGTCGAGGCGTCGATCCGGGTGGGGCTTTGGCTGGGCCGGGCGCATTACCAGCACGGCTTTCACCAGACCGGCACCGCCGGGGCCTTCGGCGCGGCGCTGGCGGCGGCGCGCATCGTCGGGCTGTCGCAGGATCAATGCGCGATGACGCTGGGCCTCGTGGCGGCGCGGGCCTCGGGGCTCAAGGCGCAGTTCGGGACCATGGCCAAACCGCTGGCGGCGGGGATCGCGGCGGCGAACGGGGTCGAGGCGGCGCTTCTGGTCGAGCGAGGATTCGTCGCCAACCCGCACGCATTGGAAGCGGCGCAGGGCTTCGGCCCCACCCATGCCGGCGTCGCCGATGCCACGGCCTTCGACGGGTTGGGGCAGGATTGGCTGTTCGAGGGCGTCAGCCACAAGTTCCACGCCTGCTGTCACGGGCTGCATGCCTGCCTGGAGGCCGCGCGCAGCCTTGGCGCGGTTGACGCCGACAGTATCGCGGCGATTGCCGTGGCCACCCATCCGCGTTGGCTGAGCGTGTGCAACCAGCCCGCGCCCACCACCGGGCTGGGCGCCAAGTTCAGCTATGCCACCGTGCTGCCGATGCATTTGCTGGGCTTTGATACCGCCGATCTGGGCAGCTACACCGACGCGCTTTGCGCCGACCCGGGCTTGCGCGCGTTGCGTGATCGCGTGAGCGTCACCGCCGACGACACCCTGCCCGAGACCGCCGCGCGCCTGCGCGTCGATCTGTCGGGCGGCGAGGCGCTGGAGGCCACCCACGACCTAGCCGCGCCGATGCCGCTTGACGCGCGGCAGGCACGGGTGCGCGCCAAGGCGACGGCGCTGCTGGGCGACGGGCCGGCGGGGCGGCTGTGGGACCTGGCCGGCGGGGCGGACTGTGTCACGGGCTTTGCCCGGGCGCTGCGCGAGGCATAGGGGCGGCGCCAGCGTACACTGCGTCGGTACAATTCGTACAAGCGCGCGATCCGCTCAACCCGCCCGCGCCGCCGCGATCAGCATGTCGAGCGCATGATCGCACGCCGCGCGGCGCACCGCGTCGCGGCCCCGCGCGCCGAACTCGACCGTCTCCGATTGCACGCCCGAAGGCCCCGCCAGCCCGAAACAGACCCGGCCCTCGGGCTTGAACTCGGACCCGCCCGGCCCGGCGATGCCGCTGACTGAAACCGCCACGTCGGCGTCGGACGCGGCCAGCGCCCCGCGCGCCATTTCCTGCACCACCTGTTCGGACACGGCGCCATGTGCTTCGAGCGTTTCAGGATCGACGCCCAGCAACTCGGTCTTGGCGGCGTTGGTGTAGGTGACGAACCCGCGCTCGAACACCGCCGAGGAGCCGGCCACATCGGTGATCGCCACCGCCACCATGCCGCCCGTGCAGCTTTCGGCGGTCGCGATATACCAGCCCAAGTCACTGTAAAGCCTCAGTATATCATCGGCGCGGGCCATCACACCAGCACCCCGTGCGAAAGGGCCGCGGCGGCGACGACGACGGCGGCGGCCAGCGCCCCGGCGATGATGTCGTCAAGCATCACGCCAAGCGCATCGTTGCGCCGGTCGGCCCAGCCCACCGGCCCCGGTTTCCAGATGTCGAACAGGCGGAAGGCGGCGAACGCGGTGATCCAGCCCGGCCACAGCGCCAACGGCGCCGCGCCCACATGCGCCGCCCCGATCAGGACCGGCGCCAGCGCCAGCCACTGGCCCGCGACCTCGTCGATGACGATTTCCGAGGGGTCGTGATCGGCCGCGCCGGCGGTGTCGGCCCGCGTTGCCCACCACCCCAGCGGCATCACCAGTGCCAGCGCCGCGAGGAACACCCAGACCCCGCCCACCGTATAGATAACCCAGGCCACCGGCAGCGCCGCGAGCGAGCCCCAGGTGCCCGGCGCGGGCCGCAGGTGGCCAACGTAGAAGAAGGTCGCGATCATGTGTATCATGGTCTCATCACCGTTGCCGCGGCCTGCGCCGCGATGCCCTCCCCGCGGCCGGTAAATCCCAGCCGCTCGCTGGTGGTGGCCTTGACCGAAACGCGCCCCGCGTCAAGCCCGGCGATGGCGGCGAGCCTCTCGCGCATGGCGTCGGCATGGGGGCCGACCTTGGGGCGTTCGCAGATCAGCGTGCAGTCGATGTGGGTGACGCGGTAGCCGCGCGCGCGCACCTCGTCCATGGCGTGGCGCAGGAAGATGTGGCTCTCGGCGCCTTTCCAGCGCGCCTCGGAGGGTGGGAAATGGCGCCCGATATCGCCCAGGGCCAGCGCTCCGTACAGCGCATCTGTGATCGCGTGCATGCCGACATCGGCGTCCGAGTGCCCTTGCAGCCCCCGGTCGTGCGGCACCGCCACCCCGCACAGCATGACGTGGTCACCCGGTCCGAAACGATGGACATCATAGCCGGTGCCGGTGCGGATATCGAAGTCGGATGATGGGCCGCTGCGCTGCCGGTCGCGCAGGATGCGCGCGGCGCGGTCGAAATCGGCGGCGGTGGTGATCTTGAGGTTGTCGGCGTCACCGGGCACGATGGCAACCTCGATGCCGGCGGCGCGGGCCACCTCGACATCGTCGGCGGCGTCGCCGGCGTGGGCGGCATGTGCGTTGCGGATCGCCGCGAAATCGAACCCCTGCGGAGTTTGCGCGCGCCACAGCCCGTCGCGCGGCTGGATGCCGGCGACGTGGCCCGCATCGCCACGCCACAGCGCGTCGCTGACCGCCACCGCGGGTGCGGCGGCGGCGCTGTCGTCCAGCGCGTCGATCACTGCCGTGATAAGGGCCGGGGTCACGCAGGGGCGCGCGACGTCGTGGACAAGCACCTTGTCCACGCCGCGACCATCGAGTGCCTCAAGCCCCGCCCTGACCGAGTCCGCGCGCGTGTCGCCGCCGGCCGCGGTGATCAGGCCATCGGCCGGGGCGACAAGGCCCATCTCGTCGGGCTGCAGAACCAGCGCGATCACCTCGATCGCCGGCGCGGCGCGAAATGCCCGCAACGTCCAGTCGATTACCCGCGCACCGGCCAGGCCCTGCCATTGCTTGGCGCGCGCGCCGCCGGCGCGGGTGCCGCGCCCGGCGGCAAGGATGATGGCGGCTGTGGTCATGGCGGCGCGCCCGCGTTGTTGATCCTGCGCCCTCAATAGGGTCTGCCGGGGCCAAGGGCAATGCGGCCGGCACCGCGCCGAGTGCCTGTTTTTTGTGCATTGTGCCTCGCACGGGTCGGGCAACATGGTTTGTTTCATTGAAGCCGCGCAGCACGGCGGGTATCACGAGGCATGTTGCCCAAGGATTGAGCAAATGTCGCTGAGCATTGTTGACCGTCGTCTTTCCCCGCCAGTGCTGCTGGCGCCGATGGCGGGGATCACGGACGTGGCCTTTCGCGCGCTGGTGGCGCGCTTCGGCGCCGGGCTGGTGGTCAGCGAGATGGTCGGCAGTCAGGAAATGGTGCAGGCCAAGCCGGGCGTGCGCGCCCGCGCCGAGCTGGGGCTGGAGCGCGCCGACACGGCCGTGCAACTGGCCGGGCGCGACCCCTACTGGATGGCCGAGGCCGCGCGCATGGTCGCCGACAATGGCGCCCGTCTCATCGACATCAACATGGGATGCCCGGCGAAAAAGGTAGTCGGCGGGCTTTCTGGGTCGGCATTGATGCGCGAGCCCGATCACGCCCTGCGCCTGATCGAGGCGGTGGTGGGCGCGGTCGACATTCCGGTGACGCTCAAGACCCGGCTGGGCTGGGACGACGACAGCCGCAACGCGCCGCATCTCGCCCGCCGGGCCGAGGATGCCGGGGTGCGCATGGTCACCATCCACGGGCGCACCCGCTGCCAGTTTTACAAGGGGCGGGCCGACTGGGCCGCGATCGCGGCTGTCAGACGGGCGGTGTCGATCCCGGTGGTGGCCAATGGCGACATCGTCGACGGTGCCTCGGCGCGAACCGCGCTGGCGCTGTCGGGCGCCGGCGGCGTGATGGTGGGCCGCGGTGCGCAGGGGCGGCCCTGGCTGCTGGCGCAGATCGCGCACGCACTGGGGCAGGGGCCGGCGCCGGTGGTGCCGCGTGGGCGCGCGCTGGCCGACCTGGTGGCCGGGCATTACGAGGCGATGCTGTCCTTTCACGGCGCCGAACTGGGGCGCCGCGTGGCGCGCAAGCACCTGGGCTGGTACATGGACGACGCCGGCACGCCGCCGGCGCTGCGCCGCGAGGTGCTGACCGCCGATCAACCCGCGCAGGTGCTGCGGCTGCTGCCCGCGGCGCTTGGCGCCGGGCAGAGGGCGGCGGCATGAGCATGGGCGAGGACGTGGCGCTGTGGTCGTCGCTGCCGCTTCCGGGGCTGCTGCTGGACCCCGATGATCGCATCGCCGATATCAACCCGGCGGCCGAAGGGTTTCTCAACGCGTCCGCACGGGCGCTGGCCGGGCAGCCGGTCTGGGACAAGGTGATGGTGGATGCGCCGCTCGACGCGGCCTTTGCGCGGGCGCGCAGCAGCGCGTCGCCGCTGTTCGTCAACGATGTCGATGTCGGCACCGGCGAGCGTCCGCCGACCCAGTGCAACCTGTCGGTGGCGCCGTTGCAGGACCGTCCCGGGTACATGCTGCTGCTGATTTCGCCGCGCGAACTGGCCGGGCGCATCACCCAGACCCAGAGCGTGAAATCGGCGGCGAAATCGGCCATCGGCATGGCCGAGATGCTGGCGCACGAGATCAAGAACCCGCTGGCGGGTATCACCGGCGCGGCGCAACTGCTGTCGATGAACCTCGGGCCCGAGGACCTGGAACTGACCGACCTGATCGTGTCCGAAAGCCGCCGCATCGTCGGCCTGCTGGAACAGGTCGAACAATTCGGCAACCTGTCGCCACCCGACCGGCAACCGATCAACCTGCACGACGTGCTGGACCGCGCGCGCCGCTCGGCCGAGCTGGGCTTTGCTGGGGCGATGCGCTTCGAGGACGACTACGACCCCTCGTTGCCGCTGGCGCTGGGCGATGCCGACCAGTTGGTGCAGGTGGTGCTGAACCTTCTCAAGAACGCCGCGCAGGCAGCGGGCGAAGGCGGCGGCACGATCCGGCTGCGAACCTATTTCGAACATTCCTTCCGCCTGCGCCGGAGCGACGGGTCGGGGCAGGCGCTGCCGCTGCAAGTCGAGGTGGCCGATGACGGGCCCGGCCTGCCCGAGGACATCAAGGGCGACATATTCGAGCCCTTCGTTTCGGGCCGCGAGAACGGCACCGGCCTGGGGCTGGCGCTGACCGCCAAGATCGTCTCGGATCACGGCGGCTGGATCTCGGTCGATTCGGTGCCGGGACGCACGGTTTTTCGCATCTCCCTGCCGATGGCGAAACCGCCCGGCGCGGGGACTGGCAGCAAGGAGAGGTCCTGATGGACGGAACCGTTCTGGTCGCCGACGACGACCGCACCATTCGCACCGTACTGACCCAGGCGCTGACGCGTGCCGGGTGCAGGGTGCACGCAACCTCCAGCCTGACGACGCTGATGCGCTGGATCGGAGAGGGCAAGGGCGACGTGGTGATCTCGGACGTGATGATGCCCGATGGCAACGGGCTGGAGATGCTGCCCCGCATCGCCGAGGACCGTCCCGGCCTGCCGGTGATCGTGATCTCGGCGCAGAACACCATCATGACCGCGATCAAGGCCGCCGAGGCCGAGGCGTTCGACTACCTGCCCAAGCCGTTCGACCTGCCCGACCTGATGAAGCGCACCGCGCGCGCGCTGGAGAGCCGCCGCCGCGCCGGGCCAGCGCCCGCGCCTGTTGGCGATGACCCGGAAGAACCCGCCGACCTGCCGCTCGTCGGCCGCACCCCGGCGATGCAGACGCTTTACCGCATGGTGGCCAAGGTCATGAATGCCGACATCCCGGTCCTGGTATCGGGTGAATCGGGGGCGGGAAAGACCCTGGTCGCGCGGGCGCTGCACGACTTCTCGGATCGGCGGACATTGCCCTTCGTGCCCGTTGGCGCGTCGGACCTGCGCGAAGTCGAGGGGCCGGCGCGGCTGCTGGCGCAGGCACGCGGCGGCACGCTGCTGTTCGACGAGATCGGCGATATCGATACGCAGGCGCAGGCACGCATCGTGCGCATGATGGATAATCCCGGCGATCACCTACCACGCTTCGTCGCCACCGCCCAGGCGGATCTGAAGCACGCGATGGAGACCGGCGCGATGCGCCAGGATCTCTACTACAGGATCAGCGCCGCGCCGCTGCATGTGCCGGCCCTGCGCGACCGCGTCGACGACATTGCGTTGCTGGCCGCGCATTTCCTCGGCCGGGCCGAGGCGCAGGGCGCCCCGCGGCGCCACCTGTCCGACGCCGGGCTGGAGCTGATGCGCAACTACAGTTGGCCCGGCAATGTGCGCCAGTTGGAGAATACCATGCGGCGTCTGATGCTGACCGCGCAGACCGACGAGATCACGCGCGCCGAGGTCGAGGCCGTCCTTGGCAGCCAGCCCGAGGCCGAGCAACTGTCGCGCGGCGACGCGGGCGCGACGCCCGAGCGCCTTTCGGGATCGGTGGAGCGGCACCTGCGGCGTTATTTCGATCTGCACGGCACCATGCTGCCGCCGCCGGGGCTATATGCCCGCGTGTTGCGCGAGGTCGAACAGCCGCTGATCGAGATCGCGCTGGAGGCCACCGGTGGCAACCAGGCCAAATGCGCCGACCTGCTCGGAATCAATCGCAATACCCTGCGCAAGAAGATCAACGACCTTGATATTCGCGTGACACGCCGTCGCAAGTTGATGTAAAACCGCAACAGAAGCGTGGCAAATCGGCGGCAGTCTGGCTGCGCTGGCTGGTGAAATCAGCGGATCGTCCCATCGACGACACGGATATTGGGGGCAACGGGCAAGTGACCCGCGGCGGGCAGAGCATCACATGGAGCCGTTTGCGCCGTCTGCGGCGGCTCAGGCGCGTGCGCAATGCCGCGACGCTGGGGCTTGTGGTGCTGGGTCCGCTGTTGGCGCTGGCCACGTTCCTGGTGCTCGGGCCGCTGGATCAGGGGGCCTCGGCGCCGGGGTTGCGGCTGGTCCTGCTGGCCGACTTCGTCTACGTTCTGCTGATCGCGGCGCTGGTGCTGCAACGGGTCGTCGCCCTGGTGGCAGCGCGGCGCGCGCGCTCGGCCGGGTCACGGCTGCACCTGCGCCTGGCGGGGGTTTTCGCGCTGCTGGCGCTGATCCCGGCGGTTTCGGTCGCGGTGTTCGCCGGGCTGACGGTGAATGTCGGGCTGGAGGGGTGGTTTTCCGATCGCGTGCGCCAGGTCGTGGGTTCGTCGCTGGCGGCGGCCGAAGCCTATGAGCAGGAACACCGCGCCGACCTGACCAAGGACGCGCAGGCGCTGGCCGGGGTGTTGAACGCGACCCGGCGCGTCGAGCAGTTCATGAGCGACGGCGACGTGCGCCAGGTGCTCAGCCAGGGGCAGGCACAGATCCAGCGCGGCCTGCGCGAGGCGTTCGTGATCGACGGCACCGGCGAAATTCGCGCGCGCGGTGAACGCTCCTACCTGTTCGATTTCGAGAAACCCGCGCCCGAGCAGATCGCGCAGGCACGCCAGGAGGGCCTGCTGATCATCGAGGATTGGGACAACAACGAGTTCCGCGCGCTGCTGCCGCTCAAAGAGTTCACTGACCGCCTGCTATACGTCAGCCGCGCGGTGGACGGCGCGCTCCTGAGCCTGCTGGACGAGACCCAGGAAACCGCGCGGTTCTACCAGCAACTCGAACGCGACCGCGGGCGGGTGCTGTTCGAGTTCGGGCTCGTCTACCTGGGCTTCGCGCTGATCCTGGTTCTGGCCGCGTCATGGCTGGGGCTGTGGTTCGCCGAGCGGCTCTCGCGCCCGGTCGGGCGGCTGACCGATGCCGCGCAGCGGGTCGGTGCCGGCGACATGGGCGTGCGCGTGATCGAGGAGGAAGGCGACGACGAAATCGCCCAACTGGGCCGCTATTTCAACCAGATGACCCGGCAACTCAAGGCGCAGCGCGACACGCTGCTGGACAATACCCACCAGATCGAACGCCGCCGCCGGCTGTTCGATTCGGTGCTCAGTTCGGTCACCTCCGGGGTTGTCGGGCTGGACAGCCGCGGGCGGGTGACCTTTGTCAACCGCTCGGCCGAGCGGCTGCTGGACTGGCACGATGACCAGCAATCGATGGCGCTGGCGGTGGCGGTGCCCGAGTTCGATCCGCTGTTCAAACGGCTGCGCAAAGGGCCGGCCGAGACCGTGCAGGAAGAGATCAAGGTCAGCCGCGGCGGCACGGTCGAGAACCTGCTGGTGCGCATGGCCACCCGCCGCAACGAGCGCGGCGAGCGCGAGGGCTACGTGGTGGCCTTCGACGACGTGACCGACCTGGTCGCGGCGCAGCGGATGGCGGCCTGGGGCGACGTGGCGCGGCGCATCGCGCACGAGATCAAGAACCCGCTCACCCCGATCCAGCTTTCGGCCGAGCGGATCAAGCGCAAGTTCCGCCGCCACTTGTCGGACAGTGATGCCGAGGCGCTGGAGGACCTGACCGGCGTGATCGTGCGCCAGACGGCCGATCTGCGCCGTATCGTGGACGAGTTTTCCAAGTTCGCACGCATGCCGGCGCCCGACCGGCAGCCCGAAAGCCTGTCCGAGTTGCTGCACGGGGCGGTGTTGCTGCAACAGTCGGGCCAGCCGGAGGTGCGCTTTTCCATGGATGTCACCGACGACCCGATGATGGCCGATCTCGATGCCACGATGATCGCGCAGGCGCTCACCAACCTGATCAAGAACGCCGGCGAAGCGATCGAGTCGCTGAAAAAGGCCGGCGCCCCCGACGGCTATACACCCGAGATCCGCGTGCGCAGCCGCCGCGACGGGGACTGGGGGGAACTGACCATCAGCGACAACGGCATCGGCCTGCCGGAGGATCGCGCGCGGCTGTTCGAACCTTACGTGACCACGCGCGAGGAGGGCACCGGCCTGGGCCTGCCGATCGTGCGCAAGATCATCGAAGAGCACGGCGGCACGCTGGCGCTGACCGATGCCGCCGTGTTCGCGGGCAACGATCACGCCGGGGCCAAGGCGGTGGTGCGTTTGCCGCTGAAGACCGACGCGGTGTCGGCGCACGAGCAAGAGCAGGAGCAGGCCGCAGCGCAGGCTGCGGACAAGACCAGTTTACGAGGGACGGGAACTGATGAGTGACATTCTGATTGTCGATGACGAGCGCGATATCCGCGAGCTGATTTCGGACATCCTCGAGGACGAGGGCTATGCCACCCGGCTGGCCGGCGACTCCGACGAGGCGATGGCCGCGATCAATGCCGAACAGCCGGCGCTCATCGTGCTGGATATCTGGCTCAAGGACAGCCGCATGGACGGGATCGATATCCTCAAGACCGTCAAGCGCGACAACCCGGGCGTGCCGGTGGTGATCATCTCGGGGCACGGCAACATCGAGATCGCGGTCGCCGCGATCAAGCAGGGCGCCTATGACTTCATCGAGAAACCCTTCAACATAGACCAGTTGCTGGTGGTCATCCGGCGCGCGATGGAAACGTCGCAGTTGCGCCGCGAAAACCAGCAACTGCGCCGCCGCGATACTGCCGAGGCGCAGATGGTGGGCAATTCAGCCACTTATCGCGCCCTGGTGGCGCAGCTCGACAAGGTGACGCGGTCGAACGGGCGGGTGATGCTGACCGGCCCCGCCGGCGCCGGCAAGGAGGTCGCGGCGCGCTACATCCACGCCCATTCCAACCGCGCCGAGGGGCCGTTCGTGACGGTGGGCTGCGCCTCGATCGAATCGGGGCGAATGGAGGAGGTCCTGTTCGGGCGCGAGGGCGCCGAGCGCGGGGTCGAGCCGGGCTTGCTGGAACAGGCGCATGGCGGCGTGATTTATTTCGACGAGGTGGCCGATATGCCGCTGGGGACGCAATCCAAGATCCTGCGGGTGCTTGTCGACCAGCAGTTCCAGCGCGTCGGCGGGGCCGACAAGGTACGCGTCGATCTGCGGGTTATTTCGTCCACCAACCGCGATCTGCAGGCCGAGATCGCCGCCGGCCGGTTCCGGCAGGAACTCTATCACCGGCTCAACGTGGTACCGATCGCGGTGCCGTCGCTGGAGGACCGGCGCGAGGACATCCCCCTTCTGGCCGAACATTTCATCCGCGATTTCCACCAAACGCAGGGCATGCCGCTGCGCGAGGTGTCGGAAGAAGCGGTGGCACTGATGCAGACCATGGTCTGGCCGGGTAATGTCAGGCAGCTACGCAACCTGGTCGAGCGCGTTCTCATCCTCGGCGAGGGCACCGAACCGATCGAGGCGCGCGAGCTGCCCGCCCCCGACGAGGAGGCGGCAAGCGATGGTGACAAGGTGGTGCTCTCGGCGGCGCTGGCGACGCTGCCGCTGCGCGAGGCCCGCGAGGCGTTCGAGCGCGAATACCTGCTGACCCAGATCAACCGTTTCGGCGGCAATATCAGCCGCACTGCCAGTTTCGTGGGCATGGAGCGCAGCGCGCTGCATCGCAAACTCAAGTCTCTGGGCGTCGTCACCGCGGGCAAGACCGGCGCGCGCGACGCCGGTATCGGCGGGTCCGAGGGCGGTCCCGGCGCCTGAGCGCGCGGGTGCGGACAAAGCAATTGACCGGGGCCGGGGCTTCTGCCATCCAATGTGCCCTGACAGCAAGGACAGGCAGCCATGAAGGTGATCATCTGCGGGGCGGGGCAGGTCGGCTGGCAGATTGCCCGGCACCTGTCGGGCGAGAAGAACGACGTCACCGTCATCGACAACAACCCCGACCTGGTGCGCCGCGCCTCCGACACGCTGGACGTGCAGGGCATCACCGGCTTTGCCAGCTACCCCGACGTGCTGGAAACCGCCGGGGCACGCGATGCGGACATGATCATCGCCGCGACCTATTCCGACGAGGTCAACATGGTCACCTGCCAGGTGGCGCATTCGGTCTTTGCCGTCCCGCGCAAGATCGCGCGCCTGCGCAGCCAGTCCTACCTGAACGCCATCTACGCCGATCTCTACCGCCGCGATCACCTGCCCATCGACGTGGTCATCAGCCCCGAGCGCGAGGTCGCCGAGGCGGCGCTGCGGCGACTGGCCTCGCCGGCCACGTTCGACACCGAGAGCTTCCTCGGCGGGCGGGCCGAACTGCTGGGCATCACGATCGACGAGGACTGCCCGGTGGTCAACACGCCATTGCGGCAGTTGACCGATCTGTTTTCGACCCTACGCGCCGTCGTCGTCGGCGTGCGCCGCGACGGGCGGCTGTTCGCGCCCGAGCCCGGTGACCAGCTTTTCGTCGGCGATGCCTGCTACGTCTTCGCGGTCAACGAGGATATCACCCGAACGCTGGAAATCTTCGGCAAGAAGCCCCGCAAACAGGAGCGCGTGGTGATCATCGGCGGCGGCAACGTGGGGCTGGCGGTGGCGCGCGGGCTGGAAGCGCGCGCCACGCGGATCCGTGCCAAGGTGATCGAGAAATCGCGCGACCGGGCCGAACGCGCCGCCGACGCGCTGGAACGGACGATCGTTCTGAACGGCGACGGGTTGGACGTGGGGTTGCTGGCCGAGGCCGGCATCGCGCGCGCCGACGCGGTGCTGTGCGTCACCGACGACGACAAGACCAACCTGCTGGCCGCGGTACGCGCCAAATCCGAAGGCTGCCCGATGGCCGTGGCGCTGATCAACGATCCCACCCTGACGCCGCTGATGGGGCCGCTGGGCATCGACGCCTACATCAACCCGCGGGCAACCACCGTCAGCTCGATTCTGCGCCATATCCGCCACGGGCGCGTGCGCGGGGTCTATTCCATCGGCGATGCCGAGGCGGAGGTGATCGAGGCCGAGGTGCTGTCGACGTCGCCGATCGCGGGCAAGCGCGTGCGCGACATCGAGTTCCCCGAGGGCGTGCTGGTGGGCGGCATCCTCAAGGGCGACAAGGTCGTGCGCCCCACGGGCAGCACGCGCATCGACGAACGCGACGTGATCGCGTTGTTTTCCAAGGCGTCGGACGTGCCTGAGGTCGAGCGGCTCCTCCAGGTTTCGATCGATTATTTCTGACCATGCCCGCGGCGCTGATCAACCTTCCGCTGCTGGTACTGCTGATCGGAATCGGCCTGGTCGCGATGTACGTGCCGGCGCTGCATGCGCTGACCCTGTCCAGCCATGCCGAGGCGCGCGCCTTCTTCTACTCGGGCACGCTGGGGTTGATGATCCTGGCCATGGTGGTGGTGGCGCTTTCCGGTCGGACGCGGGCGCGCGCGACGATGCACAACCTGTTGGCGTTGCTGGGCGCTTTCGCGGTCCTGCCGGTGATCCTGGCGGTGCCCTTCTTCGAGGCGTTGAAGACGACGAGCTTTCTGAATGCCTATTTCGAGATGGTTTCGTGCCTGCCGACGACCGGCGCGGTGCTGTTCGACCCGGGCCGACTCAGCCCGACGCTGCACCTGTGGCGCGCGATGGTGGGCTGGATGGGCGGTCTGCTGATGTGGGTGTCGGCGGTGGCGATCCTGGCGCCGCTCAACCTGGGCGGTTTCGAGGTCACAGCCACCGGGCAGCCCCCCCGCCACGATACCGGCTGGCAGCAGGGCGAACGCGCCGACCCGCAGCACCGGGTGGTGCGGGCGGCCCGTATGCTGGTGCCGGTCTATGCCGGGCTCACCGCGGTCTTGTGGATCTGCCTGGTGATCGCCGGCGATGGCGGGCTTGTCGCTTTCAGCCGGGCGGCCGGGGTCATGGCGACCAGCGGGATCACCCCGCTGGCCCACGGCGCCGCGTCGGGGTCCGGGCTGTGGGGCGAGGTGCTGCTGGCGATCTTCCTGCTGTTCGCGCTGTCGCGGGTGACGTTTTCGCGCGACACGCGCGTCGTCGGCACGCCCGGCGTGCATTCCGACCCCGAGTTCCGCCTCGGGTTCATCATCGCGATCACGGTGCCTGCCGTGTTGTTCCTGCGGCACTGGGCCGGCGCGATCGAGGTCGATAGCGCCGCGAACAGCGTCTCGGCGCTGCGGGCGCTGTGGGGCGGGGTGTTCACGGTGCTGTCGTTCCTGACCACGACCGGGTTCGAGAGCAGCGAGTGGGAGGCCGCGCGCGACTGGTCGGGGCTGGACACCACGGGGCTGATTTTCATGGGGCTGGCGATGGTCGGCGGTGGCGTGGCCACAACGGCGGGCGGTATCAAGCTGTTGCGGGTCTGGGCGCTTTACCTCAGTTCCCTGCGCGAGATGGAACGGCTCGTGCATCCCAGCTCGATCGGACGCGCGCGCGCCAACAATCGGCGCATGCGTCGCCAGGGGGCATATATCGCGTGGCTGTTCCTGATGCTTTTCGCGCTTACACTGGCGGTGCTGATCCTGGTTCTCGCGGCGCTCGGGCAGAGCTTCAATCATGCCACGGTGCTGGCCGTCGCCGGGCTGTCGACGACCGGGCCTCTGATCGGCTTCGCGCCGGATGTGCCCATCGTTCTGGCCGACATCGGCGCGGCGGCCAAGCTGGTGCTGTGCGCCGCGATGGTGATGGGGCGGCTGGAGACGCTGGCGGTCATTGCGCTGGCGCTCAGCGGTATCTGGCGCGAATAGCGCCGCCGCGGCCGATTGCACTCTATCGGAGCATGAATTTTGGGGCTGGAAACTCGTATCATGGCGCGACATACTCGACGCAAAGCGATGCGCTCCGGCACGCGGCGGCGGGCCGGTATTTGCGGGCAAGAACAAAGGGTTTCAAATGGCTTCCGACAAACAGAATCTACAGGACGCATTCCTCAATCACACGCGGAAGACGAAAATCCCGGTCACCATCTTCCTCATCAACGGGGTGAAGTTGCAGGGGGTGATTACCTGGTTCGACAATTTCTGCGTCCTGCTGCGCCGCGACGGGCAATCGCAGCTTGTCTACAAGCACGCGATTTCCACGATCATGCCGGCGCAGCCCATCAATCTTTATGACGGCGACGACTCCAATTGAGCGATGAAGACCGTGTCGCCACGCGGGCCTGGGTGCTGCATCCCGATCTGAAATCGGACAGGGAGCGGCGCGACCCCGCCTATGCGCTGGATGAGGCGGTGTCGCTGGCCCGGGCGCTGCCGGGGCTGGAGGTAAGCGGCGCCCAGGTGGTGCCGGTGGCGCGCGCGCATCCCGGCACCCTGTTCGGCAAGGGCAAGGTCGCCGAGATCAAGGCCGGCCTCGCCGCCGCCGAGGTCGAACTGGTGCTGGTCGACGGGCCGGTGACCCCGGTGCAGCAACGCAACCTGGAAAACGCCTGGGGGGTCAAGTTGCTCGACCGCACCGGGTTGATCCTGGAAATATTCTCGGATCGGGCGCGCACCCGCGAGGGGGTGTTGCAGGTCGAGATGGCGCATCTGAGCTACCAGCGCACGCGGCTGGTGCGGGCCTGGACCCACCTGGAGCGACAGCGCGGCGGGCTGGGCTTCGTCGGTGGCCCCGGCGAGACGCAGATCGAGGCCGACCGTCGCGCCATCGACGAACAGATCGTGCGCCTGCGCCGGCAGCTCGACAAGGTGGTGAAAACCCGCGCGCTGCACCGCGCGGCACGCGCCAAGGTGCCTTTCCCGGTGGTCGCGCTCGTGGGCTATACCAATGCCGGAAAGTCGACGCTGTTCAACCGGCTCACGGGGGCGCGGGTGATGGTGCGCGACATGCTGTTTGCCACGCTCGACCCGACCATGCGCGCGGTGCGGCTGCCGGACGGTGGGCCCGAGGTGATCCTGTCCGACACGGTCGGATTCATCAGCGACCTGCCGACCGAACTGGTTGCCGCCTTCCGCGCCACGCTGGAGGAGGTGCTGGGCGCCGACCTGATCGTGCATGTGCGCGACATCAGCCACCCCGAGACCGACGAGCAGGCCGAGGATGTGCGCCGCATCCTCGCCGATCTGGGCGCGCGCGACGAGACGCCGCTGATCGAGCTGTGGAACAAGATCGACCTGCTGCCTCGGGAGGCGCGCGAGGCGGTGCAGGCACGCGCCGGGCGCCTGCCGGATGTCTGCGCGATATCGGCCGAGACCGGCGAGGGGATGGAGACGTTCCTCGAGTTGGCCACCCGCGCGCTGGAGGCCGAGCGCCACGTTACCCACCTGGACCTGCCCTTTACCGAGGGACGCAAGCGCGCCTGGCTGCACGAACAGGGCGTGGTCGAGCACGAGGTGCAGACCGAGACTGGCTTTGCGCTGAGCGTGCGCTGGACGGCGCGGCAGGAACAGCGTTTTCGCGACCTGTGAAAGGGCCACGCGGTTCAGTCGCGGGCGTCGGTGTCGCGCTGTAGCTGAGCCTGTTCTTCGGCCTGTTCCTCGGCCTGTTCGATATACCAGTCCTGTGCGGCGTTGACCGCCACCGGCGAGGCCGTGGGCATCACGCCCACGTAGGCGCCGGTTTCGTCAACCGGCACCGAGGCCCGGCGCGTCATCCGCCACAGGGCATAGACGGCAATGGCGACAAACAGCAGCAATATGAACAGCCAGAAGCCCCGGGGCCCGACCCAATCCATCAACTGTCCGGTGACCAGGGGCCCGGTGATCGCGCCCATGCCGTAAATGAACACCAACCCGCCGGAGGCGGCCGGCATGTCCTCGATTTCGAGAGTGTCGTTGGCGTAGGCGATGAGCAGCGAATAAAGCGGGTTCGCCATGCCGCCCAGGAAGAAGGCCACGACCAGCAGCACCGGGAACGCCGCGCCGCCCAGGAACCCGGCCAGGCCCGCCGCGGCGCCGATCACCGCTACCCCGCAGATCAGCTTGCGCCGGTCCATGCGGTCGGACAGCCAGCCGACCGGGAACTGCAGAACCAGCGACCCGGTGAAGATGGTCGCGACGAAAACAGAAATCTGTGCCACGCTCAGCCCTGCCGCCGCCCCGTAGACCGACGCCATGCCGAACTGTGCGGCGAAGATCCCGCCGAGGAGAATCATGCCGATCGACGCCAGCGGCGAGTTGACCAACAGGCTGCGCAGGCTCATCGGCTTGGCGGTGTCGAAGGCCGGGGTGGGCGTGATCGACAGAAGGATCGGTGCCACCGCCAGCGACACCAGGATCGAGGGCAGGATGAACAGTACGAAACCGCCCGCGTCGCCCACGTTCATGAGGCCCTGCGCGGTGACCATGCCGGCCATCTGCGCGATCATGTAGGCCGACAGGGTCTGGCCGCGGGTCTCGTTGGTGGCGGCGTTGTTGAGCCAGCTTTCGGCGGTGACGTAAACCCCCGACAGGCAGAACCCGAGCGCCACCCGCAGCAGCGTCCAAGCCCATGGATCGGCCAGCACCGGCAGGGCGATCAGCCCCGCCGACAGGAACGACGCCAGCGCTGCGAACACCCGCACATGGCCGACCCGGCGGATCATCCCCGGTGCCATCCGCGACCCGGCCAGAAAGCCCAGGAAATAGGCCGACGTGATGATCGACAGATCAAGCGTCGAGAACCCCTCGATATTGCCGCGCACACCGATCAGGGTCGCCTGCATGCCGTTGCCGATCATGATCAGCGCCATACCCAGCAACAGCGCCCAGACACTTGCCAGAACCTGGATCATCGGGCGGGTCCTTTCCGGGGTCAACGGGATGTGCGGGCGAACGGTGCTTGCCTCGCCCTAGCGCACGGCGGCGCCACGCATCCTGCCTGAACGCGACAGGCTGTTCAATGCGCGACAGTTTCCTGCGTGCGCTTGCGGTCTGCTCAGGGCTGGCCGGGCTCCAGCCGGGTAATGCCGACGGTCGCGGCGCGCGCCAGGTCGCTATCCAGCGACATCGGCACGTACTCGCCGCGCCGCCACAACACGCCGAGGTTGTCGTAATAGCGCGACAGGAAATGCCCCGACTGACCGGTCGAGGTGACGAAGACCGAGCTGTCGGGATCGGTGAAATCGTAGACGCCGCGATAGCCGGCGGCGTGCACGTTCTGGAACGCATCCCCCCCCGAACCGCCGCGCGTGCGCCCGCGCAGCAAGGTGTTGTCGCCGCCCGAGGTGGATTGCCGGATGTTCACGAAATAGCGCAGCAGCGGCACCTTGCCCAGGGTCTGGTGGTCGTGGGTGGCTTGGTGGGCATTGCCCCAACGCAGCGATTCCAGCGTTGTGCCATAGGTCTCGCCCAGCCAGGTCAGCGCGTCGTCGAGCGCCATGCGCGCCATGTCGGTGCAGGTCTCTTCCGGTGCGCTCTGGATCACGTCGCACCATTGCGCGGCGCCGTCCACATCGCGGAAAACCCGCTCGATGAACAGCGGCTCGACATGGGTGAAGTCGCGCGCCAGCGGCCCCAGCTCGTCGCGGATGAGCCGATCCTGCAAGGCGCGCATCCATGCGGCGTAGATCAACGGCTCGGGCAGGTGTTCGTTCATCTCGCCGTTCCAGTCGGCCAGGAGATCGAGTGCGCGCTGCCGGCGCCGCGCATCGGTGCCTTCGGGCGCGGCTTCGCCGGTGAACCACAGATCGGCGCCGACCAGCGGCAGCAGGGCGCGCGCGGTAAAGCTGACGGTGTCGAGCTGCGCCTCGATGAAGCTGTCGCGCGTATGCACACGTCGCGCCTGCATCAGCCGCCGCCAGCGCTGGATGCGCTGGCTGTCGCCCCACTTGTAGCTGACATGCAGCGGGAACGGCCGGTCGACGGTCTTGTTGTTGGTGTTGCCGACGATGCCGCCTTCGGGGTTGATGAATTCGGGATTGGCGCTGTAGGGCAGCATGCCCTGCCAGCGATTGCGTTCCAGCCACCCGGGCGCGGGAATGCGCCCCTTGCTCTGGTGGTTGGCGCTGCGTCGCGGCATCGCGCCGATGGTCTTCATGGCGATCTGCACGCCGTCGGCCAGCACCAGGTTCTGCGACGGCGCGACGTAGCCTTCTGCCGTCGCCAGAGCGTCCTGGACCGTGCGCGCGCCCATCATCCGCAGCGCCGCCTGGATCGTGGTGTCGGCGTCGCTCAGCGCCGTCCATGCCAATGCCGCGACGTGGCCCTCGGGCGTGATGCCTTCGAGGTTGTAGTGCGTGCCCGGCAGGACCGGGCCGTTGTCGGTCCAGCGCAGGGTCAGGGTGATTGGCTCGGCATCCTTGATGCGGATGATCGAACGGGTGGTGCGGAACTGTTTGAACCCGTCGGGCGTCAGGTATTGCGACGGGTCATCGGGGTCGAGCTTTTCGATCAGAACGTCCTGGTCGTCGAGGTAGGACGACGTGATCGCCCAGCCCAGATCCTCGGACCGGCCCGACAGGATGGCCGGGATTCCCGGAATCGTGCCGCCGATCACGCCGCCGGTGCCCAGTTCGAGCCGCGCGAGATACCAGATCGACGGCGCGCTCAGTCCCAGATGCGGATCGCCGGCCAGCAATGCCCCCCCCGTCGCCGACCGGTCCGGCGCCGCCGCCCAGGCGTTCGAAGCGCCGGCGAGGGCCGGCGGCTTGACCGGCGACAGTGGGTCGAGGGGGGGCGTGACCCGGGCGGTGTTGCGCGGCAGGCCCGGCGCGTCGAGGAGGGCTGCGTAATCGGGCAGGGCGGCGATGCCGTTGCCGGGCGCCTCGGGCAGGATGTCGCTCAGCCGGTCTTCGTCACCCAGGGCCAGCGATGTGCGCGCGCGGATCACCTCCTGGCCAAGGTGCCCCGACAATTGCAGCGCCATCAGCTTGAGCATCGCGACCGAATCGGCGGGCTGCCACGGCGCCACGGGCACGTTGAACAGGAACATCTCGGGCGCGCCGCGCCCCAGGGCATCGCGGTTGATCTCGTCCAGCCGGGCGTTGACCCCGCGCGCGTAGGCCTCCAGCGCCGCCAGCGTGTCGTCGTCGAGCGCCGCGACCGAGCGCTGCGCCAGCTTGTAAAGGTCGAGCCGGCGGATGAGCCTGTCGATCTTCACGGTGCGTTTGCCGAACACCTCCGACAGGCGACCCTGCACGGTGCGGCGCATGGTGGTCATCTGCCACAGGCGATCCTGCGCATGGGCATAGCCCAGCCCGAAGAACACGGCTTCGTCGTTGGCGGCAAAGACGTGCGGCACGTTGGAATGGTCGCGCACGATCTCGACCGGCGTCGCGATGCCGTCGACCTGCAGGGTCTTGTCATAATCGGGCAGGGACCGTGACGCGAAGTAATACGCCGCCGACAGCGCCAGCACCGCAATCACGACCAATGCGACAGCGATGCGCATCAGCCATCGGATCAGACGCAGCATGAAAACTCCCAGCCAAGACTTGCCATCGCCGTCGTTGCTAGCCACAAATTGCGTCGAACACAAATGCAAGGGGACGAACAATGGCAAAACTGGCGTTTCTGGGTCTTGGCACCATGGGCTACCCGATGGCCGGGCACCTTCGGGCCGCGGGGCACGAGGTGACGGTCTACAACCGCACTGCCGCGAAGGCGGAGAAATGGGTTGCCGAACACGGCGGCGCCATGGCCGCGACCCCGCGCGACGCCGCCGAGGGGGCCGATTTCGTGATGGCCTGTGTGGGCAATGACGACGACCTGCGCAGCATCTGCCTGGGCGACGACGGGGCTTTTGCCGGCATGGGCCGCGGCGCGATCTTCGTCGATCACACGACGGTGTCGGCCGAGGTCACGCGCGACCTCTACCAGGCGGCGCAGGCGCAGGGCCTGTCGTTCGTCGACGCGCCGATCTCGGGCGGGCAGGCAGGGGCCGAGAACGGTGCGCTGTCGGTGATGTGCGGCGGCGATGCGGGCGCCTATGACGCGGCCGAGCCGGTGATCGGCACCTACGCGAAAATGTGCCGGCGCATCGGCGAGTCGGGCGCCGGGCAGATGACCAAGATGTGCAACCAGATCGCTATCGCGGGGGTCTTGCAGGGGCTGTCGGAATCGCTCCATTTCGCGCAGAAGGCCGGGCTTGACGGGCGCGCCGTGGTCGAGGTGATCAGCAAGGGCGCCGCCGGCAGTTGGCAGATGGACAACCGCCATGAAACCATGCTCGACGATGCGTTCGATCACGGCTTCGCCGTCGACTGGATGCGCAAGGATCTGGGCATCTGCCTCGCGGCGAGCGACGAGGTGGGCGCCAGCCTGCCGGTCACCGCGTTGATCGACCAGTTCTACAAGGAGGTGCAGGCCATGGGCGGCGGCCGCTGGGATACCTCCAGCCTGATCCGGCGGCTGCGCGCGCTGTCCTGACGCGATATGTGCTTCATCTTTCGCCAAGTACTCCGGGGGGAATCGCGGCGTCCGCCGCGATGGGGGGCAGCGCCCCCCCGCGCCCGCGGTCAGGTGGCGACGTACCAGTCGCGCCGGTGATTGATCGCGATGGTCAAGTTCACCACCACCGCGCCCAGTATCGACAGCGCCAGCGCCGGCGTGTCGATCACGAAGAACGCCACCGCGAAGAGGCCCGCGTCGAACAAAAGCTGCGTATACCCCGCCCGGAACCCGGTGCTGTCTTGCAGATAAAGCGCCAGGATGCCCACGCCGCCCAGGCTGGCGCCGTGGCGAAACAGCGCCAGCAGGCCCGCCCCGGTCATCATCCCGAACAGGATGGCGCCCGGCACCGGCGCCAGGGACGCGATGGTGAACCACCCGGGGATCAGGATGCTGAACAGTGACATCAGTCCCACCGCGGCAAAGGTCTTGAGCGTGAAGGCCAGCCCCATCCGCCGCAGCGCCAGCCAGTAGAACGGCAGGTTGATGACGAAAAACACCGGCCCGAACCCGTAGCCGGTGACGTAGGACAGCAGCACCGCCAGCCCCGCTGTCTGGCCCGTCACCAGGCCCAG
>NZ_JAGXFK010000065.1 GCF_024637375.1 Sediminimonas sp. | reverse complement strand
GTGCTGCGGGCACGGGCATCCGCGGCAGCGCCCTACCATCGCCGCCCAGTCGCGTTGGCGCAATTCGCCCGCCTGCCACGCGCGCATCAGATCCGCCCCCGTGGCACGCGCCATCCGCTGCACCAGCCAGTAGTGGCGCCGTCGCCGACCCAGCGGTTTCACGGCCTGCCTCCCGGTCGGACGGCATTCAAAAAATGCGTTTGAAAGCATATGGTTCCCATGCGACCTCGCCTGGATCAGCAATTGCGCATCAGTTCCAGCGCCCAAGCGTTCCGGCAATAGCGCGGCGCATCAGCCGCCGCGCCATGCGGCGTTTCCAGCCACGCGGCGCAGGCATCGGGTTGCGTGCAACCGGTGCACCGCAGCACCATGTCGGGCAGGGCCTGATCGTCCAGCCGCCCGGCCATGACCTCTTCCTCGAGGTCAACTCCGAGCGTCGTGGCCATCCTGTCAACCAGCGCCGCGTGCTTCCTGAGCGTTTGATTATCTACCATTTCAGCCTCCCCTCCGGGTGCGTCCGCAATCATGCAGACCCCGTTCAGGAAACCACACCGCGCCCGCTGCCACCTTGACCTGTGTCAATCGCGCGCCGCGCCGCTTGCTTCATCCAAGTAGGCGCGCACGCAGGTCTGGACATGGCGAAACCTGTCGCCGCCCAGTTTCTTCCCGCCATACCAGCGGGTTACCACCACCACATGATCGGTCAGGCCGGCCCGTTCGAGGAGTCGCACAATGACCATGCCGGCGCCGCTTTCGCCGTCATCGCCCTTGCGCGCCGTGCCATCGGCAAACAGAACCGCCCAGCTATTGTGGGTGGCCTTGGCAAATTTCTTGTTGCGTTTGAGGCGTTTCAGCACGGCGGCCACATCCGCTTCGTTGGCAGCCCGGGCGCCCGACACCGCGTAGCGCGAGCCCCGATCGTTGACGACATTCTCGATCACCCGCAAAATCTTGCCACCTATCCGCCCCGAACCTGCAGCCGGGCGGCGGTGCGCCGAACCGCTTCGATCCGGGCGACGTTGGGGGGGTGCGTGCCCAGGAACCGGTTGCCCGGGCCGGGGGTGCGGCCGAAGAAAGCCGCCCCCTTCACCGGGTCGAAGCCCGACCGCGCCGCGATCATCGTGCCCAGAATATCGGCCTCAAGCTCGTAATCCTTGGAATAGGACCGCGCCCCGACCTGTGCGCCAAGATCCTGCGCGCTGCGGATGGCCTGCCCGTCGGCCCCGGACAAGGCCGCCAACCCACCCAGCAAGACCGCGCCGGCAGCGGCGTTGCGCTGCTGGCGCGGGATGTGCGCGCGAATGTGGTGCGCGGCCTCGTGGGCCATGACGAAGGCCAGCTCGTCGGGGTTGCGCGCCTCGGCCACCATCGCGATGGTGAAGCCGATTACCGGGCGCCCGTCCCGGTCGATGGTCTGGAACGCGTTCGGCGGCAGCCCGGGCCGTGTATCCACCACGATAGCGTAATCGCAGTTCAGCCGTGGCTGGCGCGCACGGCATTCGGCTTCGGCCGCCGGCTCGACTTCATCGACCACGCGGGCGAACTGACGCGCCGCCTGTTCGGGGTCGAGCAGCGCCGGTGCCGCGGCACCAGGTGGCGACGCCGCCGGGGGCGGCGCGAGCGGCACCGCGCAGCCCGCGAGACCGATCAAACACGCCAGCAAGGCCAGTGTCTTGGCCGAAAAACGCATCCCTGGCTTCACCCCCTTGTCGCGACGCGCTTGCATCGCGACGCATCTGTCGTACCCTTGCGCCATGTTTACCATCGAACACGAATTCGACGCCACGGTGATCACGCTCGTCGACGACGGCGACACCCCCCTGCAGGAAGACGTGATCGTCACCGCCTTCGCCGAATGCGTGACCGTCAGCCAGTACGACGCACGCCGCGACGAGGTTCATACCGTGACGTTGTCGCCGGCGCAAATCCGCGATCTCGGCGCCGCGCTCGACTTGCCGGAAGGGGCGTACAAGGTGGACGGTAGCTCTGTACGGCGCTGATCTGCGGGATCAGTCGATCCGGAAGACCTTGTCGCGCGCGCTCGCCCCGCGAACCAGCGTCAGGCGCGTTTTCGGCACGCCGAGGGCCTTGGCCAAAAGCTTCTGCGCCGCGGCGGTGGCCTTGCCCTTTTCCGGCACGCTGGTCACGTAGACGCGGATGTCGCCCGCGTCGTCCCGCGCCAGCCGGTTGCGCGCCGCCCGCGGCGTGACCCGCACCGCGATTTCCGCCCCCGGCCGGCAAATCTGTTCAAGATCGTCATTCGCCATTGCCTGCCACCCCGCTTGCGGGAAATAACCGCACTCGCCCGTTTACAATCGCTCGCGGGACGGGAATATTCAACCCGACGCCAAAGGGGAGGCCACCATGGCAACCGGATTTTTCTGGGACGAAAAGTGTTTCTGGCACGGCGGCGGGGCTTACGCGCTGACCCTTCCGCTTGGGGGGCTGGTACAGCCGCTGGCCGCCGGCGGCCTGCCCGAAGGCCCCGAGGCCAAACGCCGTCTGAAAAACCTAATGGATGTCACCGGCCTGAGCGCCGAGCTTGACTGTCGCGGCGCACCCGCCGCGAGCCGGGAGGATCTCGCTCGCGTTCACACCGAATCGTTCCTTTCGGAATTCAAGGCGATGTCGGACGATTCCGGCGGCGAGCTGGGCCTGCGCACGCCGTTCCTGAAGGGCGGTTTCGAGATCGCCGCGCTGTCGGCGGGGCTGGCCCGGCAGGCGCTTCTGTCGGTGCTGGAGGGCGAGTTCGATAACGCCTACGCCCTGTCACGCCCGCCGGGGCATCATTGCCTGCCCGACTGGCCCAACGGGTTTTGCCTGCTCAACAACATCGCCATCGCGATCGAGGCAGCCAAGGCGCGGGGGCTGGCCGACCGGGTCGCCGTCATCGACTGGGACGTGCACCACGGCAACGGCACCGAAGCGATCTATTACGACCGCGACGACGTGCTGTGCGTTTCGATCCACCAGGATCGAAACTACCCTCTGGACACCGGGCACCTGGCCGACCGGGGCAGCGGCGCGGGCGAGGGCTATAACCTCAATATCCCGCTGCCGCCGGGGGCCGGGCATGCCAGCTACATGGAGGCGATGGAACGCATCGTGTGCCCGGTTCTGGGCGTCTATCGGCCCGATGTCATCATCGTTGCCAGTGGCTATGACGCCTGCGCCTTCGACCCGCTGGGGCGGATGTCGGCCACGGCCGAAACCTTCCGGCAGATGACGGCGCTGGTCAAGCAGGCCGCCAACGACCTGTGCGAGGGCCGGCTGGTGATGGTGCACGAGGGCGGCTATTCCGAGGCTTACACGCCCTTCTGCGGCCACGCCGCCATCGAGGAGCTTGCCGGCAGCACCGCCACCGCCCCAGACCCGAAGGCCGAAACCGTCGCCGCACGGCAACCCGACGCCCGGTTCGAGGCCTTTGTCAGCGAACTGATCGGTGAGATGGCCGCCGAACTGCTGGTCATGCCCTTCTATAACGAGCCCGAGAGCTGAACCGTCCCGAAAGGTCGCCCATGTCCACCCCCGACGCCGCCGTGATGGAATTTCTGCTGACGCGCCGCTCGCGCCCGGCCAAGACGCTTGGCGCCCCCGGCCCCGACCGCGCGGCGCTGGCGCCTATCCTGCACGCGGCGCTGCGCAGCCCCGATCACGGCAAGCTGGAACCCTGGCGCCTGATGGTACTGGAGCGCGGGGCGCTCGACCGGCTGGCGCGCGCGGCGCGCACCCGCGGTGCCGCGCTGGAGCTTGCGGAACGTGATATTTCCAAGGGCGCGGGGCAGTTCGATGACAGCCCCCTGACCGTTGCCGTCATTGCCGCGCCCAAGCCATCGGACAAGGTGCCCGAGATCGAGCAGATATGCTCGGCCGCCGCCGTCTGCCTGTCGCTGCTCAACGCCGCGCTGGCCTCGGGCTGGGGGGCGAACTGGCTGACCGGCTGGCCCGCGCATGACGATGTCTTCCGGCGCGACGCGCTAGGGCTGGCCCCGCACGAGCGGGTGATCGGTTTCGTTCATATCGGCACCGAAACGGTGGCGCCGCCCGAACGCCCCCGCCCCGATCCGCAGGAGGTGGTCACATGGCTTTCGGCGTGATTGTCTCGGCCTTCCTGCGCACGCTGGGGCAACTGGGCGACGCGCGCTTCCGCCGGGTTCTGATGCTGGGCATCGTGCTGACGCTGGCGCTTCTGGTAGGCGCCAGCGCCGCCGTCTTCGTCGCTCTGCAATGGGCCTTCGGCACCGACCTGACGCTGCCGTTGTTCGGGCCGGTCACCTGGCTTGGCGATTTCCTGAGCTGGACCAGCCTGTTCGCCATGCTGGGGCTGTCGATCTTCCTGATGATCCCGGTGGCGTCGGCCATCACCTCGATGTTCCTGGAAGATGTGGCCGACGCGGTCGAGGCGCGCCACTATCCCCACCTGCCCGCGGCGCGGCCCGTTCCGTTCGGTGAGGCACTGCGCGACACGGTCAATTTCCTGGGCGTGCTGATCGGGGCCAACCTCATGGCGCTGTTTCTCTATGCGATATTCAGCCCGCTCACGCCGTTCATCTTCTACGGCATGAACGGCTACCTGCTGGGACGGGAGTATTTCACCCTGGCCGCGATGCGCCGCGAGGGGCGCGCCGGCGCGCGCGAGATGCTGCGCGCCAACAGCCTGACGGTCTGGGCCGCCGGCATATTGATGGCGATTCCGCTTACGGTTCCGATCATGAACCTGGTCATCCCGATCCTGGGCGCGGCAAGCTTTACCCACATCTATCACGCGCTGCGCCGCGATGGCGAAGGCCCCGGGCGGTCAGCCGGCAGGGCCCATCCGGTTGAAGACGTCGATATCCCGCACCGTGATGACACCTGAAATGATGATGCCCGCGATCACCGCCCAGATGACCAGGGCAACGACGGTCGTGATGAGCGCCTTTTTCCTGAGCTGATGGACTGCGGGCGCGCTGGCATGGGTGCCATGCACGACCTCGCCATCCTCGCCCTGGGTGGTCAGCCGCAAAGGCAGCGCCACGAAAAAGGTCATGGACCAGATCACCACGTAAAGAACGATTGCCGACATGATCCCCATCAGACCTGCTCCAGTTCGATCAGACAGCCCTGGAAATCCTTGGGATGCAGAAACAATACCGGCTTGCCATGGGCGCCGATCTTGGGCTCGCCACCGCCCAGAACGCGCGCGCCGGTCGCGACCAGCCTGTCGCGCGCCGCGAGGATATCCTCGACCTCGTAGCACATGTGGTGAATGCCGCCCGCCGGGTTCTTGTCGAGAAAGCCCTTGATGGGGCTGTTCTCGCCCAGCGGGTAGAGGAGTTCGATCTTGGTGTTGGGCAATTCGATGAAGATCACGGTCACGCCGTGGTCGGGCTCGTCCTGCGGTGTGCCGACCCTGGCGCCGAGCGCCTCGCGGTACTGCCGTGCCGCCGCTTCAAGGTCGGGCACGGCGATTGCGACATGGTTCAGGCGGCCGATCATGGCGGGCTCCTTCGGGTGTTTGTGTGGTTGCCACATTTATGGGGCAGCCGGTGACCCGGGACAAGTGTCACAACGCCGGCGCGCGGTTACCCCTGAAGGCTGTGCACCGTCATCTCGCCGGCCTCGCGCGCCTTCATCGCCTGTGCCGCAGCCAGTGACCCGGCGGCAGTGGTGAAATACGGGATCTTGGAATACAGCGCGACCGAGCGGATCTCGCGGCTGTCCTCGACCGCCTGCGCGCCCTCGGTGGTGTTCATCACCAGCGCGATTTCGCCGTTCTTGAGCATGTCGACAATGTTCGGGCGCCCCTCGAACACCTTGTTGACCTTCTCACAGGCGACGCCGTTCTCGCTCAGCCAGCCGGCGGTGCCGCGGGTCGCGACGATGGAAAAGCCCATTTCAACAAGGGTATTGGCGGCCTCCAGCATCGGCGCGCCCTTGTCGGAATCGCGGATCGAGACGAACACCCGGCCCGCATCGGGCAGAGTGTTGCCCGCCCCGAGCTGCGCCTTGAGAAAGGCCAGCGGGAAGGACAGATCCCAACCCATCACCTCGCCGGTCGAGCGCATTTCGGGGCCGAGGATGGTATCCACCCCGGGGAAACGGGCGAAGGGCAGCACCGCCTCCTTGACCGAGTACCAGGGCATCATCGGATCGGCCAGCGTCATCGGGTCGGCCATCGGGGTGCTGCCCGGCCGCGCGTCTTCCGGGTAGGGCGGGCGATGCGGGAAATCGGCCAGCTTCTCGCCCGCCATGAGCCGCGCCGCGATCGACGCGATGGCGCTGTCGGTGGCCTTGGCGACGAAGGGCACGGTGCGACTGGCGCGGGGGTTCACCTCGATCAGGTAGACCTCGCCGTCCTTGATGGCGAACTGCACGTTCATCAGGCCGACCACGCCCAGTTCGATCGCCAGTGCCTCGGTCTGGCGCTTGACTTCCTCGATGATGTCCATGGGCAGCGAATAGGGTGGCAGCGAACAGGCACTGTCGCCCGAGTGCACGCCAGCCTCCTCGATATGCTGCATGATGCCGGCGACATGCACGTCGCGGCCGTCGCTCAGCGCATCAATGTCCATTTCCACCGCGCCGGAAAGGTAGCTGTCCAGCAGAACGGGGCTGTCGCCCGACACGATCACCGCCTCGTTGATGTAGCGTTCCAGGTGGGCCATATCGCGCACGATTTCCATCGCGCGCCCGCCCAGCACGTAGGACGGGCGGATAACCAGCGGAAAGCCGATCTCGTCGGCGATGGCCAGTGCCTGCGCGTCGCTGCTGGCAATCCCGTTGCGCGGCTGCTTGAGACCCAGCTTGTTCACCATCTGCTGGAACCGCTCGCGATCCTCGGCAAGGTCGATGGCGTCGGGCGTGGTGCCCAGGATCGGGATGCCTTCCTCGTATAGCGCGTTGGCCAGCTTGAGCGGCGTCTGCCCACCGAACTGTACGATGACGCCGTGCAAGGTGCCCTTCGACAGCTCGACGCGCAGGATCTCCATCACATGCTCGAAAGTCAGCGGCTCGAAATAGAGCCGGTCCGAGGTGTCGTAATCGGTCGACACCGTCTCGGGGTTGCAGTTGATCATGATGGTCTCGTACCCGGCGTCCTTCAGGGCGAAGACCGCGTGCACGCAGCAGTAGTCGAACTCGATCCCCTGCCCGATCCGGTTGGGGCCGCCGCCGAGGATCACCACTTTCTTGCGGTCCGAGGGGCGCGCCTCGCATTCCACGTCGCCCATGGCCGGGACTTCGTAGGTTGAATACATGTAGGGCGTCTGCGCCTCGAACTCGGCCGCGCAGGTGTCGATCCGCTTGAAGGTGGCGTCCACCCCGAGATTGCGGCGCGCGCGGCGCACATTGGCCTCGCTGCGGCCGGTCAGCGCGCCCAGGCGGGCGTCGGTGAAGCCCATCATCTTGAGCCACCTGATCCCGTCCTCGGTGACCGGCAGGCCATCGCGGCGCACTTGTTCCTCGGCCTCGACGATCTCGCGGATGCGGGCGATGAACCAAGGGTCGTACTGGGTTGCCGCGAAGATGTCATCGTCGTCCAGGCCGTGGCGCATCGCCTGCGCGATCACCCGCAGCCTGTCGGGCGAGCGCTGCGACAGCGCCCGCACCACGGCGGGTTTTTCGGGCGCGCCGTCAATCTCGACCTCGTCAAAGCCGCTGAGCCCGGTTTCCATGCTGGCCAGCGCTTTTTGCAGGCTCTCGTGGATGGTGCGGCCGATCGCCATCGCCTCGCCCACCGATTTCATCGCCGTGGACAGCACCGGCTCGGAGCCGGCGAATTTCTCGAAGGCGAAGCGCGGGATCTTGGTGACCACGTAGTCGATGGTCGGCTCGAAGCTGGCCGGCGTCACCTTGGTGATGTCGTTGTCCAGCTCATCCAGCGTGTACCCAACCGCCAGCTTGGCCGCGATCTTGGCGATGGGAAAGCCCGTCGCCTTGGACGCCAGCGCCGACGAGCGCGACACCCGCGGGTTCATCTCGATCACCACCATGCGCCCGTCTTCGGGGTTCACGGCCCATTGCACGTTCGACCCGCCGGTTTCCACGCCGATCTCGCGCAGCACGTTGATCGAGTGCGTGCGCATGATCTGGTATTCCTTGTCGGTCAGCGTCAGCGCCGGCGCCACGGTGATCGAATCGCCGGTATGCACGCCCATCGGATCGACGTTTTCGATGGAACAGACGATAATCGCGTTGTCCGCCTTGTCGCGGACGACCTCCATCTCGAATTCCTTCCAGCCCAGCAGCGACTCGTCGATCAGGATCTGGCTGACCGGCGAGGCATCCAGCCCCGAGCGGCAGTAATATTCGTAGTCGTCGCGGTTATAGGCCACACCGCCGCCGGTCCCGCCCAGGGTATAGGCGGGCCGGATGATCGCCGGCAGGCCCACCTTCTCGAGCGCGTCCATGCACTCGTCCATGTTGTTGGCGATGGTGGCCGCCGGGTTTTCGATACCCAGGCGGTCCATCGCCTCGCGGAACAGCTTGCGGTCCTCGGCCATCTCGATGGCCTCGCGCCGCGCGCCGATCAACTCGACCCCGAACTTTTCCAGCACCCCCATGTCGGCCACTGCCAGCGCGGTGTTCAGCCCCGTCTGCCCGCCCATGGTCGGCAACAGCGCGTCGGGGCGCTCCTTTTCGATGATGCGCGCCACCACCTCGGGCGTGATCGGCTCGATATAGGTGGCATCGGCCAGCCCCGGGTCGGTCATGATCGTGGCGGGGTTCGAGTTGACGAGGATGACGCGATACCCTTCTTCGCGCAGCGCCTTGCACGCCTGCGCGCCGGAGTAGTCGAACTCGCACGCCTGCCCGATGATGATGGGCCCGGCGCCGATGATCATGATCGAGGAAATGTCGGTGCGTTTGGGCATGGGGCAACCTCATGTTTCGTGCGGGCAGCAACGAACGGAGGGCTGACTCGCCCCCCGGCGCAAATTGGTCGCGGTTATATCTGTCTGGGGTGCCGGTTCAAGGCGCAAAATCCGACCCGGCGACAGGTTCAACGAAGGCGCCGGGCGCTAGCCGCGAAGACGTGGACCGGCGCGCGTCACCCGGGTAGGAAACACGTTGCGCGGACCGGTCCGGGCAGACCGCTCCAAGCGACGCACAGGGCTCAGCCCGCCGCCGCAGCGCCCCCCTTCTGCGGGGCGGCAGTGGAATTGCCGCGGTAAAGGTAATCGCGCGTCACCGGCACGCTGTCCTTCACCTTCGACAACTGGAACTGGAACACCACCTGCCGGTCGAGCCGGAAGGTCAGTTCGCTGGCCACCAGGTAATAGCGCCACATCCGGCAAAAGCGGTCGTCGTATAGCGCCCGCGCCTTGTCGATATTGGCCATGAAGCGACGGTACCAGTGGCTGAGCGTTTCGGCGTAATGCAGCCGCCAGACCTCGATATCCACGGCGTAGAGACCCTGCCGCTCGACATGCGGGATCACCTCTGACATCGCCGGCGCATAACCGCCCGGAAAGATGTACTTGGCGATCCAGGGGCTGGTTACCCCCGGCGGCGACGCGCGCCCGATGGTGTGGATCAGCGCGATGCCGTTTTCGGTCAGCCGCTCGCGCACGTCGCGGAAATACTCGCCGTAGTGCGGCACGCCGACATGCTCGAACATGCCGATCGAGACCACCCGATCGAAAGTTTCATCCACCTCGCGGTAATCCATGAGGTGGAAATCGACCCGGTCGCTCAGGCCTTCCTGCTTCGCCCGCTCGGTGGCCATGGCGTGTTGCTCGCGCGACAGGGTCACGCCGGTCACGCGCGCCCCGAAATCGCGCGCCAGCGTCAGCGCCATGCCACCCCAGCCACACCCGATATCGAGCACGCGCATCTCGGGCTCGATCAGCAGCTTGCGCGCGATGTGCTGCTTCTTGGCCTCCTGCGCCTCGTCCAGGGTCATGTCGGGGTGCGGGAAATAGGCGCAGGAATACTGCCGATCCGCATCGAGAAACAGATCATACAACTCACGCGACAGGTCATAGTGATGCGCGGCGTTTCTGCGCGCCCGCGATACCGGGTTGAATTGTGCCAGGTAGCGCATCGTGTGGCGCCCCATATGCAGCGGGCGCTGGAACCACGGCATGCCTTGTTGCGCGAGGTTGTGGATTACCAGGCCCAGAAAGCCATAAAGGTCATCGTCCTCGATGATCAGGCGCCCATCCATGTACCCTTCACCCACGGCCATGTCCGGCGCCAGGATGATCTTGCGCGGCAAGGTCGGGTCGGTGAAGGTGACATGCACCGCCTTGCCCTTGCCATCGCCATAACTGCGGCTCTGGCCCCGGGCATCGGTGATCGTCAGGGCGCCGTCACGGATGACGTGACGCAGTAACCGATCCAAAGCTCTTGTCCACATGGTCCATCCCCCATTGAGTTCGCTCACACGTCTGCCCGATGATGTGCCTCTCGCCGGTTGGTCCCGCCACGTTTATGTCCGGTTGCACGAAGTGTTCAACGAAATGCCTCCGCTTGTAAACGCTTTACCGTCGCAACCCCGCCGCGCCCTTGACTTTGCGGCCATGGCAAGGTGTATCGGCGCGGACGCATTCAGCCCCGCCCGCCGGGACCAGAGAGGACACCATGCACAGCTATCGCAGCCACACCTGCGCCGAATTGACCCACTCGCATGTCGGCGAAACCGTCCGCCTGTCGGGATGGGTGCACCGCATCCGCGACCACGGCGGGCTGCTGTTCATCGACCTGCGCGACCATTACGGCGTGACACAAGTGCTGTGCGACCCCGACAGCAGCGTCTTTGCCGCGGTCGAGAAGGTCCGCTCGGAATGGTGCATCCGCATCGACGGTGAGGTCAAGGCGCGCGAGCCGGAGCTGGTCAACCCGCGCATCCCCACCGGCGAGATCGAGGTCTATATCCGCGACCTCGAAGTGCTCAGCGCCGCCGCCGAACTGCCGTTGCAGGTGTTCGGCGACCAGGAATACCCCGAGGAAACGCGCCTGCGCCACCGCTACCTGGACCTGCGCCGCGAGACGATGCAGGAAAACATGAAGCTGCGCTCGGACGTCGTCGCCGCGCTGCGCCGGCGCATGTGGGACCAGGGATTCCGCGAATACCAGACGCCGATCATCACCGCATCCAGCCCCGAGGGCGCACGCGATTTCCTGGTGCCCTCGCGCCTGCACCCCGGCAAGTTCTACGCGCTGCCGCAGGCACCGCAGCAGTTCAAGCAGCTCATCATGGTGTCGGGCTTCGACAAGTATTTCCAGATAGCGCCGTGCTTCCGCGACGAAGACCCCCGCGCCGATCGCTCGCCAACCGATTTCTACCAGCTCGACATGGAAATGTCCTTCGTGACCCAGCAGGACGTGTTCGACACCATCCAGCCGGTCATCCAGGGCGTGTTCGAGGACTTCGCAAAGGACCGCCGCGTCGATGCGCACTGGCCGCAGATTTCCTACCGCGACGCCGCGCTGTGGTACGGCACCGACAAGCCCGACCTGCGCAACCCGATCAAGATGCAGGACGTGAGCGAGCATTTCCGCGGCTCGGGCTTTGCCATCTTTGCCAAGCTGCTGGAACAGGACGGCACGCAAGTGCGCGCCATCCCCGCGCCGGGCGGCGGCTCGCGCAAGTTCTGCGACCGCATGAACGCCTTTGCCCAGAAAGAGGGCCTGCCGGGAATGGGGTATATCTTCTGGCGGGAGATGAAAAAAACGTACATTCGCGGCAATTCAAAGCTGGCGGACATGCTTTGGGATCTTTGTGAGGACAATGAATCTAGAAATAAGGTCAACCTCCTAATTAAGGAGTTCTCTCCAAGAGAAGAAAGCGACGCGCTTCAGGTGCTAGCATACCTCGATTCGGACCGTCCCGATCAAGCCCGGCCTGCAATTGTCGAATTGTTTGGACAGTTGATCCCCGAAGCCGCAGGCCCCCTTGCCAAGAACATCGGCCCCGAGCGGACCGAGGCGATCCGCCAGCAACTTGGCCTGGGCGTCGGCGACGCGGCGTTCTTCCTGGGCGGCAAGCCCAAGGCGTTCGAACCCGTCGCCGCCAAGGCCCGCGACGTGATCGGCGAGGAAATGGGCCTGACCGAACAGGACCGCTTCGCCTTTGCCTGGATCGTGGATTTCCCCATCTTCGAGCGCGACGAGGAAACCGGCGCCATCGACTTCGAACACAACCCGTTTTCCATGCCCCAGGGCGGCATGGAGGCGCTGGAGGGCGACCCTCTCGACGTGCTGGGCTACCAGTACGACCTGAGCTGCAACGGCTCGGAACTGGTGTCGGGCGCGGTCCGCAACCACCGCCCCGACATCATGTTCAAGGCGTTCGAGATCGCCGGCTACGGCTCGGACGAGGTGCACAAACGCTTCGGCGCCATGGTGAGCGCGTTCCAGTACGGCGCCCCCCCGCACGGCGGCTGCGCGGCCGGCATCGACCGCATGGTGATGCTGCTGGCCGACGAGGCCAACATCCGCGAGGTCATCATGTTCCCGATGAACCAGCAGGCCTGCGACCTGATGATGAACGCCCCCTCCGAGGCATCGAGCGACCAACTCATGGAACTGTCGCTGCGGGTGATCGAGCAGGAGTAGATCGATCAGCTAAGTATTCCTACGGTACTCGCCGTTACCAAGGAACACCAGATAGCCGTTATCTCGAAGTACTTGGAGTTGTTGGCGTATCTTTGCACGAACGTGTTGGTTACCGGGATAAAGTTGTTCGAGACGGTCCTCGCATTCGTAGATGTCGTTCAGCGAAAACGTCTCTTTTTCGAGGTTCTCGATGCAGATCATGACATCGACGAGCCAACCCCGAGCAGTGCCAGTGTTCCTTTCGAGGAATGCTGTTTTCCGCCATCTTTCAAGGACTGCGCGCCTGTCCATTACTTCACCGTTCCTGACCAAGTCGATTCGTCCGACCTTAGGAACGAGGTGTAAAAGAATGTTTGAGCCCACCCATCCACGCCGCCGCGCAGTTTCAGCCAGCGGTTTGCGGGCTTCAATTATCGAATGCACGAAAAATCGGCGGGGTACACAGGTCAAGTCGCGCACCTGCCGTCTCGACAGGTCATAACGTAGAAGAACAAGGTTGGGAGTGGTATCAGACACAAGCTTTTGCATCTTTGCGGCATAGGCTCCATTGGCCATTTTTCTCCCGAATGCTCGGGATGAACTCTTAAGTTCAAAATCATCGCGGCAAATTGAACAAAAAAAATCTGCTACTGGACGGTTGGCTTCATATTGCGTGAGCGCATGATGGCCGCAGTTCGGACAATATAGATTGGTGGCAGCCCATCCTTCTGTCATTACACGCGCAATCTGACTGCGACTCGTGTACTGAGAGTTTTGATCTATGAACAGATTCATATTCAGACTCGTGTCAGATTATAACAAACGTCACATTTCGGACTTCCGTCACGTTGCGGAAATAGAACCCCACGCCGCCATCACCTTCAAACCTTCGGGAAGCAGCGCATTGGGCACCCAGAGATAGCAGTGCGCACGTTCTTCCAGGTAATTGTTCCATCCCGGATGATCACATAGCCCCTCGTCGATCAGCGCTTTTCATGGCACGATCTGTTCTGAACGAGGTGCGAGACGGGAGATCGGCATGCTGATCAAGCTTCATAGTCAGGCCACGACCACACCGAAGATCAGGGCGGCCATCCAGGCGAGCGATGAACCGGCCTGGATCGTTGCTGAGCGCCACGGGACCTCCGAGCAAACCGTGTGGAAGTGGCGCAAGCGCGACGGCGTTGAAGACCGCAGTCACACGCCGCATCGGTTGCAGACGACGTTGACGCCTGCGCAAGAGGC
>NZ_JAGXFK010000064.1 GCF_024637375.1 Sediminimonas sp. | reverse complement strand
TGTCAGCCCAGGCGAAATGGCGAAAGCTGGACGGCGCAAACCGCCTGCCCGAGATCGTCCAGGGGATTGCCTTCAAGGACGGCATCAAGCAACTTCAAACCGCCGCCTGATCACGCCGTCACCAACTTTCGGGCATAGCTCACCCAGACCTTTATCGGCGTTCTGCGTCATGACCGGATGGACGCCCCTTGGGTCATGGACGGGGCGATGAACGGCGAAATGTTCAACCGCTACGTCGAAACCCAACTCGCCCCAACGTTGCGCGCCGGCGACGTCGTTATCCTCGACAACCTGTCCAGCCACAAAAGCCCCGAGGCGACGCGCACCCTGCGTGAAATCGGCGCGTGGTTCTTTCTCCGTTGTTCGGGGAAAACGCCCCACTGGGGCCTTTTGTGATCCCTCCAACCCCGACAGTCCCGATCTGAACCCCATCAAAATGGCGTTCTCAAAACTCAAGACGCTGATCAGAAAGGCTGCAGCCCGAACCTGTTACGAGCTTTGGCAGGCGGTTGGCCATGTGTGCGACCAGTTCAACGAAGAAGAGTGCCACAACTTCTTCAAGGCCGCAGGATACAGAACTGATTAAACGAGACACGCTCTAACAACGCGCGGCCATGAACCTGGTTCTCCGCGCGGGGGTTTGGCTGTCAAGTTACGGCTTCCGGATCGTAGAAGTCCGAGGTTTTTTCGCGCCCGGCGAGCCACCAGCCTGATTGTTCCGGCCAGGTTTCATAAAGGGTATCGTATCCCAGTGATCGTGCGGCATGGAGCGCCCACATTGGGTCAACAAGGGCTTCACGACCAATCGCAATCAGATCCGCGCGGCCTTGTGCGAGAATTTCCTCGGCTTGCTGTGGATGCGTAATGAGCCCCACGGCCATGGTGTTCATGCTGACCTCGGTGCGGACCCTTTCGGAATAGCCGACCTGGAAGCCGGGTTGCCGTTTTTGTCCGCCGCTGGCGGTGGCGGCTCCGGCAATCCCGCCGGATGAACAATCCATGACATCGACTCCGATGCGTTTCAGCTCACCGGCGAGAACAACCGTGTCTTCCAGTGACCAGCCGTCAGGAACGCCGTCTACGGCCGAGGTGCGAAAGAACAGCGGCAGATCGTCAGGCCAGGCTTCTCGCACGGCCTGAGCGATTTCCAGTGCCAACCGCATGCGACCGGCGAGATCACCGCCATAGCTGTCGGTTCTCTTGTTCGACAGTGGCGACAAGAAACTGTGTACAAGATAGCCATGCGCGCCATGGATTTCCGCAATCCTGTATCCGGCCATCAGCGCGCGTCGCGCCGCAGAGACATAATCATCGATCAAGTTGCCGATTTCAGTCACGGAAAGCGCATGCGGAACGGGCCAGCCCTCTGCGACGGGCAGATCGGAGGGGCCGACCGGCGTCCACGGCATGTCGCCACGCTCGAAGTCAGCCTCGTTCAAAGGACCGTTCCCGAACCAGGGTCGTTGCATTCCACCCTTGCGGCCGGCATGCCCCAGTTGGATCGCCGGGATGGCGCCGTTGCGCAGTGCGAACTGGGCGAGTCGTGCATGACCAGGTATCTGGCTGTCAGTCCACAGGCCGGGACATCCATGCGTGATGCGCCCACGTTTCTGAACCGCCGTGGCCTCTGTAAAGTCAATGCCTGCGCCGCCGATGGCAAACCGGCCGAGATTGACCAGGTGCCAGTCGTCTACATGGCCCTCATGCGCGGAATACTGGCACATTGGCGAGATCACGATGCGGTTGCGGGTTTGCAGGCCGCGCAGGGTCAATGGCGTGAAAAGATGGGGCGACGCGGTCATGAGGGAACTCCTGGCTTGGTTCCCCGGGACGCTACCCGTGTGGCCGGACGGTGGCAATCGATCGCCGCGCGAAATCTGCATCACCGATTGCTGGCCAGGAATGCCGCTCTCGTCAGGTTCGGGTGAGGGGCCCCATCCCGATTACTGCGATCAGTGCGGGCTCATGCGGGCCGCGCTTTCCTTGTACGGGCTATGGGCAAGTTCGTCGGCTTGCCTTGGCCTGGTGAACCTGATTGGATCAACGCACCGACTGATCGGAGTACCGCCCATGCCCGAAGCGCCTGACCTGTTCACCATACCCGCCCGCAAGGGGCGGGCCGTGCGGCTTGGCACTGGTGAAGCCATCCAGATCGTCAACACCCATGGCGCGCAGGTGGTCGATACATGGGCGTTCAACGCCGAGGATCCGACCGAGTTTCTGTCGAACGAACACATGCGCGCCACCCTGGGCAAGCTGTGGCCCGGCCAGGGCGATCCGTTGATCACCAATCGCCGGCGCCCGATCATGGTGCTGGAAGAGGACACATCGCCCGGTCGGCATGACACGTTGATCGCGGCCTGCGACGATTATCGATACGGGCTACTGGGGTGCGAGGCGTATCATGACAACTGCACCGACAACCTCCATGCCGCGATGCGCCGCATCGGCGTGAGTACGCCTGAATGCCCCAGCCCGTTGAACCTGTGGATGAACATCCCGGTAGCGGCTGACGGAAGCACCGGCTGGGGAGAGCCCCTTTCAAAGCCGGGCGATCATGTTGTCCTGCGCGCGCAGATGGATTGCATCGTGGCCATGTCAGCCTGCCCGCAGGACATCCTGCCGATCAATGGCGCCGCGTGCGAGCCGACCGAGGCGCATTACCGCGTACTTCCCAGAAAAGCGTGAGCGCGGGTCAAGCAATCGGGCGACATGCGGCAATCGGGTGAGGCGGCGCGCGGCGGCGTTTGGTGGGCCGATGTGGCATGCAGAGCATGGTCGTTGCGGGAGCGCGGATATCCGTTTCCTTCCTCTTTCGAGTGACGAGTTCGATTGTTGAGTTTCTCGACTCGGCGGCGTAGCCTCCTCTCGAAGGTGCGGACCGCAGGGCAGCTTGCCCGCACCCAAACCAATCTGGGAGGAGAAAAAATGATCGAATTCACGAAACGCAGGGCCTGTACCGCCATTGCCGCGGTTGGACTGATCGCGGCAGGCCCGGTCGGGGCCCAGGATGATCCACTGAAGGTCGGGCTTTTGCTGCCTTTCACCGGGCAATACGCCTGGGTGGGTGAAAACGTGCAGCCCGTGGCCCGGATGATCGCCGAGGAGGTCAACACCTCGGGCGGGATCGGTGGCCGCGAAATCAGCTTCGTGCAGGGCGACACCGAGGGCGTGGTCGATGCTGGCACTACCGCGGCGCAGAAGTTGATCAACGTAGACAACGTGATGGCGCTTGTCGGGCCGACCTCGCTGTCGTTCTCCGGCTCCAAGAACCTGATCATCGACAACGGCGTTCCCATGGTGACGCCGACGGCCGGCACGACCGAGCTTGACCGCGCCTGCCGGGATGTGTGCTTCCGTACCGTGCCCTCGGATGCCCTGGGCGGGCGGGCCATCGCGCGCGCCGCGACCGATGCACAATATCTGGCCGAGGGCGCCAGTACCTGGGAGAACCCGGTTCTGATGGTCGCGCAATCGCCGGCCATGGTTTCCTTCCTGGAGCCCATCGAACGCAGCTTTGCGGATTACGGCACCGAAGTCGCCCGGGTGATCGAGTTCACGCCCGGCAAGCCCTCTTACCGGGCCGAGGTGCAGGAGGCGCTGGGTGCCAATCCCGATGGCATCGTCCTTGTCGCCGCGCCGGAAGATTCCGCGCGCGTGATGACCAACGCCTTCCAGTCGGGCTATGACGGCGACTGGTTCGTCACCCAGGACCAGACCAACGCCGATTACATCGACCTGGCCAGCGCCGAACTGGTGGAGGGCATCTATGGCCTCGAAGAAGTTGCCTCGGAAGAGGGGCAAGCGCTCAATCGCGCCTTCGAGGAACGCTATCAAGACTATGCCGGCGAAGAGGTGAAGATTTTCGGCACCAACACCTATGACGCGATGAACGTCGTCGCTTTGGCGATGCTGAGCGATCACATGGATGATGGCGAGATCACCCGCGCGACGCTGGCTGAACATATCCGCGCCGTCTCCGACCCCGGCGAGGACAAGACCCAGGTGACGAGCTACACCGAGGGCAAGCAGGCGCTTCAAGCCGGAGAGAAGATCGACTACCGCGGACTCGTTGGCCCGATCGACTTTGACGACTGGGGCAACATCGCCGCGCCGTTCGGCATCCGCCAGGTGCAGGGCGGTGCGTGGTCGACGGTGGCGGTAATCCCCGCCGCTGCGCTGGACTGAGCGGCAGCCAAGGCCCCGGGCGCGACGGCGCCGCCCGGGGCGCACCTTATCCACAAGCGCCGAGGGGACGGATATACAGGCATGATTTTCGTGCAAACGCTTGTTTACGGCCTCGCTCTGGGGGGCGTGATCGCCGTAAGCGCAGTCGGGCTGACGCTGGCCTATGGTGTGACGCGCTTCATCAATTTCGCCTTCGGGGAGTTCCTGACCCTCGGCGCATTCTTCTGCCTTCTTCTCGCGCAGGCAGGTCTGGGGCTGGCCTGGGCCGGGCTGGCCGCGGCCGTGGCCGTGGGCGCGGTCGGAGTTCTGGTCGAGCGGGCGTTCTACGATCCACTGATGAGCCGCGGCCTGCTGCCACTTCTGGTAACCAGCGTGGGCGTGGCCTTCGTCGTCCAGAACCTGATACGGATTTTCGCCGGGTCGAACCCTGTCCGCTTCCCGTTGCCGCTGATGCGGCCGATCGAGGTCGGCGGCCTGTTCATCCCGCGCGAGCAGCTCATCATCCTCGGCGTGGCGCTGGTGACGATGCTGGCCGTGCACCTGTTGCTGCGCTTCACCATGCTGGGCAAGAAGATGCGCGCGGTGGCCGACGACCCGATGCTGGCGCGGGTGGCGGGCATCTCGTCGCGACGGGTTCTCGACGCGACATGGTTCGTCTCGGCCATGATCGGGGCTCTCGGGGGGATTTTGCTGGCAATCACCCAGATCACGGTGGCGCCGCAGATGGGATGGCACTTCCTGCTCGTGGTCTTTGCCGCGGTTTTGCTGGGCGGTATCGGCAGCCCCTATGGTGCCATGATCGGCGGCCTGCTGATCGGGCTGGCCATGGAACTGGGCGCCACCTACGTTGCGGCGAACTATTCCTACGCCTTCGCCTTCATCATGCTGATCCTGGTACTGATCCTGCGCCCGCGCGGCCTGATGGGCGGGAGCGGCTGAAATGGACTTGATCGCCTTTGCCACCGGCCTGGTCTCGCTGGCGCTTGTCTATGGCCTGCTGGCCATAGGGCTGAACCTTCAGTTCGGTTTCGCCGGCGTCATCAATTTCGGCTACGTTGCCTTCTTCGCCGCGGGCGCCTTCGCCTCGGCCATTGTCACGCTGCCAGCACCGGGGACCGAGGCCTATCTTGACGCCTCAGCGCGCTACCAGATCGGGCTTGGGCTGCCTGTATGGTCCGGTTTCCTCGCGGCGGGCCTCGCGGGCGGATTGCTTGCGCTGTTCATCGGCGCAGTGAGCGCGCGGCTCGCCACACACTACCTTGCCGTCGCCACCTTCGCCATGGCCGAGGTCGTCCGCTCGGTGCTGGGCAACGAGACCTGGCTCACCCGTGGGGAATTCGGCATTTCCAACGTTCCGCAGCCGCTGGGAGAGGTTTTCGCACCTGAGAGCTATGCGCTGTTCTACCTCGCCCTGACCGCGGTTGTAGTTGGCCTGATCTTCGCCGCGTTGCGGCATCTGGGCGAGGCGCCGTTCGGTCGTCTGCTGCGCGCGATCAAGGATGACGAGCTTTCCGCGCGGGTGCTGGGCAAGCGCACGGCACGGGCCAAGCTCAGGGCGCTGGCCATCGGCGGCGCCGTGGGCGGTGTGGCCGGGGCGCTCTGGACGCACTCGCTCGGCGTGATCCATGTGGGTCAGTTCGTGCCCATCGTGACGTTTCAGGTCTGGCTGGCGATGCTGATGGGCGGTACCGGCAACCACTGGGGGGCGATGCTCGGGGCCTTCGTGCTGGTAGCGATCCGCGAGGGCACGCGCTTCGTGGGCGAGGTGCCCGGCCTGGATCAGATCGCGGCATCCAATCCCTCTTTCCTGCCTTCGCTGCGCTTCGTGTTGATCGGGCTACTTCTTATCGCTGTGGTGCGCTTCTTTCCCGGCGGCCTGCTGCCAGAGCGCCGCCGGCGCGCGCCCGCCACCCCCGGCACCTCTCCTGCGAGTCCCGCGCCGGCACGGCCGGTCGCCCCGGACGCGCCGGCACTCGAAGTGATCAGCCTGCGCAAGAGATTTGGCGGACTGGCTGCCGTCGACAACGCGAATTTCGCTATCCGTCGCGGCTCCATCACCGGGCTGATCGGGCCGAACGGGGCGGGGAAATCCACCATGATCGACCTGCTGAGCGGCGTTCAGAGGCCGGACAGCGGCACGATCAGGCTGGCGGGCGAAGAGATCACCGGTCTCGCGCCCGAGCAGATCGCCGATCGCGGATTGGGGCGTACCTTCCAGACGCCCCGGCTCTATCCCTCCATGACCGTATGGGAAAACCTGATGGTCGCCGGGATGCCGCAGCCGAACGAGACGCTGCGTGCCGGCTTTCTGCGTTCGGGGGCGCACCGAGAGGCGGAAGTTCAGGCGGCCCTGCGGGCCGATACCGTTCTGACCGAGCTTGAGGTTCCGCACATGCGCGACGAACTGGCCGGCACGCTTTCCGGCGGGCAACGCAAGTTGCTCTCGCTCGGACGCCTGATGATGCGCGACCCGCCGGTCATGCTTCTGGACGAACCCGCTGCCGGCGTGAACAGGCGCCTGGCCGGCGATCTGTTCGACCGGATCACGAAGCTGAACCGACAAGGCACCACCTTTCTGATTGTCGAGCACGAAATGCAACTCGTCATGCGCTATTGCGACCACGTAATCGTCATGCACCAGGGGCGGGTTCTGGCAGAAGGCACGCCCGCTGAAGTTCGTGCCAATGCTGACGTGATCGAGGCCTACCTCGGCGGAGCGGTGGCATGAGCGACGCGGTACTTCGGGCAGGGGGAGTTGACGCAGGCTATGGTGCGCTGCAGATACTCTTTGGCGTCGATCTCGAGGTCCGGCAGGGCGAGCATGTCCTGGTCTTCGGGCCGAATGGTGCGGGAAAATCCACGCTGATCAAGGCGCTATTTGGTCTGGTCAAACCGTCTGCGGGCCACGTCACACTGGCGGGCCGGGACGTCACTGGCCGGGCGCCGGAGGGGATGGTCGCGCACGGAATGGCCTATGTCCCGCAGGTTTCCAACGTCTTTGGCAGCATGACCGTGCTGGAAAACCTCGAAATCGGCGGGGCGCGCCTGTCGCGATCGCGGCGCGAGGCGCGCATCGAGGAGATGGTTGCGCTTTTCCCGGTGCTGGGTGACCGGCGGAAACAGTCGGCGGGAACGCTATCGGGCGGTGAGCGGCAGATGCTGGCGCTGGCGCGCGCACTCATCCCCGAGCCATCGGTCCTTTTGCTGGACGAACCCTCGGCCGGGGTGGCGCCGAAGATCGTGGAGGAAATCTTTCATCTGGTCTCCGGGCTTCGCCGGACCGGCGTTTCCGTCCTGATGATCGAGCAGAATGCCCGGCAGGCCTTGCCGCATGTGGATCGCGGCTATGTTCTTGAAGGTGGCGCGGTCAGGATGACCGACACGGCGGCCTCGCTGCTGGATAACGCCGAGATTTCCAAGCTCTATCTGGGCGGCTGATCCGTTGATATTTGGCGACATCACATGATGTGGCAGGACGCAGGGTCGGCGCCAGTGCAAGGCGGAAGCCCCCGGTCAGCATGGTGACGCATGCGGAACGGAATAGGAAAACGGCGGGCTGGAGAACACCCGCCGAAGCCATGGCCGACGAGATTGCGGCCTTCAAATCAACCGTTTCACTTGATGTCTGAAACCGCCCGGACATGCACGTCAGGGCCGGGGGATCATGTGACGGTAATCTTTTTCGATCCGCCCGGGTCTTTCTTGGGCAGGTTCAGCGTCAAGATCCCGTTTTCGTATTTCGCCTTGGCCTTGCTTTCGGTCGCGGCTGCCGGGAGCGTGAAACTGCGTTGGATCGAACCGTAATAACGTTCGGAGTGCAGCAGCTTGCCGTCTTCGGTGTCAGCGTCATGCTGCTTTACCTCGGCTTGGATCGTGACAACATTTCCGTCAACGGTCACGTGTATGTCGTCCTTTTTGAGCCCGGGCATTTCCGCGTGAACGGTAAAACTCTTCGCGTTGTCCTTCACATCGATCTTGATCTTCTCCGGGGCAGGAAGGGGGTCGCCGTGCAATGGCTTGACCGAATAGCCGAGCGGAAAATCACCGAAGAACTCATCGAGGAAACGATTACGGGGTACCATCGGATTCATGACAGGTCTCCTTTTCTGCATCAGGGCCATCTCACACGAGACGAAGCCGCGAATTCAGTATGAACCGGGCATTGACGTCAGGCAATCTCAAACTCGGATGACTGAACGGGGCACCGAATAATGCAGGCGGCGTGACAAGCACGGCCTCCAGACTCCGGATTGGTTCCGGCAAGGGATTTCCTCCCGCAATTGCGGTAAACCCTGGAAATACAGAGATGAAAAGACATCCATGGAAATACAGAGATGAAAAGACATCCATGCGCATCCTCGGTCCCGGATGTCCCTCGGCACCGCCCTTGCCATGGGCAATGCCGGTCGCCTCGATGCCCGTGGAATGCGTCTTGCCGGAGGTTAATGATGCCCCCCCTCACGCACGATAGCCTCGACGGACCGGTGCCGCGCAGCGGCGCCCGGAACAGGAAAAGGGGAGGAATTCGATGTCCATGCTCAAGGTCGTGGAAGTGCTGGCAGAATCGGACAAGAGCTTCGAGGACGCCACCCAGAGAGCCGTCACCCAGGCGTCGGAGTCGGTGCGCAACATCAAATCCATCTATATCAAGGACATGAACGCGGCGGTCGAAAACAACAGGATCGTCAGCTACCGGGTGAACGCGAAGATCAGCTTCCTGCTCGACGATCAATCGGCAAACGGCTGACCCGATGCTGTCGCGGCACGGGTGCTGAGCCTTCGGCACGACACGCGCCAATGCCGTTCGCGGCGGGCGCAAGGGGCGGGCCGGGGATGAATTGGTCAATTCAGGGGTAGCAACCATGGTTTGGGACACGATCGAGAAATCGGCCGCCGACAAGGAAAATGCATCGCTGCCCGACCCCGACGCGGCGCGCAGGGCGTTTTCCTGGCAAGAGGCACGCCGGGCCTTGGACGGTTTGCCGGGGGGCGGCCTGAACATCGCCCATGAAGCGCTTGACCGGCATGTCGCCGCAGGCAAGGGCGACAGGCTGGCCATCCGGTGGCTGGGGCAGCATGGCGCGACGCGGGACTTGAGCTATGACGAGGTTCTCAAGGGGGCTTCGAAATTCGCCAACATCCTGGCCGCGCAAGGGATCGGCAGGGGCGATCGGCTGTTTTCGATGATGGGGCGGACGCCGGAGCTATACTTCGCGGCCCTCGGCACCTTGCGCGCAGGGGCCGTCTTCACGCCGCTCTTCTCGGCTTTCGGCCCCGAGCCTGTACGCACGCGCATGGAAATCGGCGAAGCAAGCGCGCTGATCACGACCCCGTCGATCTACCGCCGCAAGATCGCGGCGTGGCGCCACCACATCCCGTCGTTGAAACTGGTGCTCATCGTCGGGGACGATGTGCCGGACGATTGCGTGGCGCTCGGGCCGGAATTCGACCGGGCCTCGGACAGTTTCGACCCCGTGCATACCGGGCCCGAGGACATGGCGCTCATTCACTTCACCTCGGGGACGACGGGGCGGCCCAAGGGCGTGGTCCACGTGCACGAGGCCGTTGTCACCCATGCCGCCACGGGGCGCAACGCGCTCGAACTGCGGCCGGGAACCGTCTACTGGTGCACCGCCGATCCCGGCTGGGTAACGGGGACGTCCTACGGCATCATTTCGCCGCTGGTGAACGGCGTCACGATGATCGTCGATGAGGCCGACTACGATCTCGATCGCTGGTACAAGACGCTGGAACGCGAAAAGGTCGAGGTCTGGTACACCTGCGGTGGCGCTTTCTCATGCTCGGCCTTGGGCTCCTTGTCGGCATCGCAGGGTTCGTGGCGTTCCTGGAATGACGGCCTTTCCCGAATGGCCAAAGCACGACACGGCAGCGCCGTCGGACGCGCCGAGGTAGCGGTTTCCATCATTATCAATAGCATAGCAGCCATCGCAGGCGTCTGCCCAATGCACACCTGCTTTTCATGCACCGTGGAAGAGGGCGGGCATGGCCGTCCCTTTGGGGCGGCAGGGCGGTCGCAGGCGGCGACACAACAGTTGCATTCAGCACCGCGTCGTGCAAAGAAATTTGTATCGCAAGCAAACAAAGAGCGATAAATTTGCATTTTCTTACGGGGAGCTGACATGAAAAAGCTACTGAAACTGGCCGCAGCCGCGGCATTCTCTCTTGGCGCGACGACGGCCAACGCCGACGAGATCGTCGTGGCCACCGACACCGCCTTCGTTCCGTTCGAATTCAAGCAGGATGGTGAATATACCGGCTTCGACATCGACATGTGGAACGCCATCGCCGAAGAGCTGGAGTTGGAATATCAACTGCGCCCAATGGATTTCTCCGGCATCATTACCGCGCTTCAGACCGGCCAGGTCGACGTTGCACTGGCGGGGATTACCATCAAGCCCGAACGCCAGGAAGTCATCGACTTTTCGGACGGATACTATGACAGCGGTTTCCGCCTGATGGTGGCAGCCGAAAGCGATATCTCGACATGGGACGATCTGGACGGGAAAACGCTGGCGGTGAAAACCGGCACGTCAGCCTCGGACTGGGCCGAAGAGAACCTGACGAACACCGAATTGCGCAAGTTCCCCAATATCGACAACGCCTACCTGGAACTGCGGACCGGTCGCGTCGATGCCGCCATGCACGACACGCCCAACGTGTTGTATTATATCGCCGCCGCAGGCAAGGGCCAGGTCAAGGCCGTGGGCGACCAGCAAATGGCGCACCAGTACGGCATCGGCTTTCCCAAGGGCAGCGAACTGGTCGGCCCGGTAAACGAGGCGCTGGCCAGGATGCGCGAAGACGGGCGTTACGACGCGATCTATTCCAAGTGGTTCGGCAAAAACGACTGATCCGCCACCGGCCGGGCCGCGCATGGCCCGGCCGCCCCTTCCCTGATTTTCTGACAGTCAAGAACGGAGGCCTTTCATGGAAATGGACTGGTCCGTCATAATCGACTTCCTGCCCCAGCTTCTGGAAGGGGCCAGGACGACGATTTATATCACGGTCGTCGGCCTGCTCGGCGGGGTTGTTCTGGGCACTCTTGCCGGGCTGATGCGGGCCTATGGCGGGCGTGTACTGAACGCGATCGCATTTGCCTATATCGAGTTGATCCGCGGTACGCCCATCGTGGTGCAGGTGATGTTCCTGTATTTCGCGCTGCCCGTTCTGGCCGATTTGCGCATTGACCCGATGAGCGCGGCTTTTCTGGCCATCATCGTGAACGCCGGGGCCTATATCGCTGAAATCGTGCGCGGTGCGTTCCTGTCGATCGGCAAGGGCCTGACCGAAGCCGGGCTGGCCATCGGTCTGCCGCATTGGAAGGTATTGGTCTATATCATCGGGCCGCTGGCCTTTCGCCGGCTCATTCCGCCGCTTGGCAACCAGTTTATCGTCAGCCTGAAGGATACATCGCTGTTCATCGTGATCGGTGTGGGGGAACTGACCCGGACCGGGCAGGAAATCATGGCATCGAACTTTCGCGCCGTCGAGATCTGGACGGCGGTGGCGATCATCTACCTGGTGATGACCGGAACGCTGAGCCTGATCCTGCGCACCATCGAGAAACGCATGAGGATCCTATGACCATCATCGAATTCAAGAACACGTCCAAAAGTTTCGGCCCGCTGAAGGTGCTGGACGGGGTGGACCTGTCGATCGACGTGGGCGAGGTGGTGGTGCTGGTGGGCCCCTCGGGGTCGGGCAAATCCACGCTGCTGCGCTGCATCAACGGATTGGAGATGATCACCGGCGGCGATCTGATCATCGATGGGCTCAGCGTGACCGGCAGCGCCAGGCAATTGCGCGAAATCCGGCAGGAGGCCGGAATGGTGTTTCAGCAGTTCAACCTGTTCCCGCAGCTGACCGCGCTGGATAATGTGGCCTTCGGTCCCGCAAAGGTACGCGGGCTGAACAGGGCGCAGGCGCGGGAAACCGCGCTGGATTTGCTGGAAAAGGTCGGGCTGCGCGACAAGGCGGGGCATTACCCGGCGGAGCTGTCGGGCGGTCAGCAGCAGCGCGTGGCGATTGCGCGCGCGCTGGCGGTCAAGCCCAAGGTGATGCTGTTCGACGAGCCGACCTCGGCGCTGGACCCGGAATTGAAGCAGGAAGTGCTGAACGTCATGCGCGCGCTGGCCGAGGAAGGCATGACCATGGTCGTCGTCACCCACGAGATGGGCTTTGCCAAGCAGGTGGGCACGCGCCTGATTTTCATGGAGCATGGGCATATCGCCGTCGATGGCAATCCACGCGAGGTGATCGACACGCCGCCCAATGACCGGATGAAGGACTTCCTGCAACATGTTTGAAGCCAAGGCATCCGAACTCGGCCGTGTCACGGCGCAAGGCACCCCGCGCCAGATCGGCCGCACCCTGGGAGAAGCGGGCAGCGCGGCGGTGCGCGACGTGTTGTTGCGGACGGACTATTGGCAGGCGGTAACAGACCCGGCCCATGCGGTCGCGGTGCGGTCCATGGCCTGCAACCTGCAAACCCTGTTCCCGGCGATCTGGGAAGAACTGCAAGGGCTGGCCGAGGGGCTGGAGTTGCCGCTGGAGCAGGTGGTGGCGTGGAATTGCCGGGGCGATCTGATGTCGAACGTGCCCGATGGCTGCACCACGGTGCAAATCCCCGGTGACGTGCCGGTGATCGGCCACAACGAGGACGGCTTTCCCGGGTTGCGCGGCCATGCCTTCGTGGCCGGGATCACGCCCGATGATGGCCCGGCGCTGATGTCGTTCTGCTATCCCGGGTCGATCCCCGGCCATACTTTCGGGACCAACGCGGCGGGGCTGGTGCAGGCCGTCAACAATTTGCGCCTGCGCGGCGTGACGGCGCAATTGCCGCGCATCGGGCTGGGGCGCGCCGTGCTGGCCTGCGCCGCGCTGGACGACGCGCTGGCCCTTGTGGCGCGACACAATGCCAGCGGAGGATTTCACATGACGCTGGCGCAAGCAGGCGATGCGCGGGTGATGAGCGTGGAATTCGGTGGTGGAACCTGTTCTGCCAGGCAGATCGAAGCACCCTCCTTGCATACGAACCATGCGCTGCATCTGGGCGATGCTGCGGCGGATCAGACCATCACCCCCTCGTCGCGCGATCGGCAGGCGCGGGGCATGCGTATGCTGGCCGACGGGATCACCGACCCGCTGGTCATCCTGCGCGATACATCCGGCCCGGGCCTGCCCATCCACAGGTGCCGTTCCGATGATCCGGACGACGAGAATACGCTTGCCACGGCCCTGTTCCGCGTAGGACCATCGGCGGTGGAGTGGAGCATACATGACCAGATATCGGACCGGCCGGTCGCTACAAGCGACTGACACCGCCCGCGGCGCCGGGAACACCGCGCCGCAGACCATGCAGGAGTTGCGCGACCTGATGCTGCGCATCTCGCGCGGGGAGGCGCATCTGTCATTGGGGCCGAAGGCACAGCAGGCGCTGGCGGAAATCCTCGACCTGCGCGGCGATCCGGCCCTGTTGTCGATCACCGCTCTGGCCGAAAAACTGTCGGTCAATCCCTCCACCTTGACCCGGCTGGCCCGCAACCTGGGTTATCCCGGCTTCGGCGCGTTCCAACAGGTTTTGCTGGATGCCTCCATGAATGCGCCGGGGGATTTCTATACCCGTCAGGCGCAGACTGCGCTGGCGGGCGAGGATGCCAGCGGCATGGGAGGCATTGCGCGGCTGTGTCGGGAAAACCAGGCCAATATCGAACGCTTTCTCGAGGGCTGTGATATCGGGCAGTTCCGCCGGGCAACCGACCTGATCACCTCGGCGCCGCGTGTCATGGTGCACGGCATCCGGCAGTTTCACGCATTTGCCAGCTTTCTGGTTTACGGGCTGCGGATGATCCGCTCGGACGTGCATCTGCTGGATTCCAACAGCCTTGGAGTGGCCGAAGGGATCGCCTCGATGAGCGGGAACGACGTTCTCATCTCGGCCAGTTGCGCGCCCTATTCGGCCCATGTGGCCGCAACCGCGCGCGCCGCTGCCGAGCAAGGCATCAAGGTCGTGGCGATCACCGACAGGGCAAGTTCGCCCCTGGTCGCCGTGTCGCAGTCGGCGATTTTCGTGCCTCACGAAACCAGCTTCCTGTCGAATTCTCTGACGACCTTCATTCTGACCGCCGAATGCCTGATCAACGGTTGCGCGGCAGTGTTGCCGGAGCAAGCGAAGCAGGCGCTTTCCGCCCGCGACGAAATGATCAAGAAACTCGACATTGAACTTTGACGGGCTGCTGCAAGACGATTTTGGATGGCCGTTTTCGTCGATGTGATCGGTGCCGGCTACGACTGGGTTTACTCGACCCGACGAGCGGGCGCGAAAACCCACCCCATGTAGCTTCAAAACCGGCAGCCTCTGACTTTTCAGATGGGGTGGTTGGCGTTCTCTCCAAACGGCATCGCGATGTGCCAGACAGTTGCGGGATCGAGAGCAACGAAAACGAGATCGATTCAGATCAAAACGAAATGAAATCGCACCGAAACAGGCGGGGGTCAAAACGCGCCAGCGGGGGCGGTGGATCGACCGCCTGAGCATTGCAACCCTCGTGCGCGCACAGACAGTTACAGGGCTTGATCAAGCTTGAGTCCCTCCGAAGGGCGGCGTTCCGGCGTCATCGGGCGGGATACTTTCGCGTTACCGCAGTGTGCTTTTCTGTTATGCAGGGCGAATGATTGACCGCGCCCGGCAGAAGATCCGCGAACTTAAAGACAGCGTGCCAAGGTTCCTTGTCGAATTGACGAGTTTCATCGCCTATGCGGCGCGGCGTTTCGTCGCCGACGGGATGACCCTCTCGGCGGGCGCACTGACCTTTTCGACGCTGCTGGCGCTTGTTCCACTGATGGTTATTGCGTTCGCGATCCTGTCGGGGTTCGCCACTTTCGATCCGGCCAGAGAGCGGATGGAGACGTTGTTTTTCAACATATTCGTCCCCGAATTCGGGGCCGAGGTTGGCAACTATCTCTCCGAATTCTCGCGCAACGCGACCAATCTCACCGTCCTTGGCATCATTGCGTTGGCGGTAACGGCCGTCATGCTCTTGTGGACCATCGAGGCGACGCTGAACCAGATCTGGCGGGTAAAAAAGCCCCGCTCGATCGGCGTTCGGGTGCTGACATACTGGACGGTCCTGACGCTTGGTCCGCTTCTTCTGGGGGCGAGCTTCGTGCTGACGAGCGGAACCTTCACAACGCTGACGCAATGGGCGCGCGAGGGTGTCGGACCGGAACAGACCGAGCAAGCGCTTCCGACTCTGGGCATGTTCTTTGCGCTGACGACACAAACCCTGACGTTCATGCTTCTGTTCAAGATCGTCCCCGCACGTTCGGTTCGGCTGCGCGATGCGGCCGTCGGCGGCGTCATCGCAGGTTTGGGGGTTCAGGTGCTTCGGTGGGGCTTCGATAGCATTCTGGCCCGCGGCTCGACCTATGAGACGGTCTACGGAGCCGTGGCAATCCTCCCGATCTTTCTGTTCTGGCTCTACTTGTCCTGGAGTGTCGTCATCCTGGGTGCAGTTATCGCAGCCTCATTGCCGGATTGGTGGAAGACACGCGATGCGGTGCCCGATCAGATGCCCTCTCCGTCCCGGAAACTGGAGGCGGCGGTGGCCTTCCTCTCGATCCTTGCTCGCCGTGCTAGAGATGGCGAGACGGCGTCGCAGGAGGAATTGCAGGACGCGACCCCGCTCGATATCCGGGACGAACTCTTCGACCATCTGCGCGCAGCAGGCTACATCGTCATCACCGAGGATGACCGGGTCGGATTGTTGCGCGACCTTCATATAACGACCGTCGCAGACCTGGCGCGGGATCTGGGCCTGTCGCTGGGCGTTTATATCTCCCGGGGGATGGAGCCTGATCCATCCAGCCGCTGGAGTGCTGGAACGTCGTCGGCTTCCGGCGAATTGCCCCGCATGCTGCAAGACCTCCACGACGCAGAAACCGCTATTCTTGAGCCATCCTTGAACGATGTGATTTTTCCGCCGCCGTCGACGCGCGCACCATGAAGACGATGGATCGGGGCGCAGCGATCCGCATTCGCAGCGCCTCTTGGGAACTGGACCTGTCCCGCTATCGTGCCGTCGCCGATGCCCGTTTTGCCCGCTTTCCGTTCGAAAGCCGCCGGACTTTTGCAACCGAGGAAGGCTGAGTGCTGTCGGCGCGAATGGGCTAGGTAACCCTTTTGAAAGTCACGACTTCCAAGGATATGGCGGGATACCGACTCCGGGGCACGGGGCGCGAGCAAAACGAAGGATCGGAGCATTTTCCCATTTGCGCGGCGGCCTTGCGAGCCTTCGACGTGCAAGGCGCATGCAGTACTGGCAGTTGCAAAAAGTAAGTCCAGAAAGGTCCGCAATGATGTGCCGCGGCACCGGGGCCCGGCGGCCTGGCGGTCGCCACGATCCTGTCGTGCGGGATTTTCGCCGCCATCGGCTTTGCGACGGCGCTTTTCATCACCGGCGTGCTGTTGCGCTCGTTGACATGGGGCAAGCTGTGGGAAGCGGTCGTCGATGCGACCTCCACCACGGTGGCGATCCTGTTGATCATCGCCGGGGCCAAGGTTTTCGGCAAGGCGATCACCCTGTACCGTATTCCGCAGGACATCTCGGTGATGATCTCCGAACACATCGCCACGCCGCTGGGGATGATCGTGCTGGTCAGCGCGGTGCTGTTGATGATGGGGCTGGTGTTCGAGCCGCTGTCGATGATCCTGATCATGACGCCGGTTTTGCTGCCCGCCGCAATGGGCATGGGGTTCGATCCGATATGGTTCGGCATATACATGGTGATCATGGTCGAATGCGCGCTGATCACGCCACCGGTCGGGCTGAACCTTTACGTGATCCAGTCGGTCACGGGATCGAGCCTGTTGGACGTCTCGCGCGGGACACTGCCGTTTCTGGCGCTGATGCTGGCGTTGGTGGTGGTGCTTTACATGCTGCCCGACCTGGCGCTTTACATACCGTTCAAATTCTGAGGGTTCCGCGATGACACAAACCGCCCCCGACAAGCTGCGCGCGCTTCTGGCAAAACCCGGGTTGATCACCATGCCGTGCTGTTTCGACCCGCTCTCGGCGCGACTGGTCGAGCAGGCGGGGTTTCCGCTGAGCTTCATGTCGGGTTTTGCCGCCTCTGCTGCGCGGCTGGGGATGCCTGATACCGGGCTTATGTCGTATGCCGAAGTTGTCGATCAGGGGCGCAACATCTGCAACGCCACAACCATCCCGATCATCGGTGACGGCGATACCGGTTATGGCAACGCGCTCAACGTCAAGCGCACGGTCAAGGGCTTTGCCCAGGCCGGGTTCGCCGCGGTGATGATCGAGGATCAGGTCGCGCCCAAGCGCTGCGGCCACACGGCCGGCAAGGCGGTGGTGGCCCGCGACGAGGCGCGCGAACGCATCGTCGCGGCCAATGACGCGCGCGCCAAGGGCGCCGATATCATGATCCTCGCGCGCACCGACGCACGCCACGACCACGGCCTTGACGAGGCGATCGCCCGCGCTCGCGAATTTCGCGACCTGGGTGCCGACATCCTGTTCGTCGAGGCGCCGCGCGACGCCGCAGAAATGCACCGCATCTGCGCCGAACTCGACGGCCCGCTGATGGCCAATATCGTCGAGGGCGGGTTGACCCCGGCGCTGCCGCCGGCCGAACTGGAGGAGATCGGCTTCAAGATCGCCGCCTACCCGCTGACCCTGCTGTCGGTGGCGATGAAGGCGATGGCCGACGCGCTGGCGGCGTTCCGTACCGGCGTGCCGGGGGACGAGATGCTGATGCCCTTCGACGAGATGAAGACCGTCATCGGCTTTGACGCCTATTTCGAAGAAGAGCAGCGCTATGCCAAGCGGCGTTGATGCCGCCCGGTTGCGTCAAGGGCCATGTGTGAATCGGGAAAGACAGACAAGGCCGATGCGGGTAAAGATGCTTGATCGTCGGATGAATTCAGGCGAGCGTATCCGGGTTCGGCAGGCCACTCGAGGAATGCCGGTTCAATGGTGTCCGAGAAAGGGAGGGATGTCCGTGAAATTTCGTTATCTGACTGCCGCAGCAGCCATGGCCGCGCTATCCGCGCTGCCCGTAAGCGCCGAGACGCGTGTGACATACAAATCAGCCAAATCCACCTCGTCCTATTACCAGATGGCGGTGCAGATCGCCGAGGCGATGGAGAAAGCCAGCGAGGGCGAGATCAGCGTGACCGTCGAGGAAAGCCAGGGCTCGGTCCAGAACGTCATGGAAGTGCGCGCACGCGGCGGCGACTACGTTTTTACCACGCCGCCGGTGCTGGTGAGGCTGGCGCAGGGCGGCAAGGCGATGTTCGACGGCAAGGGCGATCCGGCCTTTGACGATATTCGCGCCCTGTTTCCGATCCCGTCGCTAACCATGCATTTCGTGATGAGCGAGGAAAGTGGTGCGGCCACGTTCGACGACCTGAAAGGCAAAACGATCCTGCTGGGCAAGGGCAGTTTCGGCGCGCGCGAGGGCGAGAAATACCTCGGGCTGTTCGGGGTCAAGGACGAGGTGTCGATCGCCGACGTGGAGCTGTCCAACGCGGTGCCGGCGCTGAAGAACGGGCAGATCGACGGCTTCGTGACCGCCGGATCATGGCCCGCGCCCAACGTGGTCGAGGCTGCCGCCTCGACCGGCGTGACGGTGTTGTCGCTTACCGACGCGCAGATCGCCGAAACCAAGCGCACGAAACTGGTCATCCCGGCGGGCACCTACGCCGGTCAGGACGCCGATATCGTGACGACATCGCTGCCGGTGGTGGCCTATACCACCACCAAGATGGACGACGAGACCGCCTATCAACTGACCAAGACCTACTGGGACGAAAAGGCGAGCATGGCCGAGGCTGCCAAGTGGTGGGCCGGCGTCGATGAAGGGCTGATGAGCAACATCACCGGCAAGATCCACCCCGGCGCGGTGCGCTACTACGAACAAGCGGGGTTCGAGCTGACCGACGCGCAAAAGTGAGCATGAACACCATCGACACCCCCGCGCCGCAAGGTCTGGCGCGGGGCTTGTGGGCCAGCTTCGCGCTGGCCTCTGTCTTGTTTCACCTCGGCCTGGTGTTTTCCGGGCTGGTTCCGAACCTGGTCAGCCATCCGCTGCACCTGGTCTTCGTGCTGCCCTGGGTGCTGGTTTATCGCCGCAGCGGCGCGCAATGGGTCAGCGGGCTGATGCTGGCGGGCCTGGGCGGCGCGGCGGCCCTGTGGGTGGCCCTGAGCCACGATGCCCTGTCCGATCAGTACGGGTTCCTGGAAGGTGATTTCCAGGTCGTCGTCGCGGCCGTACTGATCTGCGTGGTGCTGGAGGCCGCGCGCCGCGCGATCGGCTGGCCGCTGCCGCTGGTCGCGGCGCTGGCGCTGTTCTATGGCCTCTTCGGTCAGCATATCCCGGGCCGGTTCGGCCATTCGGGCACGCCATTGGAAAGCTTCCTGGGCACCCTGGTGATCGCCGAGGGCGGGCTATGGGGTACCCTGACTGCCGTGTCGGTGAACGTGGTGGCGATCTTCGTGATCTTCGGCGCGGTGTTGAACGCGGGCGAGGCCGGGCAGGGCTTCATGAACGTGGCCGCCGCCGCAGCCGGGCGGCTGCGCGGGGGCGCCGCCAAGGTGTCGGTGCTGTCCTCGGCGCTCTTCGGGTCGATCTCCGGGTCGGCCTCGGCCAATGTCGCGTCCACGGGTGCGATCACGCTGCCGGCAATGGCCAAGCTTGGCTATCCCAAGCGCATCGCCGGCGCGGTAGAGGCGGTGGCCTCCTCGGGCGGGCAGATCATGCCGCCGCTGATGGGGGCAGGGGCCTTCGTCATGGTGGAACTGACGGGCGTGCCCTATACCGGCATCATGGCCGCCGCCACACTGCCGGCGCTGCTCTATTTCTGGGCGGTCTGGGTCGGGATCGACGGCTATGCCCGGCGGTTCGATCTACGCGGCCTGGCCGAGGCGGACCGCCCCGCGCGGCGTGATGTGGCCATCACCTCGGGCTTTTTCCTGATCCCCTTCGCGATCCTGCTGTGGGGGATGTTCGGGCTGGGAGTGACGCCGCAATACGCCGCCTGTCTTGCGATCGGCGCGGGCACGGTTCTGCTTCTGGTCGGGGGCGATTTGCTGCTGGATCTGCGGCGCGCGGCAGAGCGGGCCGAGACCGCGCTGATCACGGCCGGCACGCAGGTGGCGTTGATCGGCTCGATCATTTTCTGCGCCTCGCTGGTGATCGGCGTGCTGGGGATTACCGGCCTTGGGGTCAAGATCACCTCGCTGATCCTGTCGGTGTCGGGCGGGTTGTTGTGGCCGTCGCTGCTGCTGACCGCGCTGGCTTGTCTGGTTTTGGGAATGGAAGTGCCCACCACCGCGGCCTACGTGATTTGTGTCTCGGTGGCCGGGCCCGCGCTGATCGAGCTGGGGATGGAGCCATTGCAGGCGCATCTGTTCGTGTTCTGGTATGCGCTTTTGTCGACCATCACGCCGCCGGTCTGCGGCGCGGTTTTCATCGCTGCGGGCATGATCGGCGAAAACTGGTTGCGAGTGGCGCTGACGGCGATGGCCTTGGGGGTGGGGCTCTACCTGATCCCGCTGGGCATGGTGGCGACCCCGGCCGTGACTAATCTGGCCGGCGCACCGGGAATGGCCATTCTGGCAACGGTAAAGATAGGGATCGGGCTGGCGCTGATCAGTTGGGCGTTGGTGCGGCGCTGGCACCCGTGGGTGCGGCTGGGGGCGTTTGCCCTCGGGCTGGCGCTGGTGCTGGCCCCGGCCTAGCGTCGGTCTAGCGTCGGTATAACGTCGGTCCCGGAACGCTGCCGCTGCCCGCCGCCAGGGAAAGCCGCGAATGGCCTTGTCAGAAGCACCGAGTCTGAGACGGGCAGGGGGCTTGCCTGGTATCGGGCATGGCCAGGCGCAGCCCCCTCGCCACTTCAAGACGCGCCCCGGGATCATTCGCCCGGCGCCGATGCGCGTCATGAAACGGGTCGATGGGCGCACGAACCGCCCAGAGGGGTCTGTTATTTGGCCGGGCCGTGAAACGCCTGCGAATGCAGATGCGACGTCCGCGGAAAAGCGCCGTGGAGCGGTTCGACGGGTTTTGGCGGTTCCGGGTGTGGCGGAAGGTTTGGCGCCGCAGTGGGTTGGGGCGGCTCTTGCAACACCTCCGGTAGCGCCTCTCGCAGGTCGTCGACAAGCCGGTTGACCTGTGCGCGCGCCACGGCTTCGTCCATTTCGACAGCCCGGCGCCAGTCGCCCAGCTCCTGCGTAATGATCTTGGCCTGTTCCAAACGGTCATCGAAACGCGCGCACGCGGCTTGCCGCTCGCGCAGAAAGGTTCGCGCACGATTCACGTTGTCGTCGGAATAGGTTTGGGCGAGGTCACGGCTGACCTGGCTCATCTGTGCGGCGAGCTCCAGAACGTCGGGTTCCAGCTCCCCCAGTTCCGGGTGTTGGCGCAGAAACGCCAACCTGTCGCGCACTTCGTCGAACTGTGCAGAGAGAAGGAAGTGACCGGACCGGTCGGCCGCGTGGGCGGCGTGATATGAGCGGAGCACATCATTCATCGACATGTGAAAAGACCGGTGCGAATTCTCCAGGGCCATGACCCGGGCCGAACCGGGCAGAATACCGCAAAGAATGAGTAGCAACGCGGTTACAGCGATCTGGATGCCCATGCCGGCCTGCGGCAATGCGGCATTGCCGAATGATATCGGCAGCGAGAGCCAAGGCAGAACCCCGGCAGCCGACAGAGCGGTCAGTGCAAGCGCGGCCACGGCCGAAAGGCATATTGTCCAGATGCCCAGAACGTGAACGATCCGCTGAAACACGAAAAAGGCGGCGTGAATCTCCTTTGTCATTTTGGGTAACTCCTGGTCTCGTGGGGCCGAACTCGGTCGGCGATCTCTTGACTATCAACGAAGTTTCTCGCCTATCGTTCCCCTCGAAACACGATTTCAGACAGTTTCCATACGCAAACCGGCGTGTTCCGCCTCAACGCAAGACGTCGTCAGCGTATGAGTTCGATTGGATGATCAAAGGATCAACGGCGGCACGCACGAACTCTTCAAACCCTGGATCACGTTGGCGACCTCGGTTGCGACCAGCGTGGAGCCAGGGCAATCGCAGGTTTAACACCACAACGGCTCGCCCCCACCCAAGTCGGCATCGACTTCCGTGACCAATTGCGAGTGATCATCATGCTCACGCAGTTCTTAATCGCCGCACCGTGAGGTATGGTTGGAGCGGGCTAGGAGCCGCTCCCTACAATAAATCAAGCGCCCCTGGGTTATGATTATGAGCTCTGTTATCAGCCGTCCTCCTCCCGAGGTCACCAGCTCCCGTTGCCCATGGTGGTCGCTGGTGATTTATGTGCCGCGGCGACGATCACGTTGTTGTAGTAGGTACCGAGCGCTCGTCATTTTCGGCCGATTCCCTTTCAAGGAAGCGCTGCACGTACACCTCCCTGATCAGGGTCGTGCCCAGGGCGGCCATCGGTGTCGCAAGCGCAAGTCCGAGGAGTCCGAACAGCACCCCCATGAGCAACTGCATCGATATGATCAGC
>NZ_JAGXFK010000063.1 GCF_024637375.1 Sediminimonas sp. | reverse complement strand
GAGTCTGTCCGAAATCCGCCGAACCGCCGACAAGGCGGCCTTGAAACCGAGAAATCGGGCGCAAATGCCCAGTTGGCTACCTCGCAAAGCGATAAAGCCGCCAGCTTGGCGTAGCCGAATGCCTTGATCAGACATTCCTAAGATTGCTCCGATGTAGCAAGATGGAATGAAGTACACTTTTTTTATCGATGAAAGTGGTCAGTCAGGAATCAAGAAGATTCGCGGCGACAGTGGCGGTGGTGCGTCTCGATATATGACCCTCGGTGGTGCACTCGTTCCGAATTCCCTAATTGCTGATTGCCAGTCAAACCTTGAGGAATTGGCGAAAGAGTTTTCGAAGCCAACCCTCCATTGTTCCAAGTTAAATCATAATCAGATTTGCCGTTTTGCAAGAAGAATTTCAGAAATGAGAGTATTGCTCTTTGGCGTTATTTCTATGAAAGAAACGCTTGGTTCATACAAGGACGACATCGAGGGTAGCGACAAGCGCTACTACAATAAATGCGCCCAGTATATCTTGGAGCGCCTTGCCCTATTTTTAGAAATAAATAGATATTCCGAAAACAATATATCGATTTGCTTCGAAGAAGGAAATTTTGACTACGCAGCCTTGCGTGGGTTGATTCACAGGTGCCGTGAAAACCCTATACGTACAAATACGAAACTGCTGAAGCATATCAATCCCGACTCAATTGTAAGCAAATCAAAGAGTGATGAACCGCTGCTTCAAGTGGCTGACCTTGTCGCCCATGCATTATTTCGATGCGTTGACGATAGCCCGGCAACTTATGGAATCAGGGAAACGCGCTATCTTGCCGAGATGCAGAACCGTTTCTTTTCGGACGTGAAATCAAGAAAAATCCTAGGATACGGAGTTTACCCTGTTCACAAACTCAAAGACATCAAGGCAGACCCCGGAGTGGAGAAGTTCCTGTCCACTTTCGGGGCGGTCTAGATTGTGGCTCACCTCCCCCTCTTCTTCACCCCGCCCCGTTGCCCCGGCCGGCCGGCCGTTGAGCGGCCCTTGCCCGTGGTCGCCGTCTCGCTTGCCTTCTCGACCGCTTGCTGCCGGGCCAGCGGGTCGTCGGCCACCGCCAGGTCCACCGCTTCCAGCCGCTTGACCTCATCGCGCAAGCGCGCCGCTTCCTCGAATTCCAGGTTCTCGGCGGCCTTGCGCATGTCGGTGCGCAGCCCGTCGAGCACCGCTTCGAGGTTGGCGCCATGCATCGGCTTGTCGACCTGCGCGGTGACGCGGCTCATGTCCACGTCGCCCTTGTAGACCCCGGCCATCACGTCATCGACGTTCTTGCGGATCGTCTCGGGCGTGATGCCGTGTTCCTCGTTATAGGCGATCTGCTTGGCGCGGCGGCGGTCGGTCTCGTTGATGGCGCGTTCCATGCTTCCCGTAATCCGGTCGGCATACATGATGACGCGCCCGTCGGCGTTGCGCGCCGCGCGCCCGGTGGTCTGGATCAGCGAGGTTTCCGAGCGCAGGAAGCCCTCCTTGTCGGCGTCCAGAATGGCGACCAGCCCGCATTCGGGGATGTCCAGCCCCTCGCGCAGCAGGTTGATGCCGATCAGCACGTCGAAGGCCCCCAGCCGCAGGTCGCGCAGGATCTCGATCCGCTCGATGGTGTCGATGTCGGAATGCATGTAGCGCACCTTGATGCCCTGTTCGTGCAGGTACTCGGTCAGGTCCTCGGCCATGCGCTTGGTCAGCGTCGTGCACAGGGTGCGGTAGCCGGCGGCGGTGACGCGGCGCACTTCGTCGAGCAGGTCGTCGACCTGGGTTTCCACGGGGCGGATTTCGATCTGCGGGTCCAGCAGGCCGGTGGGGCGGATGACCTGTTCGGTGAACACGCCGCCGGTCTGTTCCAGCTCCCACCTGGAGGGCGTGGCGCTGACGAACACCGATTGCGGGCGCATGGCATCCCATTCCTCGAACTTCAGCGGCCGGTTGTCCATGCACGACGGCAGGCGGAACCCGTGTTCCGCGAGCGTCATCTTGCGCCGGTAGTCGCCGCGATACATGCCGCCGATCTGCGGTACGCTGACGTGGGATTCATCGGCGAACACGATGGCGTTGTCGGGGATGAATTCGAACAGGGTGGGCGGCGGCTCGCCGGGCGCACGGCCGGTCAGGTAGCGCGAGTAGTTCTCGATCCCGTTGCACACGCCGGTGGCTTCCAGCATCTCGATGTCGAAATTGGTGCGCTGTTCCAGCCGCTGCGCCTCCAGCAGCTTGCCCTCGCCCACCAACTGGTCGAGCCGCTGGCGCAGCTCTTTCTTGATCTGGACGATCGCCTGCTGGATCGTCGGCTTGGGGGTGACGTAGTGCGAATTGGCGTAGACGCGGATCTGCTCGAAGCTGCCGGTCTTTTCGCCGGTCAGGGGGTCGAACTCGGTGATCGCCTCCAGTTCCTCGCCGAAGAACGACAACCGCCATGCCCGGTCTTCGAGGTGGGCGGGGAAAACCTCCAGCACGTCGCCGCGCACCCGGAAAGACCCGCGCTGGAACGCCTGGTCGTTGCGCTTGTATTGCTGCGCCACCAGGTCGGCCATGATCTGGCGCTGGTTGTATTCGGTTCCGACGTGCAGATCCTGGGTCATGGCGCCGTAGGTCTCGACGCTGCCGATACCGTAGATGCACGACACCGACGCCACGATGATGACGTCGTCGCGTTCCAGCAGCGCGCGGGTGGCCGAGTGGCGCATGCGGTCGATCTGTTCGTTGATCTGGGATTCCTTCTCGATGAAGGTGTCGCTGCGCGGCACGTAGGCCTCGGGCTGGTAGTAGTCGTAGTAGCTGACGAAGTATTCGACGGCGTTGTCGGGGAAGAAGCCCTTGAATTCGCCGTAAAGCTGCGCCGCCAGCGTCTTGTTGGGGGCCAGGACGATGGCCGGGCGCTGCGTTTCCTCGATCACGCGGCCCATGGTGAAGGTCTTGCCGGTGCCGGTGGCGCCCAGCAGCACCTGGTCACGCTCGCCGGCGTCGATTCCCGCGCTCAACTCGGCGATCGCCGTGGGCTGGTCGCCGGCGGCGCTGTACTCGGTATGCATGACGAACCGCTTGCCGCCCTCGAGCTTCTCGCGCGCGCCCACGTCGGGCGCGGGGTGGGCGAGTACGGCTTCGGACCGGTCGTGATGGGCGTAGGGCATGGGAAGGCTCCTTTGCCGGTATAGATGCCGTCTTTTCCGGGCCGTTCAACCCCCGGCGGCGCCGCGCCCGCCCGGCCCTTGCCCCGCGGCGCGGAATCGCGGATAAGACAAGGGCAGAGACGAGGCAGAAAGGCGATCAATCCATGCGCGCGCGAATCTACCGGCCGGCGAAAACCGCGATGTCATCGGGCACCGCCAACACCACCCACTGGGTGCTGGAATTCCCGCCCTCCGAGGCGCGCGAGGTTGACCCGCTGATGGGCTGGACATCGTCCGGCGACACCCAGGCGCAGGTCATGATGCGGTTCGACACCAAGCAGCAGGCGCTGGATTACGCCGAGGCGCACGGCATCGACGCCGTTGTGCGCGAGCCGCACAAGCGCCAGCCCGTTGTCCGCCCCGGCGGATACGGCGAGAATTTCGCGACCAACCGCCGCGCCACCTGGACGCACTGACGCCGGGGCACCGCAACGGGGACTGCACGCGCCCGCCGTCGTGACGGGCGCGTCGTCATGTTGTCCGCAGGGTCATCGGCAGGTGGCGAAAGACGCCCCGACCGCACGCAGGAAGGCGGGGTAGAAATCGGGGCCGGGGTCGATATCGGTACCCAGCGGGTCGATCACGGTGATCGTCACCGAATCGCCGGGAAGGACCGCGTTCAGGATGCCGGGGTTGAATTGCGGCTCGGCAAAGGCGCAGGTGACGTTCAGGTCGGCGACCGTCGCGCGCAACTCCGCCACCCGTGCCGGGCTGGGGTCGGTGGCATCGCCCAGCGACACCGCGCCGGCGGCGGGGATGTCGAAACGCGCCTCGAAATACTGGTAGGCGTCGTGGAACACGATGTATCGCAGCCCGTCCAGCGGCGCCAGGGTTTCGGCGATATCGGCCGTGGCGGCGTCGACCTCCTGCTTGCCGACGGCGGCATTGGCGGAATACATGCCGGCATTGTCGGGATCGGCGCGCGACAGTTCGGCGGCGATCACGTCGAGCCACGCCTTGCCGTTTTCGGGGTCGAGCCAGGCATGCGGATCGATGCCGCCATGGCCGTGGTCGTCGTCGTGGTCGGGGGCGCCATCATCGGCATGGGCGCGTTCTTCCTCGTGAGCGCGCCCGTCGAACCGAACCCCGGTACGGAATTCCAGCGACGCCGTTGCCGCATGGTCGAGCAACGCCACGATGTGCGCATCGGCGGCGAGCGTTTCGATCGCGCGCTCCAGCGCCGGTGTCAGATCGGCCCCCACCCAGAACACGATATCGGCCTGTTCCAGCGCCCGCGCCTCGGACGGGCGCATCGCGTAGCCGTGCGGCGATGCGCCGGGCTGCATCACCATGTCGGGCGTGCCCACGCCCTCCATCACGCGCGCGACCAGCGAATGGACCGGCGCGATATCGGTCGCCACAGCGGGCACATCGGCCCATGTGGGGGTAGCCAGCGCCAAAGCCGCCGTGGCCGCCACCAGCCCGCGTTTGAACACATGCATGGACATGACATTTTCCTGTAATTATATAACGACGCAGAGAGCAGTATGCGATACACTATAACACTGCAACCCGTATCTTCGGAGGAGCCGCACCCATGGCGCGCACCGCATTCGAGACCCACGATCACGGCCGCTGCGTGGCCGAGGGCCTGACCACCGCCGAACGGCACTGTGCGGCACAGCGTCTGCAGTTCACCGCGTCGCGCCGGCGGGTTCTGGAAATCCTGCTGGAAGAGCACCGCGCCATGGGCGCCTACGAGATCCTCGACCGTCTGCGGGACGAGGGGCTGGGCGCGCAACCGCCCGTCGCCTACCGGGCGTTGGATTTCCTGACCGAGCACGGCTTCGCGCACCGGATCGAGGGGCTCAACGCCTTCATCGCCTGCACCCATGCCGGCGATCGCCACGCCCCGGCCTTCCTGATCTGCCGGTCCTGCAAGCGCGTCGTCGAGGCCGGGGTCGACCTGATGGCGGGCGAGCTGGGCCGTGCCGCCGACAACGCCGGTTTCACCATCGAACGCAGCGTGCGCGAGGCGATCGGCCTGTGCCCGGCCTGCGCCATCGGCGGGCGGTTGTCATGAGCGCGCCGCTTGTCGCCATCGAAGGGCTCAGCGTGCGCTATGGCGACAACACGGTGCTCGACAAAATCGACTTTTCTATCGCGCGTGGCGAGATCGTCACCATCGTCGGCCCCAACGGATCGGGTAAATCGACGTTGCTGCGAGCGATCATCGGGGGCATCGCGCCGGTGGCAGGCCGAATCACCCGCGCGCCGGGGCTGCGCCTTGGTTACGTGCCGCAGCGGCTGGTGCTGGACGCGACCCTGCCGATGACCGTGGCGCGGTTCATGTCGCTGCCGCGCCGTGCGCCGCGCGCGCGGGTGCGCCAGGCGCTCGACCGCGCCGGCGTGCCGGGGCTGGACGGGCGGCAGATGACCGATCTTTCCGGCGGGCAGTTCCAGCGCGTGCTGCTGGCGCGCGCGCTGCTGGCGGCGCCGGATCTGCTGATCCTCGACGAGGCGACCGCCGGGCTGGACCAGCCCGGCGCGGCGGCGTTCTACCGCCAGATCGAGGCGGTTCGCGCCGAAACCGGCTGTGCCGTGTTGATGGTCAGCCACGATTTGCACGTGGTGATGAGCGCCTCCGACAGGGTGGTGTGTCTCAACGGGCATGTCTGCTGCGAGGGCACGCCGCAGGTGGTGGCCGCCGCGCCCGATTACCGGGCGCTGTTCGGTGAGGGCACGCATGGCGCGCTGGCGCTTTACCGTCACCAGCACGACCACCGCCACGACCCTGCCGACACGAACGCCGCCGACGCCCCGCAAGCCGACGCCCGCGAAGAGGTGCAATGATGCTCGACGATTTCATGACCCGCGCCGCGCTGGCCGGGATCGGCACCGCGCTGGCGGCGGCACCGCTGGGATGTTTCGTGGTATGGCGGCGGATGGCCTATTTCGGCGACGCGACGGCACATGCCGCGATCCTTGGCGTGGCGCTGTCGCTGACCTTTTCGATGCCGGTTTTCGCCGGTGCGCTGATCGTCGCGCTGGTGATGGCCGCCGCGGTGACCCTGCTGTCGGGGCGTGGTTATGCCATGGACACCCTGCTGGGGGTGATGGCGCATTCGGCGCTGGCCTTCGGGCTGGTGGCGGTGTCGTTCCTGTCGGGTATCCGGATCGACCTGATGGCCTATCTTTTCGGCGATATCCTGTCGGTCTCGCGCGTTGATCTGGGCGTGATCTGGGGCGGCGCGGCGCTGGTGGTTGGGCTGATCGCCTGGCGCTGGTCGGCGCTGCTGACCGCGACGCTGGACCCCGACCTGGCCCGCGCCGCCGGCGTCGAGCCGCGCCGCGAGGGGCTGGTGCTGATGCTGGCGCTGGCGGTGGTGGTCGCGGTCGCGATCAAGGTGGTGGGCGCGCTGCTGATCACGGCGATGCTGATCATCCCCGCCGCCACCGCGCGGCCTTACGCCCGCACCCCCGAGGCGATGGCGGTGCTGGCCACGCTGATCGCGATGGCGGCGGCGGCGGGTGGGCTGTTTGCCTCCTACCGGTTCGACACCCCGACGGGGCCGACGATCGTGTGCGTGGTGGCATCGCTTTTCGCGCTGTCGAGCCTCGCGACAGGCCTGCGCCGCCCGGCCTGAGCCCCCGCGGCTGGCCGAATTGTCGCGGCCTCTGGCGTGGGTCCGCGAAACAGGTATATGAAAAGCCGGTTTCAATCCGGCACCCGCGACGCCGGAAGCGACGAGGGATTGCCGTGACAAGCGACGCCCCGCACAGCGCCCTTGACCTGCCCGCGCAAGACGCCGCGCGGCTACGGCGCGCGGCGTGGCTGCAAGTGGCCGCCGATCTGGTCTGGCCGGTGCAGGCGCTGTGCATCGCGTCGATCATCGGGGGCTGGGCCGCGGGCACGACGGCGCAGGCGCCCGCCTGGATCGCGGGTTTCGTCGCGGCGGGGCTGGCGCGGGCGGGGCTCAACACGCTGTCGGGTCAATGGCTTTTCGCTCTGGCCGAGGATGTGGTCACCCGGCACCGCGCCGCGTTGCTGGAGCGCGAAAGCCGCCTGCTGGGGCCGCGCATGGCCTCGGCCGAGCTGGCGGCGCTGCATTCCGACAAGATCCCGCTGCTGGCGCCCTGTCTCATGCGCTACCGCCCGGCGATGCTGCGTGTGCGGCTGGTGCCGGTGGCGTTCCTGGGGGTCGTCTTCCCCCTGTCGTGGATCGCGGCGCTGGTGCTGCTGGTCGCCGGGCCGCTCATCCCGGTGTTCATGGCGCTGGTCGGCATGGCCGCCAAGGATGCCAGCACCCGCCAGATGGCCGAGATCGGCGACATGAACCGGCTGCTGATCGACCGTATCGCGGCCCTGCCCGACGCGCGCCTGCTGGGCGGGTTGGCCCGCTCGCGTGCCGCCTTCGCCGACTCCGCCGAGCGGCTGCGCGCGCGCACCATGGCGGTGCTGCGCATCGCCTTCCTGTCGTCCACGGTGCTGGAGCTGTTCGCGGCCATCGGCGTGGCAATGGTGGCGGTCTATGTCGGGTTTTCCCTGCTGGGCGAGATCGGCATCGGCGCCTGGGCCACGCCGCTCACGATCACCGAAGGGGTGTTCATCCTGCTGATCGCGCCCGAGTTTTTCCAACCATTGCGCGACCTTGCCGCCGCCTGGCACGACAAGGCCGCCGCCGAAAGCGTCGCCGACGAACTGGCGACGCTGGAACAGCGCCCCGCGACGGCCGTCCTCGGGCGCGGAGAGCGCGCCGACCCGTTGCCGGGGCCTGCCACCATCCGCGTGCAAAGGGCCCGGCTGCACCGCGGCGCGCAGGTGATCGCCCTGCCCGATATCAACCTTGAACCGGGCGAGAGCCTGGCGCTGGTCGGGCCCAGCGGGGCGGGCAAGACATCCATGATCGAGGCGCTGGCGGGGTTGCTGCCGCTGGACGAGGGCATGATCGATGTCGCCGGCGTGCCGCTCGATGACCGCAACGCCGATGCCTGGCGCGCGCGGGTGGGCCTTGTGCCGCAGGTTGTGCACCTGCCCGACCTGCCCCTGCGCCGGTTCCTCGACCCGCACGACACCGGCGCCGACCCGCGCCCCGCGCTGCAACAGGCGCAGGCCGACCGAATCGTCGCAGCCCTGCCCGAGGGGCTGGAGACACGGCTGGGCGAGGGCGGCGCCGGCGTTTCGGGCGGCGAGGCGCGGCGGCTGATGCTGGCGCGCGCCTTGCTGTCGGGCGCCGACGTCATCCTGGCCGACGAGCCGACCGCCGACCTGGACCCGGAGACCGGCGCCCGGATCATCGCCGCGCTGCGTGATGCCGGGCGGCGCGGCCACACGGTGATCGCCGCCACGCATGACCCGGCGCTGGCGGAGGCAATGGGCCGCTACGTCGACGTGGGCGGAGGCCCGGCATGAGGGTGCTGTGGCGGCTCACCCGCCTGCTGTGGCAGGCCGACCCCTGGGCGATGTGGCGCGGCGCCGCGGCGGCGCTGGCGGTGCTGGTCATGGGCGCGGCGCTGCTTGGCCTGTCGGGGTGGTTCATCACTGCCACCGGGCTGGCCGGGATCGGCATCGCCTTCGACGTGTTCCGCCCCAGTGCCGGTGTGCGGTTCCTTGCCCTGGGACGGGCCGGTGCGCGCTATGCCGAGCGGCTGCTGACCCATGACGCGACGCTGCGCGCACTGGCGCGGCTGCGCCTGACGCTGATGGCACGGCTGGAGACCTGGCCGATCACGCGGCTGCGCCGGCTGCGCGGCGCGTCCGAACTGACCCGGATTACCGCCGATGTCGATGCGCTGGACGGGCTTCTGCTGCGTCTGGTCCTGCCGCTGGCGGCCGGGCTGCTGACCCATGCGCTGGCGCTGGCGGCGCTGTGGATGCTGGTGTCGGGGCCGGTCGCGTTGACGGTCGCTGGCGGCTACGTCCTGGGCGGGGCGGTGGTGCTGGCGCTGGTGGCGCGCGGGGCGCTGCGCCCCTCGGCCCGGGCCGAGGAGGTGCGCCAGGCCATCCGGCGCCGGGTGATCGGCCTGTTTCGCGGCCAGCGCGACGCCATCCTGCAAGCCACCCTGCCCATCCAGCGAAACGCCATCGCCGCTGACGAGGATACCCTGCGCGCCACCGTCGCCCGGCTGGACCGGATCGACCGGCGCGCCGGGCTGGCGCTGAACGCGCTGGTGGTGCTGGTCACAGGCGCGGTGCTGGGGATCGGCACGGCGGCAGTGCAATCCGCGGCGTTCGACCCGGCGCTGGCCGCGATCGGCGTCTTCGTGGCGCTGGCGCTGGCCGAAACGCTGCTGCCGCTGCGCCGCGGGCTGGCCGACCTGGGACGCATGCACGCCGCGGCGCTGCGCGTCATCGGCCCCGATCAACCCGCGCAGCCCCCCGCGCAGCCGCCCGATACACACCCCGATGCGCAGGCGGGCCTGACGCTGCACGGGGTCACCGTGGCCCTGCCCGGGCGGCATACACCGCTGTTCCGGGCGCTCGACCTGCACGCGCGGCCCGGCGAGACCATTGCCCTGCGCGGCCCCAGCGGCAGCGGCAAGAGCACCCTTCTGGACGCGCTGGCAGGGGTTGCACCGCGCATGGCGGGGCAAATCGACGTGCTGGGCGTGCCGCTCGGCCTCTGGCCCGAGGATCAGTTGCGCGCCCATCTCACGCTGGTGCCGCAACGCCCCGTTCTGATCGGCGGGACGATCCGCGAGAACCTTGCGCTGGCCTGCGACGACCTCGACGATGCAAGCGCGCAGGCGGCGCTGCGAACCGCGCGGCTGGAACACGTGATCGCCCAGATCGGCGGGCTGGACGCGCGACTGGGCGAATCCGGGGCGGGGCTGTCGGGGGGCGAATCGCGGCGCCTGGCGCTGGCCCGCGCGGTGCTGCGCGCGCCCGGCGTTCTGCTGCTGGATGAGCCGACCGAAGGGCTGGATGACGCGCTGGCGCGCGAGGTTCTCGGCGGCCTGCGCGCCGCCCTGCCCCGCGCCGTGATCGTGATGGCCGCGCACCGCGACGCTGAAATCGCGGCGGCGGACCGGGTCATTTCGCTCAATTGATACATTGCAAAAATAGCATATCTTGATCTGTGTCAAATCACAGACCCCGATCCGGTGATAAAAGATCGGCAAAGGTGCATCCGGTACGCAACTTCAATGCACCGAGTCACCCGGCCTTGCCGATGCCTCGACGGGCCAAGAGAAGGAGACCGCATCATGGAGCTCGATGTCGTCGAGCTGTCACGCCTGCAATTCGCGATGACGGCCATGTATCACTTCCTTTTCGTGCCGCTGACGCTGGGCCTGTCGGTCATCGTCGCAATCATGGAAACCGTCTATGTCATGACCGGCCGCCCGATCTGGCGGCAGATGACCAAGTTCTGGGGCATGCTGTTCGGCATCAACTTCGCCCTCGGCGTCGCCACCGGCATCACCATGGAATTCCAGTTCGGCATGAACTGGAGCTACTTCAGCCACTACGTCGGCGACATCTTCGGCGCGCCGCTGGCGATCGAGGGGCTGATGGCGTTCTTCCTCGAAGCCACTTTCGTGGGGCTGTTCTTTTTCGGCTGGGACAAGCTCAGCCGCGCCGCGCACCTGACGGTGGCATGGCTGGTGGCGATCGGGTCGAACTTCTCGGCGCTGTGGATCCTGATCGCCAACGGCTGGATGCAGAACCCGGTGGGCGCCGCGTTCAACCCCGAAACGATGCGCATGGAAATTACCAGCTTCTACGAGGTGATGTTCAACGAGGTCGCGCAGGCCAAGTTCGTTCACACCGTGTCGGCGGGGTATATCACCGCTGCGGTGTTCGTTCTGGGGGTCTCGGCATGGTATCTGCTCAAGGGCCGGCATATCGACCTGGCGCGGCGGTCCATCGCGGTGGCCTCGGCGTTCGGGCTGGCCTCGGCGCTGTCGGTCGTGGTTCTGGGCGACGAGTCGGGATATTCGGCCAGCCATACCCAGAAAATGAAGCTCGCCGCGATCGAGGGGATGTGGGAGACGCATGAGGCGCCGGCGCCGTTCTCGGCCATCGGCTTTCCCGACAGGGAGGCGCGCGAGACGCATTACAAGGTGGAGATTCCGTGGGCCATGGGCCTGATCGGCACACGGTCGCTGACCGAGGAAATCCCCGGTATCAACGATCTGGTGGCCGAGGCCGAGGACCGGATCCGGTCCGGTCTGGTTGCCTATGACGCGCTGATGACGATCCGCGAGCAGCGCGGCGATGCCCCGGCAGAGACCCGCGCAAGTTTCGAGGAGAACTCGGCCAACCTGGGCTTTGCCCTGCTGCTCAAACGCTATGTCGACGATCCGCGCGAGGCGACCGAGGCGCAGATCGTGCAGGCCGCCGACGACACGATTCCGGGTGTGGCGCCGCTTTTCTGGGCGTTCCGCGTCATGGTCGGGCTCGGCTTCGGTTTCATCGCGGTGATGGCTTATTTCTTCTGGCGCGCCAACTTCCGTGGCATGCAGTTTCCCCGCTGGGCGCTCTACGGCGCGGTGGCGATCATCCCGGCGCCGTGGATCGCGGCCGAACTGGGCTGGTTCGTGGCCGAGTACGGGCGCCAGCCCTGGACGGTTGACGGCGTGCTGCCCACGGCGCTTTCGGTGTCGCACCTGAGCGTGGCGGACCTGCTGATCACGCTGGCGGGATTCGTCATCTTCTACACGATCCTGTTCGTCATCGAGATGGCCCTGATGGTCAAGTATATCCGCAAGGGCCCGTTCCAGGACGTCGAGGAAACCGAGGCCTGGATGGCGCGGCACGAACACCGCCTGCGCACCCATGACGGCAAGGGCCCGTTCGCGCCCGGCGCCGATTCAACCCCTGCGGAGTGAATGCCATGATCCTTTATGAACTGATAGGTTTCGACACCCTGCGGGTGATCTGGTGGGCGCTGCTGGGCGTGCTGTTGATCGGCTTCGCGCTGACCGACGGCTTCGACATGGGGGTGGGTGCCCTGCTGCCCTTCGTGGCCAGGACCGACGTGGAACGCCGCGTGGCGATCAACACCGTCGGCCCGGTCTGGGAAGGTAACCAGGTGTGGTTCATCCTTGGCGGCGGCGCGATCTTCGCGGCCTGGCCACCGCTATATGCGGTCAGCTTTTCGGGGTTCTACCTGGCGATGTTCGTCATCCTGGCGGCGCTGATCCTGCGGCCGGTCGCGTTCAAGTACCGCTCCAAGCGCGACAGCCGGGCGTGGCGCAGCGGCTGGGACTGGGCGCTGTTCATCGGCGGCGCGGTGCCCGCGCTGCTGTTCGGCGTCGCGGTCGGCAACGTGCTGCTGGGCGTGCCCTTCTACCTGACCGAAGACCTGATGCCGATGTATGACGGCACCTTCCATGGCAAGTTCCTGGGGCTGCTGCGCCCGTTCGCGTTGCTGGCGGGGGTGGTGTCGCTGTCGATGCTGTTGATGCACGGCGCGGCATGGCTGGGCCTCAAGGCCGAGGGCGCCGTCGCCGCCCGCGCCCGCACCATCGGCACGGGTGCCGGCATGGTAGCCGCGGCCGGCTACCTGCTGGCGGGTGTCTGGCTGGCCTTCGGGATCGACGGCTTCGCGCTGGCCGGTGAGGCGGCGACCAACGGCCCCTCCAACCCGCTTTACAGCGAGGTCACCCGCGGCGGCAGTTGGCTGGACGCTTACGCCGCGCGACCGTGGATCGCCATCGCCCCGCTGATGGCGCTGGCCGGGATCGCGATGGCGGTGCGCGGGCTGCGCGCCGGGCACGACGTATCGACCCTTCTGTGGTCGAAACTGGGCATCACCGGCATCATCTCCAGCGTCGGGTTGACGATGTTTCCCTTCATCCTGCCATCGACGGTGAACCCCGATGCCTCGCTGACGGTGTGGGATGCCTCGTCGTCGCACCAGACGCTGTTCGTGATGCTGGTGGCCACGGTGATCTTCATGCCGCTGATCCTCGCCTACACCGCATGGGTCTACAAGGTGCTCTGGGGCAAGGTGACCGAGGCCGACGTGACCGAGAATTCAGGCAGCGTCTACTAAGAAAGGAGACGACAATGTGGTATTTCGCATGGACCCTGGGCCTGCCGCTGGCCGCGATGTTCGCTGTTCTCAACGCCATCTGGCTGGAGATGCGCGAAGACGCCGGCATGACCGGCGAGGACGACGTGGCCGACACCGACACGCGCTCCTGACGGTGCCGGATGCGTGTGTCGAAAGCACGCACCCGGTGCGGCGGCGCGCTTGATCTTGATCAAGGCCGGGCAGCCCGGCCCCTGATATATCTTCATCTTTGAATGCGCAATCGGGAGTCCCCGCATGACCCATGACCCCTCCCTCGACAGTGGTCGCCGCCGGTTTCTCGGCCTCGCAGCGGGTGCCGGGGCGCTTGCCGCCGCCGGGGTGCCGGCGGCGACCACCGCGCAGGTGGCGACCAACGCCAATATCGTGATCCTGGGCGCCGGTGCCGCCGGCACCACGCTGGCCAATCGGCTGGTACAGCGGCTTGACGGCGCGCGGATCACCATCGTGGACGGCAGCAAGCAGCACTGGTACCAGCCCGGCTTCTCGCTCATCGCCACCGGGCTGAAACCGCCGCAATACTCCGTCAGCCGCACCGCCGAGTGGCTGCCGGCGGGGGTAACCCTGAAACCCGAGAACGCCGCCGCCATCGACCCGCAGGCGCGCACCGTCGATCTGCAATCCGGCGAGACGCTGGAATACGACTACCTGATCGTCGCCACCGGCCTGATGCTGGACCATGACGCGATCGAGGGCTTCAGCCTTGACATGGTGGGCGAGAACGGGATCGGCGCGCTCTATGCCGGGCCCGACTATGCCGCGCGCACCTGGAAGGCGGCTTCGAAGTTCATCGAGGAGGGCGGCGCCGGCCTTTTCACCCGCCCGGCCACCGAGATGAAGTGCGCCGGCGCGCCGCTCAAGCACACCTTCCTTGTCGATGACCTGGCGCGCAGGGCCGGCACCCGTGGCAAGACCGAGATCACCTATGCCGCGCCGCAGACATCGCTGTTCGGCGTGCCCATCGTGGCCGAGAAGGTGCGCATGCTTTTCGGCCAGCGCGACATCACGACCGGCATGCAGGAAACACTGAGGGCGATCGACCCGGGCGCCAGGCGTGCCACCTTCGACACGCCCGGCGGCCCGGTCGAGCGGGAGTATGACTACCTGCATGTGATCCCGCCGCAGCGCGCACCGGACGTGGTGCGCCAGTCGGGCCTGTCATGGGCCGACAAGTGGATCGACCAGGGCTGGGTCGAGGTCGACAAGCACAGCCTGCGCCACCGCCGCTACCCGGAGGTGTTCGCCGTCGGCGACGTGGCCGGCGTGCCCAAGGGCAAGACCGCCGCCAGCGTCAAGTGGCAGGTGCCCGTGGTCGAGGAGCACCTCGTCGCGCAGATCGCCGGCGACACCACCGACGCCAGCTACAACGGCTATACCTCGTGCCCGATGATCACCCGCGTGGGCCGGGCGATGCTGATCGAGTTCGATTACGACAACAACCTCGTGCCTTCCTTCCCCGGCGTGATCGCGCCGTTGCAGGAACTCTGGATAAGCTGGCTGATGAAGGAGGTCGCGCTCAAGGCCACCTACAACGCCATGCTGCGCGGCAAGGCCTGAACGGAGGCGAAGATGCAAGAACTTACCCTGGAAACCCTGATCGCCGTGTTCGAGGAAATTTTCGGCCGCGGGCTGTTCTGGACGATGGTGGTGGCCGCGCTCGTCATCACGCTGGCGTATGTCTACGTCCTGATCCGCGACCGCGCCGTGAGCTGGCGCAAGTTCCTGTGGGCGCAGGTGTCGATGCCGTTCGGCGCCATCGCAGCGGTGCTGTTCGTGCAAAAGATGACGCGCTCGGGCTTTGCCGATATCGGCGGGCCAATCGACGTGATCGTGCTGCTGGGGGTGGCCGTGGCCGGGGCGGTGGGGCTGGCGGTGCTTGTCTATACCGCCGAGTCGCTGATCCGGCCGAGACCGGACGACAAGCCATGACAAGCCGCGGCGCGGGCTGCCGCGCCGCCGCGCGCGTCAGTCCACGCCCAGCTTTTGCAGCAGCGCCGACAGCGTGGCGCGGTCGGCATCATCGGCCGGCGCCCTGCGGGCGCGATACAGCGTCGCCTGGCTGCGCAGGATCAGCCCGTCATCAAGCAGTTTCAGATGGTTGGCGCGCAGCGTCTCGCCGGTCGAAGTGATGTCGGCCACCGCCTCGGCGGTCTCGTTGCGGATCGTGCCCTCGGTCGCGCCCTGGCTGTCGACCAGCTGGTAGTCGGCCACCCCGTGGCTGCGCAGGAAATCGCGCACCAGCCGGTGGTACTTGGTGGCGATGCGCAGACGGAACCCGTGCGCGGCGCGAAATGCCGCCGCCGCCGCGTCCAGATCGTCGAGCGTGTTCACGTCGACCCATGCCGCAGGCACCGCGATGATCAGATCCGCCTGCCCGAAGCCCATCTCGGCCAGGGTATCGACGCTTTGATCCCAGCGGGCCAGCTTTTCAAGCACCAGATCGGTGCCGGTCACGCCCAGGTGGATGCGCCCGGCCTCCAGTTCGCGGGGGATCTCGCCGGCCGACAGCAGCACCAGTTCGACCCCGTCGATGCCCTGGACCGTGCCGGCGTATTCGCGCTCCGACCCGGCGCGCCCCAGGGTCACGCCGCGGGCGCCGAACCACTGGAATGTCTTTTCCATCAGCCGCCCCTTGGACGGCACGCCCAGCTTGACGGTCATGTCGCGGCCTCCAGTTCCAGCATCAGCCCCGGCCGGATCACGCCGCCGACGGCCGGGATCTCGGCGCCACGGCCCAGCAGCCGGGTCAGCGCGTCATAGCGCCCGCCCGAGGCCACGGCGGGCAGGTCGGGGCGCGCGGCGGCGTAGAAGCCGAACACGAAGCCGTCGTAATATTCCATCGAGGCGCGGCCATGGCTGGCCTCGAACTCCAGCGCGCCCACGTCCACGCCGCGCGCGTCAAGCGCCTCCATGCGGCGCTGCAACCGCTCCACCGCCGGGTCGATGGCCGGCAGATCGACCGCGATGTCGCGCAAGTGCTCCAGCGCGTAGGGCGCGGTTTCGCGCACCTCGAGGATGGCGTCGATCAGCGCCACCTCGTCGGTGCTGATCGGCGGTGTGGCGGCATCAGTTCGCAGCGCCGCGATGCGCGCCTCGATCTCGGATTGGCTGCGCAGGCCCAGCAGCGGCGGCGCGTCGGCAAACGGGTCGTCGGCGGCCAGCAAACTGCGCCGCGCCGCGGGCACGGGCGTGCGCCCGGCATAGCGGTCAAGCAGCGCCCGGAACCGGCGCGGCCGCCAGATGTGGCGCATCAGCGCCGCCTTGCGCGCGGCGGTGGTATCCAACCCCGCCACGGCGGCCATCAGCACGCCGATATCGCCGGTGGTGGCGCGCAGGTCCAGCCCTGCCAGCGCCTCGCGGATGAGGCAGAATACCTCGGCATCGGCGTCATGGGGCGCCTGGCCGTCGAAGACCTCGTAGCCCACCTGCCAGTATTCATTGGGGCGGTCGGGGTCGTCCTCCTGGCGGCGGAAAACGGCACCGGCATAGGTATAGCGCGCCGGGGCGGCGCCGTCGTGCATGTGCATCTGCACCACCGGCACGGTGAAATCGGGGCGCAGCATCTGCTCGCCGCGCAGCGCGTCGGAGGTGACATAGGCGCGCGCGCGGATGTCCTCGCCGTAGAGGTCCAGCAGCGCCGCCGCCGGTTGCAGCACCGGGGTTTCCACCGGCGCGGCGCCGGCCTGTTCGAACCGGGCGCGCAGTTGCGCGGCGCGCGCGCGGGTCTCGGCAATGCCCGCGATCACGGCGCGCGCCCGCCCGCGTCAAGCCCGTGGGCGGCCAGGATTTCGCGCACCTTTGCGACCAGGTCGTCGCGCGGCACCTCGACCTGGCTGGGGCGCTCCTTCCATTCCTCCAGCGTTGCATTCTCGGCAATCTGTGCGCCAAGGATCAGATCCTTGATCTGCACCACGCCCTTGGCATGCTCGTCGCCGCCCTCGATCACCGCGACGGGGGCGCCGCGGCGGTCGGCGTATTTCATCTGGTTGCCGAAGTTCTTGGGGTTGCCGAGGTAGACCTCGGCGCGAATGCCGGCGTTGCGCAGGTCGGCCACCATTGCCTGGTAATCGGCCATGCGCTCGCGGTCCATCACCGTGACGACGACCGGCCCGGACTCGGTGCCACCGACGCGGCCCTTTTCGCGCAGCGCGGCCAGCAGGCGATCGACCCCGATGCTGATCCCCGTGGCCGGCACCGCCTGCCCGGTGAAGCGCTTGACCAGGTCGTCGTAGCGCCCGCCACCCGCGACGCTGCCGAACTGGCGCTTGCGGCCTTTGTCATCAAGGATGTCGAAGGTCAGCTCGGCCTCGTAGACCGGGCCGGTGTAATAGCCGAGGCCACGCACAACGGAAGGGTCGATGACGATGCGGTCGGGGCCGTAGCCTTGGGCTTCTAGGAGATCAGCGACCTCGGCCAGTTCGTCCAACCCCTTCTTGCCCTCTTCGGAGTCCGCCACCAAGTCGTGCAAATGATTCAGAAGAGAAAATTGACCTTCGAGTCGGTTTTCGCCAACGCTATCTGGCAGACTGTCAGAACGTAAATACTCCGCTTGAAGTTTGAGTTCTGTTGAGACCTCGCCGCTGGTGTCAGACGCTTCAGGACTCTCAAGATATGAAGCTGTGGTTTCTTTGGCTGAAACGTAGCCAATCACGCGCTCGATCTGCTCATCGCTCAGTCCCACCCCGTCGATATAGGCGCCCGAGGCATCGAGCCGCCCCTTGCCCAGCAACTCGCGCACGCCGGCCTCGCCGACCTTGTCGAACTTGTCGATGGTGCGCATCACGGCGGCGCTGCGCTCTTCATCATCGGCGAGGCCCATGGCCTCCAACACCCCGTTCAGCACCTTCCGGTTGTTCACCCGGATGATGTAATCGCCGCGCGGGATGCCGACCTCTTCCAGCGTGTCGGCCAGCATCGCGCAGATTTCGGCGTCGGCGGCCATCGATGCGCTGCCCACGGTATCGGCATCGCACTGGTAGAACTGCCGGTAGCGCCCCGGCCCCGGCTTTTCGTTGCGCCACACCGGGCCCATGGCATAGCGGCGGTAGGGGGTGGGCAAGTCGTTGCGGTGCTGGGCATAGACGCGGGCCAGCGGCGCGGTCAGGTCATAACGCAGCGCCAGCCAGTCGCCCTTGCCGTCCTCGTCGTCCTCCTGCCAGGCGAAGACGCCCTCGTTGGGGCGGTCGACGTCGGGCAGGAACTTGCCCAGGGCCTCGACCGTTTCCACCGCGCTCGTCTCCAGCGCGTCAAAGCCATAGCGGTGATAGACCCCGGCGATGCGGTTCAGCATCTCGGCGCGCTCGGTCACCTGCGCGCCGAAATAGTCGCGGAACCCCTTGGGCGTTACCGCCCGGGGGCGGGGGGCTTTTTTCTGCTTGGCCATGGCTGCCGATCCTTGCGGGTGCACTCGCGCCAGCCTCTACCGGATGCGCCGTGCGGGGGCAAGACGGGCGCGCGTGGGGGGCGGCCAGAGGGGCCGAGGGCCGTGTCGGTATCGCGTCGGTATCGCGTCGGTATCGCCCCGGTGCCGTGCGGGATGGGCTCAGTCCCCGGGAAGGGCGGCGAGGCGGCGCTGCGTCTCGGCGATATGCGGATGATCGGGGGGCAGCGCGGCGCGGAAGATTGCCAGCGCCTGTTCCAGCATTTCGCGCCCCTCGGCCACCTCGCCGGTCTGGCCCAGCAGCCGCCCGAGATTGCCAAGGTGCTTGGCATACTCCGGATGCCCCTCGCCGAGGGTCGCGCGGGTGATCTCCAGCGCCTGCCGGTAGAGACCCTCGGCCTCGTCATGCCGCCCCTGCGCCTGCACCGCGAGCGCGAGGTTGCCCAAGCGGGTGGCATAGTGCGGATGCCCCTCCCCGATGGTCGCGCGGTCGATCTCCAGCGCCTCGCGGAAAAGCCCCTCGGCCTCCGCATACCGCCCCTGCGCCTTGACCGTCAGGGCTGTCTCTTATACACATCTGACGCTGCCGACGATATG
>NZ_JAGXFK010000062.1 GCF_024637375.1 Sediminimonas sp. | reverse complement strand
GGTGTCGCCCCTGACCGAACAACTGCTGGTGGTCGATATCGGCGGCGGCTCGACCGAGCTGGTATGGATCGACGTCTCCGGGGTGCCCGAATGCGACCGGATCAAGGCGATCATGCAGTTGCACGATGGATTCGCGCCGCGCGATGACGGCGGCGCGGGCGCGCGGGTGGTGGACTGGATCTCGGTGCCGCTGGGGGCGGCGACGTTGCGCGACCAGTTCGACGATGTCGAGGACGACGCCGCGCGTTTCGCGCTGATGAGCTGGTTTTTCGAAGAAAACCTCGCCGATTTCGCCCCCTACAAGGACGAACAGTCGCGCCATGGCTTCCAGATCGTCGCCACTTCGGGCACCGTTACCACGGTGGCAGCCAGTCATTTGGGGCTCAAGCGCTATGATCGTGCCAAGGTGGACGGGCTGCGCATGACCTCGGACGAGATCGACAGAGTGATTCGCGGCTATCTCGACCTGGGCCCGGTGGGGCGGCGGCGCGACCCGCGCATCGGTCACGACCGGCAGGCGCTGATCATGTCGGGCGCGGCGATCCTGCAGGCGCTGCTCAGGTGCTGGCCCACCGACCGGCTGAGCGTCGCCGACCGTGGCCTGCGAGAGGGGCTGCTTTTCGCGCAGATGAGCGCCGATGGCGTATTGGCGCCAGGGCCTTGCTGAGGCGGGGCGAGGCGCATAGAGGGGCGAAGATGGCAGACAAGAACACATCCGGGCGCGGACAGCGCGACCTCAAGGTCAAGGTCAAGACCGCACGCGGGCGCAAGCCCTCCTCGACGCGGTGGCTGCAACGCCAGCTCAACGACCCGTACGTCAAGCGCGCCCGCACCGAAGGGTATCGCGGCCGCGCCGCGTTCAAGATCCTCGAACTCGACGAGCGCGTCGGCTTTCTGGTGCCCGGCGCGCGCGTCGTCGACCTGGGCTGCGCCCCCGGCGGCTGGAGCCAGGTTGCCGTTGCCCGCGTCAACGCCCTGGGCCAGCGCAGCGGCAAGCGGCAGGGCCGCGTCCTGGCCATCGACCTGCAAGCGATGGACCCGATCCCCGGCGCCGAGATCCACCAGCTGGATTTCATGGACGACGGCGCCGACGCGCAGGTCAAGGCGTGGCTGGGCGGGCGCGCCGACGTGGTGATGTCGGACATGGCCGCGGCCAGTTCCGGCCACAAGCAGACCGACCATTTGCGCATCATCGCGCTGTGCGAGGCGGCCGCGCATTTCGCTTTCGACGTGCTCGACGAGGGCGGCACATTCGTCGCCAAGGTGCTGGCCGGCGGCGCCGAGGGCGAGCTGCAAAAGCTGCTCAAGCAGAAATTCACCAAGGTAGTGAACATCAAGCCGCCGGCCTCGCGCGCCGACAGTTCGGAAAAGTTCGTCGTCGCCACGGGGTTTCGCGGCACCGGGTAAGGCGGCGCGGCCTACTCGCGCACCAGCATCACGCGGCGGGTCTTGGGCGGGCCCACCAGGGTTTCCAGCCGACCCAGCGGCGCCAGCGCCGCGGCCTGCGCGTCGGCGCGGCGCGCGCGCAAATCCACGATCACCCGACCACCGGGTGCAACCTTCTGGGTGAAGAACGGCAGATAAGCATCTATGGGAAAATGAAAACCGCAGGCCAGAAAGCTGACCGCGGCGTGCATCGACGGCAGGCTCAGCGGGTCTTTTCGTTGCGGGTTGAGCGTGCGGATATCCTTGGCCGGCACGCCGTTGTCCTTGAGAAAGCGTCGCGCCGTCTCAAGGCTGGAATAGGCCGCACCGGCCTCCTCGAAGCCGAAATGACGGCGCTCGTTGCTCTCCATGTCGATCAACGCCAGCCCGCAGCCATAACGCCGCGCGGCGAAGAGATCGAAAAACGCGTACCCGCAGCCGATATCGGCCAGTCGGCGGCGCGCCGTGCCGGAGCGCGTCAGCACCGGGTCCAGAACCGGCGCCAGGGCGTCGAACTCGGCCTTCATCACCGCCAGCGCGCGATAGGCGATTTCGTCTCCCAACCGATCGACCACCGCTGTCAGCGGGCCGGAATCGCCCGCGGTCCAGGCCCGGATCGTGGCGCCGGGGGCGGGTTAATCGGCGATCACCTCCGAGCGTTGCAATATCAGGTTGGCCAGATCCTCACGACGCAGCGCCGAAATGTCGAGCGCGGTGATCTCGGGCGAACGGCCGGCTTGCGGTATCTCTTCCTGGGTCAATAGCTTGTCAGTTATCCTTGTTGTTCGCCGGCTTCCGGGTCAGGCTGGCATGGCGCCAGCGGATCAGGTCGCGCAGGTCGGCATCTGCGGGAAGGCTTTGACCGTTGCAATACAGAAGATGCCCGTAGAGGCGCACGCTGTCCTCCTCCTGCATCAGTCGGGCAAAGCACGCCCGGTGCCAGGCCACCGCCGCGTCGTGCAGGCGCGCCGCCGCGGGCACACGCGCGCGCAAATCGTTCAGCGCCGCACGGGTGGCCGGGACCATGCGCGCGATGCTTGTATCCTCGACCATGTTGAAGTTCCGCTCGATCCAGTAATCCAGGCCGATCTCGCGGCTCATCTGGCTGGGCAGGCCGCGCAACCGCTTGATCATGTAGCTTTCCGCCGAGCGCAACGAATAATGGTTGAGCTGCACATGGCTGTTGGCGCCGGGGCGGCCGTAATGCACCGGCGCCCCCTGCCCGCGCCGGATGGCCTCCGGCACCGCCCGGTTCGACCCGTCGCGCCAGTCCGGGTGCGCGCCCGGCACCAGCCGCGGCCGGTGCACGCCCATCTTGCGCACCGGCGCACGGGCTGAGAACAGCGTCTTGAATGACGACGCCATGAACGGGTACGGGCACGGCTGCGGCGCGGCGCGGGTGAACTGCTCAAGCGTCAGCGCGTCGCGCAGCCGTGCGCGGCGGTTGTTGCCGAACAGCCGCCACGGCATCGAGATCAGATCGGCGCCGTCCATCGCCCCGATCAACCCCGCCAGCGTGTCATGGGGCGCGCGGATGTTGACGAATTCGTCGCAGTCGATCGTCATGATCCAGTCGGCCTTGGCACGCAGCGGATGCGCCCAGGCATCGGCCAGCGCCTGCCACTGCGCAGCGCGCCCGGTTTCGGCATGGCGGTTGCGCACATGGGTGAGCACGCCGCCGGTCTCCAGCGTATCCAGCATCTCATCGGTGCCGTCCGCGCAATCGTTGCTGAAAACCAGGAAATCGGTCACCCCGGCGGCGCGGTGATGGGCCAGCCATTCCAGCAGGAACGGCCCCTCGTTGCGCATACAACTGATCAGCAGGATGCGCATCACGCCCTCAGAGCTTTCTCAGCCCGCGGCGCACCGCCGGGTTGTCGCCGCGCGCCAGCACCCACTCGCCCAGCCGCCGTGCCAGCGCCTTGTGGCCGTGGGCGACGGCGCGGTTGAACAGCTCGCGCTGGTAGCGCGGTGCGTCGCGGCGCGCGCGCAGCAGCCGGTAATAGGCCATCTCGTCCAACTCGCCCGACAGCGCGCCCAGGATGATCGGGCTGAGAATACCCATCTGCTGCAACGACGTGCCCAGCCGATGCCCCAGGAGCGGCGCCCGCAGGTGCTGCACGTTGTCATGGGTAAAGCGCGCCGCGTGGCCGGCATCCAGCGGCTCGTACGGGTCGTAGATGAGCGACACCCGCCGCGCCGCCCTCGACACCTCGGCCGCGTCGCCGTAGGGGCCGGAAAAATCGCGATCCCACACCACCTTGTAGCGCGTCTCCCAGGGGACGACGGACTTGTCGACCGTCGATTGCGGGCTGATCGCCACCACGTCGGCGCCCGGCGCCGCCGGGCAGAAGGCGCAAGCGGCATACCCGCCCATCGAGGCGCCGTAGAACACCACGCGCCGGAACCGCTTGAAAAAGCCTTCGTCGCGCAGCGCGTCGAACTGGGCAGAAACCCAGGGCTCGCGGTACCAGGTCCAGCCACCGGCCAGTACGCCCAGCATCGACCAGCCCTGCGCCTCGATGAACCCGTACCCCCACGGGCGGCGATCCTCGCGCTTGGTCATGGTGATGTCGAGGTTGTCGAAGGTCACCACCAGCGTGTCGTCGCCGCGCGGCACGTAGAGAAACGAGTGCCCCTCGGGCCCCGGCCGGTAGAAGCCGCCGTCGCCCGCCAGCCGACGCGCGATGGCATCCCAGCTTTCGTCGTTCTCCTGGATCGGCGGCGCGCTGCGGGAAAAGCGGATGCGGCTGACCTCGCGGCCGTCCTCCTCGCGGGTCGACAGAAGCGTGTTCTCGCCGTAATCGCGCAAAAACGGAAACGCGCCCGAGCCCTTGCGCACGTCCATGAACACCTGCGTGTCGGCATGGGTCATGGTTTCCAGAAAAGGCTTCAGGAACTTGACCTTCTGCCGGTCGCCGAAGCCCGAGAGATTGGCCAGCACGTCCACCGGGCGCAGCTTGCCAAGGTCGCGGATCACCTGCACCCGGTCCTCGGGCACGTCGTTGTCGCGCAGGAATCCGCGGTAGTCTCCGACCCAGTCGCTTTGCTTGTCGGGGGCTTGTCCCTTCTCGTTCACGTCGATCAACTGGATGTCGCAATCGAACCGGCTGTGCGCCGCCAGCGCCAGGCCACGCGCCTGCCCGCTCAGATCGGCGAAGGTTTCGACCTGGTCGAGCGTGATCTCGTCGACCAGGCCGCCTTGGAAGGCTGCCTTGCCGCGCCCCTTGAGCGGTGCCTCGCCGGGGCGGATACCGTGGCGCGCCACCAGCATTTCCAGGTACGAGTTCTTGGGCGGCAGCCCGTCGTGTTTCTTGCCCATCTCGCGCTTGTTCGACGCCCACAGATGCAGCGCCGTGGTGCGGTCGGTGACCATGCCCTCGGCCACGCTGGCGCGGCGCAGGAATTTGGTTCTTTCCCTGAATGTTACGGGATAAAACGCATCCAGTGGCTGAACCTTGTCGGCCAGCCCGTGGGCATGCACGAAATGGGTCACCATCATCGGCCCCCACACGCCCCAGGGCTGCTGGCTGACATGCACGGGCGTGCCCGCATCGCGCGCGGCGCGATACTCTTTCTGCTTCTTCTTGGGCAGAAACGGCGCGATCGAATAGCGGTCCTCGGTGAATGACAGCATGTCATCCAGGATCAGGCTGTCGGCGGGCAGGCCCAGCACCGCGTTGTTGACGCGGTGCTCTCCGGGAAGTTCGAACCCCATCACGTAGTCGTCATCGTAATCCATCGGCCGGTGGCAATAGACGTCGGTGTCGATCCAGATCATGCCGGGGTTGAGCTTGATCATGTGCAGGCGGAACAGGTCGGCGAACAGCGCGTAGCTGTTCTTGGCCTCGTACTTGATGAAATCGTCGGTATCGAGTACCTCGCGCCCGTCGCGCCGGATCACCCCTTCGGGCACGTTGGGGATGTCCTCGTAGCTGAACAGCGTGATCTTCTGGCCCCGGTCGACGAAGGACTTGAGGCAAAGCTGTTCCAGCCAGCTCAGGCTGCCGCCGATCCAGAGCGTTCCGACCTCGCGCTCGCGTGCCATCGTCTCTGCCCCTTTCCATGCCCCATGGCGTGCCGCGGGGGTTTTGCGCCCCCGTCTTTCACCGCGTAGCTTAATGCGATGTCTGCCCCTTTTGCACGGTAAAAAAGAAGTCGTCGGGCAACTCGCGCTGCCACACCTCGTCGGGAATCACGTCGGGCCCGGCCAGGAACACGCCGGCCCCGAAATGACCGTGCAGCCGCGACAACGCCCTGAGCCGCGCGCCGATCAGATCGGCATAAAAGGCGGCATATTTCGGCGCCGCCTTCAGCGCGTCGATGCGCGCGCGGTGGCGGGCCACGCAATGGGCGTGGGCGGCGGCGATCTCGGGGTCGGACATGAGCCGGTCGTACTCGGCCCGCAGCGCGGGCAGCATGCGCTGGATGCTGCGGTCTTCCTCGGCGTTGTTGTTCATGCGGAACCAGTAGGCCAGCCCCTGGTCGCGGTCGACGTGGTTGACGCGGCCGCGGTCGCGCTTGACCAGGAAGCTCTCGGCCGAACGCAGCGCATAGTGGTTGAGCGTCACCAGGTCATACCCCACCGTGTCGGTGGTCGAGCGCCAGGCGTTGCGATACTCGGTTTCGGGCATCGGTTGACCCGATCCGTTGACCCAGGCGATTTGATCCTTGAGCTGCGGGCGCAGCCCCTTGGGCCGGTGCACGCCCAGTTTCTTGAAAATCCCGAGGTTGCGAAACAGCGTCTTGAACCCCCACGCCTGGTGCGGCTTTCGCGCCATCTGCGGCGCACAGCGTGTGAATTGCTCGGTGATGAACCCATCCCGGTATTCGGCGATGTCGGAATTGCCGAAAAGACGCCATGTCAGCGAGATCATGTTGGCCTCGGGCGCGGCCGCGAAAAGGTCGCGCAGATGGCCCTCGCCCGCGTGGATATTGATGAATTCGTCCACGTCCATGCAGATCATCCAGCCGGCGCGTGCGATCATCGGCTCGTCCTCGGCCGCCGCCAGCGCCGCGTGCTGAGGCTTCAGATCCAGTTGCCGGAACGGGTTGTCGCGGTGCTGCACCAGCCCCTTGTCCTGCAACAGCTCCAGCAGCGTATCGGTGCCATCGTCGCAGTCGTTGGTATAGATCAGGAAATCGTCCACCCCGATGGCGCGGTGATAGGCCAGCCATTCGATGATGAAGGGGCCCTCGTTCTTCATCGTGGTGACGATCGCCACCCGGTCGGTGGTGTGGTGCTCGGGGCGTAGGTTGGCCTCGGGCATGCGCAGCGGCTTGGCGCCCAACTCGCGCGCCTGCGCCAGAAGGCCGGCATCCTCGATCAGGCTGGACTTGGGCACGATGCGCGAGATCTTGCGCGCCTCCGCGCCGCTGGCGCCATAGCGCAGCGCCATGCAGCGCCAGAACGGGATGACCGGCGCCAGCGCCCGCGCACCCGTGACCCGCACCATGCGCCATGCCGTGCCCTCGGGCAGGCGCGCGGGCGCCACGCACCACCGCCCGTGGCCCGAGTCGCGGTCGAACCGGCGGCAGATATGGTCGCCGAAGACCGGCGCCCGGCCCTTGCGCACGCCCCACGGGTAGATGCGCTCGCCCGAAAGCGCCACCAGCCCCTCTGGCGCCGCGGCGGCGCGGTCGAACACCGGCTGGTCGGGCACGCCTTCGGCGACGGTGTCGAGCCGTGGCAACAGGTCGTGCACGTCGATGTTCATCACCGCCCGCGCCCGCGCCAGGAATCGGTAGCGCAACAGTTCGTAGATCGACAACGCCGCCAGCGGCGCCGACCAACGATCGCATTCCGGCTGTTCCATCCGGTCCTTGCCGGGCGCGTCGGGCGCGTTCATGGGGTGGCGCTCGGGGCCGGTGCCGGATTGCCCCAGAGGCACCGGCGCGGTCAGGATCACCACGGTAAGCCCATCGGCGCCGGCCGCGTCCAGCGCCGCGCGCAATGCCTCGGCGCTGTGCTGTGCGTGTTCGGGGTGGGCCCGCTCGATGATCAGCGCGGCTTGCAGGTCGTGCACGCGCCGGTGCCAGATCAGCCAGTCGCGCACGGTTTCGACCGACTCTCCGTTGCGCTGCGCCACGGCGCAGTTGAGCCCGGCGAAAAGCTCCGTTTCCGGTGCGGCGGGCACCATGGTCGCGTCGCAGTCGCGGATGGGCAAGCGCAGCGGACGCTCGGCGTCTTCTTCGGCGGCATGTTCCATGTCGGCCACCAGGCAGCCACCGATACTGCCGCGCGCCACCACACCGCCCAGCCCCTCGGGCAGAATGGCGGAATGCTCGGTCTCGGGGGTGAAGAAGATGCGCACCAGCCCGGGCATGCCGTCGCGCGGCGGCATTCGCACCATATCCAGAACGCCGGCACCGTTTTCCATGACGCGGCCCGCCAGCGCGCGCAACTCGACCCTGTTCACAGCCTTGCCCTGCCTGTCTTGCCTTTGCAGCACAGGGTAGCGCACCTGGCCCGGGTATGGAAAGCCCGCGGCGTCAAGTTCCGCCCCCACGGCTCGATGCTGCCATATGCCATCCATCACCTGCTGGCCTATGACGACATGGGGCGGAAGCGTTGCGCAACGTCCGTCGGCTCGGCAGCCCAACCGCCTGACACCCCGAATACGGCCACGCCAAGGGCGTCGAGAGATCCACCGGCCCGTTGGGTCAGGACATCGCGACCGACAGCTATGCCCTCGGGCTCGATCGGCTGGGGCCTGCCGCCCGCGCATTGCATCGCTCTCAAAAACAGCCGAAACGGCCTGCATCGTCTCGCCCGGCCCCTACATGCCCGGGCAGGATTTTTCCGGTGCCGCGGCGGTAATTGACTCGTTCGTCGATCTGCGCCTGAGTGACTGGCGGGCATACCCCGCCCCGCCCCGCCACGACCCGAAACCCCAAAGGAAAGGAGGACGCCATGGCCGTGACACCCCCCGTTTGCGACTTCGGCTGGCCCGCGCCCGATTTCACCCTGCCCGGCACCGACGGGCAGAGCCATGGCCGCGATGACGTGGCCGGCCCGAATGGCACGCTGATCATGTTCATCTGCAACCACTGCCCTTACGTGCTTGCGGTACTCGACCGCATCATTCGCGACGCGCGCGACTTGCAGGGGCTGGGCATCGGGGTGGCGGCGATCTGTTCCAACGACGCGGCCGCCTACCCCGACGACAGTTTCGAGAACATGCAACGCTTGGCACGCGAACGCGATTTTCCTTTCCCCTACCTGCACGACGAAAGCCAGCAGGTGGCGCGCGCCTACGGTGCCGCCTGCACGCCCGATTTCTTCGGCTTCGACGCCGACATGGGGCTGCAATACCGCGGGCGGCTGGATGCCTCGGGGCGTCATTCCGCGCCGCCCGACGCCCGGCGCGAGCTTTACGAGGCCATGAAACAAGTCGCCGAAACCGGCCACGGCCCACTGGCCCAGACCCCGTCGATGGGCTGTTCGATCAAGTGGAAGGCGACATGAGCGCGATCGTCTTCGACCTCGACGGCACCTTGGTGGACAGCGCCCCCGATATCCGCGCCATCGCCAACACGGTTCTCACCGAGCACGACCTGCCACCACTGAGCATGGCGCAGACGCGGCAATTCATCGGCAATGGCGCCGGCCGGTTCGTGGCACGGATGATGGTGGCGAGCGGGCTTGCCCCCGACGCGCCGGGCGGCGCGGAGACGCAGGCGCGGATGCTGGCGCGCTTCATGGCGCTCTACGAGACGGTTTTCCATGAAACCGCGCCGTATCCGGGCGCGGTCGCGGCGCTCGATACCCTAGCGGCGCGCGGCTATCGGCTGGGCATCTGCACCAACAAGCCCGCGCATGCGACCCGCGCGCTGCTCGATCATCTGGGCCTGCTGGATCGGTTCGACACCGTGATCGCCGGCGATACGCTGCCCGTGAAGAAACCCGACCCGGCACCGCTCGACGCGGCCTTCGCGGCCCTGGGCGGGGCGGCGCTGCTCTATGTCGGCGACAGCGAGGTCGATGCGCAAACCGCGCAAGCCGCGGGGTTGCGCTTTGCCCTCTTTACCGAAGGCTACCGCAAGTCGCCCCTCGCACAGGTGCCCCACGACCTGGCTTTCAGCCATCACGACGCGCTGCCCGCGCTGGTGATGGCGCTGCGCGGCGCGGCCTGAGCGCCGCGCGCGCGCGCGCCCCAAGCCCCCGATGTTGCCTAGCCGGCGGCGGCGGCCACCGCACGCTTGGTCAGCACGCCCACAAGGTGCGCACGGTAGGCGGCCGATCCGTGCAGGTCGGCGATCATGCCGTCTGCGCTGACGCTCAGCCCCTCCACCGCGCCGGGCCCGAAATCGGACGACAGCGCCTTTTCGGCCTCATGCCAGCGGAACACGCCCTCCTCGGCCGCGCCGGTGACGGCAACGCGCACACCGCCCGAAAAGCGGGCCACGAACACGCCCACCAGCGCAAAGCGCGACGCGGGCTGCTCGAATTTCTGGTAGTTCGCCGCCTCGGGCACCGGAAAACGCACCTCGGTGATGATCTCGCCATCTTCCAGCGCGGTGGTGAACATGCCCTCGAAGAAGTCGTCGGCGGCGATCTCGCGGTTGCTGGTCACCACCGTCGCCCCCGACCCCAGCACCGCGGCCGGGTAGCACGCCGAGGGGTCGTTGTTGGCCAGGCTGCCGCCGATGGTGCCGCGGTTGCGCACCGCCGGGTCGCCGATGTGGCTGGCAAGATCGGCCAGCGCCGGATAGGCATCGCGCGCCTCGCGCGCCACCGTGGCATGGGTCGTCCCGCCACCGATGCAAAGCTCACCCGCGTCGTTGCGGCGCACACCTTGCATTTCCGCAATGCCCGTCAGGCTTACCAGTTTGGCCGGCATCGCCAGCCGCTGCTTCATGGTCGGAATCAGCGTCTGCCCGCCGCCAAGCGCCTGCGCCTCTTCGGTGCCAAGCGCCGCGACTGCATCCGCGACGGATGTCGGTCTTTCGAAGTCGAATTCGTACATGTCTCGTGTCCCTCCTGAAAACGTGCTGCCGTTTTCCTCTCTCCGGAAATATCCCGGGCGGGGCGCGGGGGGCGTCCCCCGCCCCTTCCCGTCAAGCGGCGCCTAGCCCTGCATCGCCGTCCACACCCGCGACGGCGACAGCGGCATGTCGATATGGGTGATGTCGTGGCCGCCCGAGCGCAGCGCGTCGACCACCGCGTTGACCACCGCCGGCGGGCTGCCGATGGCGCCGGCCTCGCCACAGCCCTTCACCCCCAGCGGGTTGTGGGTACACGGCGTCTGGCAGGAATGATCGACCTGGTAGAACGGCACATCGTCGGCGCGCGGCATGGCATAGTCCATGTAGCTGCCGGTGATGAGCTGGCCGTTCTCGTCATAGGTGCAGCCCTCCAGCAGTGCCTGGCCGATGCCCTGACCCAGCCCGCCATGAACCTGGCCCTCGACGATCATCGGGTTGACGACGTTGCCGAAATCGTCCGCCGCGGCAAACCGTTCGATGGTCACCTTGCCGGTTTCGGGGTCCACCTCGACCTCGCAGGCATAGGCGCCGGCGGGGTAGGTGAAGTTCGAGGGGTCGTAAAAGGCGGTTTCCTCCAGCCCCGGTTCGATTTCATCCAGCGGGTAGTTGTGCGGCACATAGGCGGCCAGCGTCACGTCGCCCCAGGCGACCGACTTGTCGGTGCCCGCGACGGTGAACTGGCCGTCCTTGAGCTCGATATCCGCTTCGGAGGCCTCCATCAAATGGGCGGCGATCTTGCGCGCCTTGTTGATGACCTTCTCGGTGGCGCGCACCATGGCGCTGCCGCCCACGGCCAGGCTGCGCGAGCCGTAAGTGCCCATGCCCATCGGCCCGCGGGCGGTGTCGCCGTGGACGATCTCGATCATGCTCTCGTCGATGCCCAGCATGTCGGCCACCACTTGCGGAAACGCCGTCTCGTGGCCCTGCCCGTGGCTGTGGCTGCCGGTCATCACGCTGATCGAACCGGTGGCGTTGACCCGCACGGTGGCCGATTCGTAAAGCCCCGCGCGCGCGCCCAACTGCCCCACCAAGTTGCTGGGCGCGATGCCGCAGGCCTCGATATAGGTGTTGACGCCCAACCCGCGCAGCTTGCCGCGCTTTGCGCTTTCCTTGCGCCGCGCGTCGAACCCGGACAGATCGGCGATTTCCTCCAGCTTGTCCATCGTGGCGTTGTAGTCGCCGGTGTCATAGGTCACCGCGACCGGCGTCTCGTAGGGGAACTCGGTGACGAAGTTCTGCCGCCTGAGCGCGATCGGGTCCACGCCCAGTTCGATCGCGGCCTTGTCGATCACCCGCTCCAGTTGATAGGTCGCCTCGGGCCGGCCGGCGCCGCGATAGGCATCCACCGGCACCGTGTTGGTGAACACCGCGCGCACGTTCACATGGATCAGCGGGGTCTTGTAGTTGCCCGCCATCAGCGTGCCGTGCAGCCAGGTGGGCACCGACGGTGCGAAGGTGCTCAGGTAGGCGCCCATGTTGGCCAGCGTATCGGTGCGCAGCGCGACGAAGTTGTTGTCGGCGTCCAGCGCCAGTTCGATCCTGGTGACATGGTCGCGCCCGTGCGCATCCGACATGAACGCCTCGGAGCGCGATGACGTCCACTTCACCGGCCGCGCCAGCGCGCGCGCCGCGAAGGTGCAGAACGCCTCTTCGGCATAGTGGAATATCTTGGTGCCGAAGCCGCCGCCCACGTCGGGGGCGACCACGCGCAGCTTGTGCTCGGGGATGCCCAGCACGAAGGCCCCCATCAAGAGGCGGATCACATGCGGGTTCTGGCTGGTGGTGAACAGCGTGCTCTCGTCGGTGGAACGCGCATAGTCGCCCACGGCGACGCGCGGCTCCATCGGGTTGGCGATCAGGCGGTTGTTGACCAGCTCCAGCGTGGTGACGTGCGCGGCCTTCTCGAAGGCCGCGTCCACCGCCGGCTTGTTTTCCTCGACGAAGCCCCAGTCATAGCACAGGTTGCTTTCAAGCTCGTCATGCACCTTGGGCGCGCCGGGGTCCAGCGCCGCCTTCATGTCGACCACGGCGGGCAGTTCCGCGATGTCGTAGATGATCGCCTCGGCCGCGTCGCGCGCCTGCTCGGGCGTGTCGGCCACCACCGCGGCGATCGGGTCGCCGACATGACGCACCTTGCCTTGCGCCAGCACCGGGTGGCCGGGTTCCTGCATCGGCGCCCCGTGCTTGTCGGTCACCTGCCAGCCGCAGGGCAGACCGCCGACGTCCTCGAAATCGGCGCCGGTGAAGATGCGCACCACGCCCGGCATCGCGGCCGCCTGCGCCGTGTCGAGTTTCTCGATGCGCCCGTGCGCCACGTCCGAGCGCAGGAAATGCACGTAGGCCTGGCCACGGATGTTGATGTCGTCGGTATAGTTGCCCGTGCCGGTCAGAAACCGCACGTCCTCGCGCCGCTTGCTCGCAGCGCCGATGCCTCCGTCCTTCGGCATGTTTCGTCCTCCCTGAATTGATCCCGCCGTCCCGACACGCCCCCGCGCTTGTTTCTTCTGGCTTCAAATATCCCGGGGGAGCGCCGCAGGCGCGGGGGCGGAGCCCCCTTTTTTGTCATTCCGCGGCGATGGCGTTCACATCCTGCCCCGAGGCGGCCATGATCGCCTTGACGATGTTGTGGTACCCGGTGCAGCGACAGATGTTGCCCTCCAGGTAATCGCGCACCTCGGCCTCGCTGGGCTTGGGGTTCTCGGCCAAGAGCGCCGCCGCGCTCATCACCATGCCCGGCGTACAGAAGCCGCATTGCAACCCGTGGTGGTCCTGGAAGGCTTGCTGGATGGCGTTCAGGGTGCCATCGGGCGCGGCGATGCCCTCGATGGTGGTGACGTCGGCGCCCTCGGCCTCGGCGGCGAACATCGTGCACGCCTTGACGGCGTGCCCGTCGACATGCACCACGCAGGCGCCGCACTGGCTGGTGTCGCAACCCACATGGGTGCCGGTCAGGTCCAGATCCTCACGCAGGAACTGCACCAGCAGCCTGCGCCCCTCCACCTCGCCGGACACCGGCTTGCCGTTCACGGTCATCGTGACCCTTGGCATGGCTCTCCTCCCAGAGTTATCATGACTTACGCAACCGAGTTAAACACGCGCCTGCCCCGTTGAGAAGGGCCAATTGCGGCGACGTCCGCGGTTTCACGCCAGCGTGAGCGCCCCGCCCGATCCCCGCCCGTGGGGCGCGCCGACGGGGCGGGCGCCTCCGGCGGGAGTATTTCGGGAAAGATGAAGGCCCGTGCCCGGCATGCTTAGGGTGCGCCCCCCGGCGCCTTGCGCCGCAGGATGTGGGTGGCGGTGTATTGCATGACCAGCACGTCGTCCTGGTTGTACACATCGTACCGGATCGTTGTACGGCCGCGATCGGGGCGCGACGCCGACGGCGTGGCGGCGACCACCTCGGCATGCACGCGCAGCGTGTCGTCGGGGCGCACCGGGTGGCGCCAGCGCAGCTCGTCCATGCCCGGCGACCCCATCGAGGCCTCGTTCCAGACGTCCGCCTCGAGCGTCAGGGTGAACGCGGTGAGCAGGGTATGAAAGCCGCTGGCGATGAGGCCGCCATAGGGGCTTTCGGCAGCGGCGTCCCGGTCGATGTGAAAGGGTTGCGGATCCCATTGCCGCGCGAACCCGGTTATGTCGTCGGCGCCGACGCGCCGGGCGCCGGTCTCGAACTTGTAGCCGACGGGCAGATCGTCGAAAAACACCTTGTTGGCTCCTGCATTTTTTGTGTGTCGTCCCGCGTTTAGCCCCTACGATAGCGCCCCGGCGCCGACGCGCAATCCGGTTTTCGCGTTGCGAGCAGGTGGTCGGACGGGTAAGAAAAACCGACCACATGCAGCGCAGAAAGGCCCGGTTCATGCCCGTCATCACCAATATCGACGATCTCAAGCGCCTTTACCGCCGCCGGGTACCGCGCATGTTCTACGACTACGCCGAAAGCGGCAGCTGGACCGAGCAGACCTTCCGCGAGAACACCGGCGATTTCGAGGATATCCGTCTGCGTCAGCGTGTGGCAGTGGACATGTCGAACCGCTCGACCGCGACGCGGATGGTCGGCCAGGACGTGGCGATGCCGGTGGCGCTGGCGCCGGTGGGGCTGACCGGGATGCAGTGCGCCGACGGCGAGATCAAGGCCGCCCGCGCCGCCGAGGCCTTCGGCGTGCCGTTCACGCTGTCGACGATGTCGATCAATTCGATCGAGGAAGTGGCGGAAGCCACCGGCAAGCCGTTCTGGTTCCAGCTCTACACGATGAAGGACCAGGATTACCTGAGCCGCCTGATCGAACGCGCACGCGCCGCACAATGTTCGGCGCTGGTCATCACGCTCGATCTGCAAGTCCTCGGCCAGCGTCACAAGGACCTCAAGAACGGGCTGTCCGCGCCGCCCAAGCTGACCCCTTCGACGATGCTGAACCTGGCCACGAAATGGCGTTGGGGCATCGGCATGCTGGGCGCCAGGCGGCGCGATTTCGGCAATATCGTGGGCCATGTGAAGGGCATTTCCGACCCGTCCTCGCTGATGGCATGGACCGGCGAGCAGTTCGACCCGACGCTGGACTGGGACAAGATCGCGCGCATAAAGGAACAATGGGGCGGCAAGGTGATCCTCAAGGGCATCCTCGACGCCGAGGACGCGCGCATGGCGCTCAAGGTCGGCGCCGACGCGATCGTGGTGTCCAACCATGGCGGCCGGCAGCTTGACGGTGCGATCAGTTCCATCCGGGCGCTGCCGGCGATCCTGGACGCGGTCGGCGACCAGGTCGAGGTGCATCTCGACAGCGGCATCCGCTCCGGCCAGGACGTGCTCAAGGCGGTGGCGATGGGGGCCAAGGGCACCTATATCGGCCGCGCCTTCACCTATGGGCTGGGCGCCATGGGCGAGGCCGGTGTGACCCGTGCGCTGGAAGTTATCCATCGGGAACTCGACATCTCGATGGCGCTGTGCGGCGAACGCGACCTGACCGACCTGGGGCGCCACAACCTGCTGGTGCCAGAGGATTTCGCCGGTCGCTGGGCCTGAACCGCGTCACCCTTCGGACGCGACGTCACCCCCCATCGCCGGCGGGTCGCGGTCCGGTGCGCGGCATCGGGCGTGTGGGGATCTCCTTGAGCAGCCCACCCACCCCCATGGCGGCGATCTCGTCCGCGTCGGGTGGTAAGCCGCAGGCGATGCGCGAGAGCATCCAGTCGGCCCCGTGCAGCGCGGTCGAGCGCGCGCTTCCCGGCAGGCCGATTACCGGGCGCGCCCCCAAGGTGCCCAGAAACAGAAGGTTGCCGGGGTCCACCGGGATGCCGAAGCGATCCAGCCGCCCGCCGGCGGCGCGCAACGCCTCGGGCGCGACGTCGCGCGCGTCCGAGGTGGCGCTGGCGGTGAGGATCAGGATCATGTCGCCGTGCGCGGCCTCGATGGCCGCGGCCAGCGCCGCGCTGTCGTGCGTTACCCGCTGCGTGCAGGCCATATCCATGCCAAGCGTCTCAAGCCGTGCGCGCACCGCACGCCGCCCCTTGTTCGCCAGCTTGTCGGCATTGGCGCCACCGGCGTCGGTCAGGATCAGGCTGGCCGAACGGTAAACCGGCGGCTGCACGCGCAGCGCCCCGCGCCCGGCGGCGCAAGCCCGGTCAAGCTGCGCTTTCCCCACGGCATAGGGGATGATCTTGACCGTGGCGATCATGCCGCCCGGACGCATCTGCAACCATGGCGGCACCGTGGCCAGCGTGATCGCCGGATCGACTCGATTGACAGCCGTCACGGCATCGGCGTCGATCACCGCGACGCCGGCCGTCGTGGCCGCCAGGTTCACCCGGCCGGTGAACGCGCCCGCCAGCCGCAGCCGCGCCGCCTGCGGGTCGGGCACAAGCGCATCGGCCAGCCGCGCGGCGGCTGCATCCTCGGGCACGTCGCCAGGCTCGGGGCGGGCCACGGTGACATGCGCGTGACCCGCTGCGGTCAGCGCCGCGACCTGCTCGGGGCCCAGCACCTGCCCCTTGCGCAAGCGCCCGCCCGGCAACGCCAGCGAATGCGCCAGGATCGCGCCCTGCGCGCGGTCCACCGGGACCCGGCCGAATTTCATTCGCGTCTCAACACGGCGGTCGCCTCGGCCAGGATCGACAGGGCGATCTCGGCCGGTCCCGCGGCGCCGATATCCAGCCCCGCCGGGCCGTGTATGCGGGCGATTTCGACCTCGGAAAACCCCGCCGCGCGCAACCGCTCGACGCGCTTGGCATGGGTGCGGGTCGATCCCAAGGCACCGATATAGAACGCGTTCGAGGCCAGCGCGCGGTCAAGCGCCGCATCGTCCAGCTTGGGGTCGTGGGTCAGCAGCACCACCGCGCTGCGCGCATCCGGCGCCAGCGCGTCAAGCGCCGCATCGGGCCAGTCGGTCACCAGCACCTCGCCGGGAAAGCGCGCGTCCGATGCAAAGCCCTCGCGCGGGTCCACGATCACCGGGTCATAGCCCATCATCCGCGCCATCGGCACCAGCGTCTGCGCGATATGCACCGCGCCCACCACGATCATTCGCAGCGGCGGGTTGTGAACGGCCACGAAGTGCCGCGCGTCATCGTCGAACCCCGACCGGTCAGCCCGGAACCGCGCCGCGTGGCCCTCGTGCGCCAGCCAGCGCGCGCCGCTTTCCATGTCCACCACGTAGGCCACCGGCCGCCGCGCGGCCCGGTCGGCAACCAGCTCTTCCAGCAGATCGACAGGCAGAACCGCGCCCACGGGTTCGACGAGCACCCGGATCGTGCCGCCGCAGGCCAGCCCGACGGCAAAGGCATCGCCGTCGCTCACACCGTATTCCAGCACCCGCTGGTGGCCGTCTTCCAGCGCCTCCAGCGATTCGGCCACCACCGCCCCCTCGACGCAGCCGCCCGAAACCGAGCCCTCGATCTCGCCGGCGCCGGAAATCGCCAATTGGCTGCCCACCCGGCGCGGTGCGCTGCCCCAGGTCTGCATCACCGTGGCCAGCGCAGCGCCCTTGCCCGCCCGGTGCCATTCCAGCGCGATCTCGGGTATCCGCTCCATCGCCTTTCCTTTCCGCATCGGGGTGCCGTCTGACGGGCACCGCTTGTGCAAGCATGGCCTGCGCGGCCGGTTGCGGCAAGGGGCGGCTGTGGCGCCGCGGGGGCTTTCGCTCCGCCGGTCCCCGATGTATAGCCGCGCCCGATACATACCGGTTTCGCCATCAAGAACAGGGACAGCCAATGAGCACCATCATCGACATCCACGCGCGCGAAATCCTCGACAGTCGCGGAAACCCCACCGTCGAGGTGGACGTGATCCTCGACGACGGCACGATGGGCCGCGCCGCGGTGCCCTCGGGCGCCTCGACCGGCGTGCACGAGGCGCACGAGCGCCGCGACGGCGACAAGACCCGCTACCGCGGCAAGGGCGTGCTCGAGGCGTGCGCCGCCGTCAACGGCGAGATCGCGGAAAACCTGCTGGGCATGGACGTGACCGAGCAGGTGTCAATCGATCAGGGGCTGTGCGAACTCGACGGCACCGACAACAAGAAACGCCTCGGGGCCAACGCGATCCTGGGCGTGTCGCTGGCCTGCGCCAAGGCGGCGGCCGATTTCACCGCGCAGCCGCTTTACCGCTATGTCGGCGGCACCTCGGCGCGCACGCTGCCGGTGCCGATGATGAACATTCTCAACGGCGGCGAGCACGCCGACAACCCCATCGACATCCAGGAATTCATGATCATGCCGGTCGCTGCCGACAGCGTCCGCGAGGCGGTGCGCATGGGCGCGGAGGTCTTTCACACCCTCAAGGGCGAGCTTTCTGCCGCCGGGCTGGCCACCGGCGTGGGCGACGAGGGCGGCTTCGCGCCCAACCTGAACTCCACCCGCGATGCACTTGATTTCATTTTGAAATCCATTGAAAAGGCGGGGTACAAGGCGGGCGAGGACATTTGCCTGGCGCTCGATTGCGCGGCGACCGAGTATTTCCACGACGGCCGCTACGAAATGAAAGGCGAGGGCCGCAGCCTGAGCCCCGACGAGAACGTCGCCTACCTCGGGGCGCTGTGCGACGACTACCCCATCATCTCGATCGAGGACGGCTGCGCCGAAGACGACTGGGATGGCTGGCGCGCCCTGACCGAGACGCTGGGCGCGCGCGTGCAACTGGTGGGCGACGATTTGTTCGTCACCAACCCCGCGCGCCTGGCGATGGGTATCGAGCGCGGCTGCGCCAACGCGATGCTGGTCAAGGTCAACCAGATCGGCACCCTCACCGAAACGCTGCAAGCGGTCGAGATGGCGCACCGCGCCGGCATGGCCAACGTGATGAGCCACCGCTCGGGCGAAACCGAGGACGCCACCATCGCCGACCTCGCCGTGGCCACCAATTGCGGGCAGATCAAGACCGGCTCGCTGGCGCGCTCGGACCGGCTGGCCAAGTACAACCAGCTGATCCGCATCGAGGAAGCCCTGGGCGAAACCGCCCGCTACGCCGGCCGCGACATCGTGCAGGGGCGCGGATGACCGCCGACGAGGTCATCGCACGGCTGGGGCTGGCCCCGCACCCGGAGGGCGGGCACTACCGCGAGATATGGCGCGCCGGCAACCCCGGCCGCCCGACCGCGACCAGTATCTGTTTTCTGCTGCGCGCGGGCGAGGTCAGCCACTGGCACCACGTCGATGCGACCGAGATCTGGCACTTCCACGCTGGCGCGCCGCTGATCCTGGCGATCGCCGCCGACGCCGACGGCCCCGCGCAAGAGCACATGCTGGGCAGCGACCTGGCGGCAGGCGCGGCGCCGCAAGTGATCGTGCCGCCCTATCACTGGCAGGCCGCGCGCTCCACCGGCGACTGGACGCTGGTGGGCTGCACCGTCTCGCCGGGCTTCGACTTCGCCGGTTTCACGCTGGCCCCGTCGGGCTTCGACATTCCCCGCAGCTGAGCGCGGCCCGCCACCGGCGCGCGGGGCGCGAGGGCGGGTGCCTCCGGCGGGAGTATTTCTGGAAAGATGAAGCGGCGGGCCGCCGGGTTTTGCCGGGGGTCTCGGGCGGAAATCTCCTCGGGACGGGTGCGGGGCAGAAAGCCCCCGCCCGGCAGGCCCGGTCACGCCCTTTCGCGCACGAAGTCCAGCAAGGCCCGCGTCGAGCCATCGGCATCCTCCGGCGCGCGGCCCTCGGCCAGCGCCGGCGCCAGCGCGCCGGCCAGCTCCTTGCCCAGTTCCACCCCCCACTGATCGAAGCTGTTGATGCCCATGATCACCCCTTCGACGAACACCCGGTGCTCGTATAGCGCAACGATCTGGCCCAGGCGCCGCGGCGTCAGCCGGTCGTAGGCCAGCGTCATCGAAGGGCGGTTGCCCGGAAACACCCGGTGCGCGGCCTGGCGCTCCAGTTCCGCCCCCGAATACCCTGCCCGCGCCATCAGCGCGCGCGCCGCGTCGATGTCACGCCCGCGCATCAGCGCCTGCGACTGGGCCAGGCAATTGGCCACCAGCAGCCGGTGATGATGTGCCAGGTCGGGCTCGTGCCCGCGCGCGGCGACCATGAATTCGCACGGCACCACCTGCCGGCCCTGGTGGATCAGTTGGTAGAAGGCGTGCTGCCCGTTGGTGCCCGGCGCGCCCCAGACCACCGGCCCGGCGGCGCGGTCGAGCGGCGTGCCGTCCATCGTCACGCCCTTGCCGTTGCTTTCCATCTCCAGTTGCTGCAGGTAGGCCGGCAGCAACGCCAGGCGCTGGTCGTAGGGCAGCACCGCGCGGGTCGCGTGGCCGCAGACCTGGTGATGCCACAGGCCCACCAGCGCCAGCATCATCGGCATGTTATCTTGCGGCGCGGCGGTGCGGAAATGCGCGTCCATCGCCGCGGCGCCATTCAGGAATTCGCCGAACCGCTCGGCCCCGATGGCGATCATCACGCTCAGCCCGATCGGCCCCCAGACCGAATAGCGCCCGCCGACCCAGTCGGCAAAGCCGAACACCCGCTCGGGCGCGATGCCCCACTCGGCCGCCGCGTCGGCGTTCGACGACAGCGCCACGAATTGCGCGCCCGGGTCGGCCACCCGCGCCGCCATCCAGTCGCGCGCGGTGGCGGCGTTGGTCATCGTCTCGACGGTGGTGAATGTTTTCGACGCCACGATGATCAGCGTCGTCTCCGGGTTCAGCCCGGCCAGCGTGTCGTGGATATGGGCACCGTCCACGTTGCTGACGAAATGGCAGCGCGGCCCGTCGTGACAGGGCGCCAGCGCCGCGCAGGCCATTGCCGGGCCCAGGTCCGAGCCGCCGATGCCGATATTGACCACGTCGGTGATCGCACCCCCCTGCCCGCGCAGCCGCCCCGCGCGCAGCGCCCCGGCCAGCTCGGTCATGCGCGCGCGGGTGGCGCGAACGTCCGCCATCACGTCGCGGCCATCGACCTTGATGCGCGCATCGTCGGGCGCGCGCAGCGCGGTGTGCAGCACCGCGCGCCCTTCGGTTTCATTGATCGGGGCGCCGGTGAACATCGCCTCGCGCCGCTCGGCCACGCCGGCGCCCTCGGCCAACGCGATCAGCGCGGCGCGCAACTCGGTGTCGAGCTGGGTTTTGGAACAATCCAGCACCATGCCGTCGACCCGCACCGAGAAGGTGTCGGCCCGCGCGGGGTCGGCGGCGAACAGGGCCTCGATCCGGCGGCCCTGCCGCGCGGCACGCATCCGCTCCAGATCCTGCCACATGCCGCCTACTCCTTCGCCCAATGCACCGTCGCGCCGTCCAGGATCGCGGCGACCGGCGCCTCTTCGGGCATCAGGTGCGCGGCACGTTCCAGCACCGCGCGCTTGTCGCAGCCCACGATGACCAGGTGCAGCGACAGCGCGGCGCGCAGCACCCGCGCGCTGAGGCTCACGCGGGTCTCTTCCATGCCCGGCGCCCGCATCGGCACCAGGATCGGCGCCGCCGGGTCCAACCCCAGCCGCAGGTTGTCACCGCGCGGAAACAGGCTGGCGACATGGCCGTCGGTCCCCATTCCAAGGAGCGCTACCGAGGCCGGCAGGTGCGGCGCGATCATCGCCTCGACATCGGCCAGCGCCGGTTCGGGCGTATCGCCGCCGGCGTAAAACGGCAGGAAGGTCGCCGCCGCCGCCCGGCCCGTCAGCAGCCGCGCCTGCACCAGGCCCGCGTTCGAGCGTGGATCGCTTTCCGGCACCCAGCGTTCGTCGCTGAGCATCACGTCGACGCGGCCCCAGTCCAGGTCGGCGGCGCACAAATGGTCGAAGACCGGCCCCGGCGTGCTGCCCCCCGGTACGATCAGCGTGGCGCGGTCCTCGTGCATCAGCGCCGCGGCCAGTTCGCCAGCCAGAGCGTTGGCCAGGTCGATCGCCAGCATGTCGGCATCGGCGTATTCGGTCAGTTTCATGGCTTTATCTCCCGCCAGCGGCGGCCATCGCGGTGCATCAGCGCCAGCGCATCCTCGGGGCCGGAACTGCCCGGGTCATAGGGCAGCACCGGCAGCGCCTCGTCTTCGCACAGCCGGATCGCCGGGTCGATCCAGGCCCAGGCGGCCTCGACCTCGTCGCAACGCATGAACAGGGTCTGGTTGCCGCGAACCACGTCCATGATCAGCCGCTCGTAGGCGTCGGGCACATCTTGCGCCTCGGGCCCGAGCGCTTGCGCGAAGGTCATGTCCAGCGGCACATCCACCAGCCGCATGCCGCCGGGCCCCGGCTCCTTGATGGTCATGTCCAGGTCGATCCCCTCGTTGGGCTGCAAGCGGATGGTCAGGATGTTGCGGTGACGCCCGGCCTCGGCCCCGAAGATGGAATGCGGCGTCTCCTTGAACACGACCGCGATTTCCGAGGCCCGCGCGCGCAACCGTTTGCCGGTGCGCAGGTAGATCGGCGTGCCGGCCCACCTCCAGTTGCTGATCTGGACGCGCAACGCGGCAAAGCTTTCGGTGGTGCTGTCGGGGTTGCCCACGTCCTCGCGGTAACCGGCATTGGCGGAATCGCCCAGGTACTGGCCACGCACGATATCGTCGCGCGCCACCGGGTCCAGCGCCCGGATCACCTTGAGCTTTTCGTCGCGCACCGCATCGGGGTCAAACTTCGCCGGCGGCTCCATCGCGATCAGGCACAAAAGCTGCATCAGGTGGTTTTGCACCATGTCGCGCATCGCGCCGGCATGGTCGTAATAGGCGCCACGCCCGGCGACGCCGACCGTCTCGGCCACGGTGATCTGGATGTGATCGACGTACTGGCTGTTCCACAGCGGCTCGAACAACATGTTGGCGAATCGGATCGCCATCAGGTTCTGCACCGTCTCCTTGCCCAGGTAATGGTCGATCCGGTAGATCTGATGCTCTTGGAAATGCGTGGTCAGCGTGCGGTTGAGCGCCTCGGCGCTGCTCTGGTCGTTGCCAAAGGGCTTTTCCACCACGATGCGGCTTTCGCCGTCGGCCATGCCGTGCTTGTGCAACCGCTCGGCCAGCGGCCCGAACAGCTCGGGCCCGACGGAAAAGTAGAAGGCGCGCACCCGCTGCGGGTTGAGCAGATCGCGCAACTCCGACCAGCCGAGGGTACCGGTGGCATCGATGGTCACATAGTCGAGGATCGCCAGAAACCCCGTCACGGCGTCGGCGTCGCGCGCCGCCGGGCCGGCGAACTCGGCCAACGCGTCGCCGATCAAGGCGCGGTACTCTTCGCTGTCGCGTTCGCTGCGCGCAGCACCGATGATCCGGGTGCCGTCGCGCATCTGCCCCGCGCACCAGCGCCGGAACAGCGCCGGGATGATCTTTCGGCGCGCCAGGTCGCCGGTGCCGCCGAACACCACCAGGTCGAACGGATCGACCGGAATGATTCGAGATGCCATCTGTTCGTCGCACCCTTTCGCCTTGGCCGCGCCCAGCTTGCCACACCAGCGGGGCATGACAAGCGGGCGTTGCGGATTTACGCGGATTTACCTCATGTTAGCGCAACCATATCTCCGCGGTGCGGCATTCACAATGGCGTCAGCGCGTCGCTGCCCCCTTCTTCCGCCCCACCATCCGCGCTAGTTTCGCGGCCAACCGCCACAAGCGAGACGAGCAGATGAAAGACCTAAACGCCAACGCCGGCAAATTCACCGACCCCCGAACCACCGCCGACGGAAGCCCCCGCGCCACCGTCGCGCTGGAGCGGGCCGAAACGCTGTGGTTCAACACCGGCAGCCTTTGCAACATCACTTGTGCCAACTGCTACATGGAAAGCTCGCCCAGCAACGACGCGCTGGTCTACATCACCGCCGCCGAGGTGAGCGAGTACCTCGACCAGATCGATTCCCGCGGCTGGGCGGTGCGCGAAATCGGCTTTACCGGCGGCGAGCCGTTCATGAACCCCGACATGATCGCCAGCGCGCGCGCGGCGCTGTCGCGCGGTTACGAGGTGCTGATCCTGACCAACGCGATGCGCCCGATGATGCGCCCCGGCATGCAGGCGGGGCTGGCGGCGCTGATCGACGAGTTCGGCGCCCGGCTGACACTGCGCATCTCGCTCGATCACTGGTCCGAGGACATGCACGATGCCGAGCGCGGCCACGGCGCCTTTGCCCGCACCCTCGAAGGCATGGCATGGCTGCGCGAGCGCGGCGCGCGCATGGCGGTGGCCGGGCGCACCACATGGGACGAAACCGACGCGCAATCGCGCGCGGGCTACGCCGCGCTTTACGCGCGCCACGGGTTCGACATCGACGCGCACGACCCGGCGATGACGGTGTTGTTCCCGGAAATGGACGAAACCGTCGAGGTGCCCGAGATCACCACCGACTGCTGGAATATCCTGGGCAAGCGGCCGGGCGACGTGATGTGCGCCTCGTCGCGCATGGTGGTCAAGCGCAAGGGCGCCGATCGCCCGGCGGTTCTGGCCTGCACGCTGCTGCCCTACGCGCCCGAATTCGAACTGGGCGAGACGCTGGCCGAGGCCGAGCGCGACGTGGCGCTCAACCACCCCCACTGTGCCAAGTTCTGCGTGTTGGGCGGGGCGAGCTGCTCGGGGTGAGCAGGCGTCGCCGCGCTTGCCCAACGGGCGGCCAGCCTTTATCACCGCTGCAATGACAAACGGCGGGGCGGGGCCGGCGATGAGCGAGCACCAGCAAAACACGGCACCGGCGGTCGATGGCACGGGCGCGGCCCGCGCCGAGGTGCGGGCCCGCGCCGCCGCGGTTCTGCGCACCGAGGCCGATGCGCTGATGCAGATGGCCGACGCGCCGCCCGAGGGCCTGGCGCGCGCGGTCGACCTGATCCTCAGCGCCCGTGGCCGCGTCGTCGTGTCGGGCATGGGCAAGTCGGGGCACGTCGCCCACAAGATCGCCGCGACGCTGGCCTCGACCGGCACGCCGGCTTTCTTCCTGCACCCGGGCGAGGCCAGCCACGGCGATCTGGGCATGGTCACCGGCGACGATGTCTGCCTGCTGCTGTCCAATTCGGGCGAAACGCGCGAGTTGTTCGACCTGATGCAGTACACGCGGCGTTTCGGCATCCCGCTGATTTCGATCACCAAGGCAGCGGGCAGCACCCTGGGCCGGCAATCGGAATTGGCACTGGTGCTGCCCGACGCGCCCGAGGCCTGCGCCATCGGCATGGCGCCCACCACCTCGACCACCTGCGCGCTGGCGCTTGGTGACGCGCTGGCGGTGGTGCTGATGCAAAGGCGCGGCTTCAACCCCGAGGCGTTTCACACCCTGCACCCCGGCGGCAAGCTGGGCGCGCAGTTCCTGCGCGTGGGCGACGTGATGCACACGGGCGACAGCCTGCCGGTCGTGGCCGCCGACACCCCGATGGGCGAAACCCTGATCGAGATGAGCGCCAAGGGCTTCGGCATCGCCGCGGTGATGCAGGGCGCGGCACTGCGTGGAGTCATCACCGATGGTGACCTGCGCCGCAACCTCGCCGGGTTGCTGGATCTGACCGCCGGCGAGGTCGCCACGAGCGACCCGCGCGTCGTGTTGCCGGACATGTTGATTTCCGAAGCCTTGCGGATCATGAACACCAACAAGATCGGTGCGCTGCTGGTCGTCGACGATACCGGCAGCCTTGCCGGGCTGCTGCACATTCACGACTGTCTGCGCGTCGGCGTCGCCTGACCACGGGCCCCACGCCCCCCGGAACCGGATGAGCCATATGAACGTCGAAATTGCCGGCCTCGAGATCGCCAACACCCGGCCCTTCGCCCTGATCGCCGGGCCTTGTCAGATGGAAAGCCTCGATCACGCGCGCCGCATCGCGGGCGAGATGGCCGAGACCTGCGCGCGACTGGAGATCCCGTTCATCTTCAAGGCCAGCTACGACAAGGCCAACCGCTCGTCGCTCTCTGGTCAGCGCGGCATCGGCATAGAACCCGGGCTTGATAACCTGCACCGCATCCGCGACGAATTCGGCTGTCCGGTGCTGTCGGACGTGCACGCGCCCGAGCACTGCGCGCGCGCCGCGCAGGTTTGCGATGTGCTGCAAATTCCCGCCTTCCTCAGCCGGCAGACGGATCTGCTGCTGGCCGCCGGCGAGACGGGGCGCGCGATCAACGTCAAGAAGGGCCAGTTCCTGGCGCCGTGGGACATGGCCAACGTCGCCGAGAAGGTCGCCTCGACCGGCAACAAGCGCATCATGCTGTGCGAGCGCGGCGCCAGCTTCGGCTACAACATGCTGGTGTCGGACATGCGGGCGCTGCCGATCATGGCCGAAACCGGCTATCCGGTGATTTTCGACGCCACCCACTCGGTGCAACTGCCCGGGGGCATGGGCGCGTCCTCGGGCGGGCAGCGCCAGTTCGTCGCGCCGCTGGCGCGCGCGGCGCTGGCGGTGGGGTGCGCGGGGCTGTTCATCGAAACCCATGACGACCCCGACAACGCGCCATCGGACGGACCCAACATGGTGCCGCTCGACGCGATGCCGGCGCTGCTGGCGCGGCTCAAGGCGTTCGATGACCTGGCAAAACAGGGCGCCGAAGGCTAACCGCACCGGCGCCCGGACGCAGATCAGAATCCCAGTGCCTTGCGCAGCATGTTCAGCGCCACCAGCGTGATGAACACCGCGAACACCCGCTTGAGCGGCTTGGGGTCCATCGCGTGGGCCAGCCGCACCCCCCAGGGCGCGGTGATCAGCGTCATCGCGATGGTCACCGCGAAGGCCACCAGGTTGACCGCGCCCAGGGTGAAGGGCGGGCGGAACGCGGGGTCGACCGTCAACAGCAAGAACCCCGCCACCGAGGGCACCGCGATCAGCATGCCGAACCCCGCCGCGGTCGCCACCGCGCGGTGAATCGGGGTGCCGTAAAGGCTCATCAGCGGCACGCCGAAGCTGCCGCCGCCGATGCCCATGAGCACCGACAGGAACCCCATCAGCGGCGACAGTACCGCCCGGCGCAGGCCCTTGGGCATCTCGGCCCCCAGCCGCCAGTGGCCGCGCCCGAAGCCAAGGTAAAGCCCGATCACCAGGCCCAGAACGCCGAATATGCCCTGCAAGGTGACCGAGCGCAGCATCGACGCCACCAGCACGCCCAGGACCGCACCGGCAGCGATCCCCGGCGCCCAGCCGCGCAGGATCGCCCAATCCACCGCGCCTTTGCGGTTGTGGCTGAGCACCGATCTGAGCGACGTCACCACGATCGTCGCCAAAGACGTGGCCAGGCAAATCTGCATCAATTGCGGGCCGTCATAGCCCAGCGTCTTGAAGGCGTAGAAATAGGACGGCACCAGCACGATGCCGCCACCCACGCCCAACAGCCCGGCCAGCACCCCGGCAAAGGCGCCAATCACCAGCAGCATCGCCAGCATCTGCAACAGCAACGCGGTTTCGGGCATCGGGATCGGGCTCATGGCGGCGGGCCTCCGGGCAGTGGCAAGGATCGGGCGCAGCCTTACACCGCCCGCGCCCGGCCTGCCAGTTCGATCTGCGCCAGCGCGTTGTGCAGCACCTCGACGCCGGCGCCGTCACGCTGCGCGCCCTCGGACAGAACCCGCCGCCAGGCCCGCGCCCCGGCGCGCCCCGCGAACAGGCCCAGCATGTGGCGCGTGACCTGGTGCAGGCGCCCGCCGGCGGCAAGGTGTGCCTCGATATAAGGGATCATGGCGTGCGCGGCGGCCTCGGGCGTGGTGTCAAACGTCTCGGCGCCGAAAACCAGCCGGTCGGCGGCGCAAAGGATGTCGGCGGGCTGGTGATAGGCCGCGCGCCCGACCATCACGCCGTCGAGCCCGGCATCGAGAAACCCGCGCGCCTGTTCGATCGCCGTGATGCCGCCGTTGATCGAGATGTGCATGTGCGGGAACTCGGCTTTCATCCGCTGCACCAGCGCGTGATCCAGCGGCGGGACATCGCGGTTTTCCTTCGGGCTGAGCCCTTGCAGCCACGCCTTGCGGGCATGGATGATGACCCGACCGCACCCCGCCGGGCCGATCCGGGTCAGGAAGTCGGGCAGCACCGCGTTCGGATCTTGCTCGTCGACGCCGATGCGACATTTCACCGTCACCTCGACATCCACTGCCGCGCGCATCGCCGCGACGCACTCGGCGACCAGGTCGGGGCTTTTCATCAGCACCGCGCCGAAGGTGCCCGATTGCACCCGGTCCGAAGGGCAGCCGCAGTTGAGATTGATCTCGTCATACCCCGCCGCCGCCCCGAGCGCCGCCGCCTGCGCCAGTTCATCCGGGTCCGACCCGCCCAATTGCAACGCCACCGGGTGTTCCTCGACGCCGTGATCGAGAAGATGCACCGCCCCCCCGCGCACCAGCGCCGGCGCCGTCACCATCTCGGTGTAAAGCAGCGCGTGACGGCTAAGCAGCCGATGCAAATACCGGCAATGGCGATCCGTCCAGTCCATCATCGGGGCCACGGACAGACGGGAAGCCGATTTTGCGTTCAATTTCATATATCTACCGCACAGTTCATGATTTTGGCGCGATCGCGAATTTCCCCGGATTCACCCCGGCTTTGGCCGGTTTCCGGGGATTTCCAGGCGCCGTTGCCACTCGGTAGCAGATCCAGGCGTGGTTTTCGACCGCGAGCATGCGGCCGGCCCGGGCGATATGCAAAACCCGGAACCGGCCGGGCACGCACATACACGTTCACGCGGTTTCCGGCCAGATCGGAATGGCACCGAATCCCTGATATCGACGATCAAAGGTGATCTGTGCCGCCACTGGGGCCAGCCTCGATATCATGTCAGCCCCCTTCGTCGGCCAGGTCGGCCTCGGTGCTTGCGGCCTGCGCGGCGCGTTCGCGCGCGGTCCATGTCGATTGGATGTAGGCCAGGATGTTCCATATCTGCGCATCGCTCAGTTGGTCGCCGAAGCCAGGCATGCCACTGTCAAAGTCGACGCCCTGCAAGGCCAGCGCGTCCCTGCCGCCGAGCTTGGTGTATCGAAACAGCACCCTGTCGGAGTGGTGCCAGGTGTGCCCGGTCTCGTCATGCGGCGGTGCCGGAAGCCGGCCATCGGCGTCGCGGCTTTGCCAATCCGGTTGACCTTCGAGGTTGGCACCGTGACAGGAGGCGCAATTCTCGGCGTAAAGTGCCTTGCCCTCGGCCAGGTCGACGTTGTCCGGCATGACCGGCGTGACCGGCTTCGTATCCATCCCCGAGGGCCGCACCCCCCACCAGAAGACGCCCGCGCCAAGCGCCAGCAACGCCGCTGCGATGACCATCATTCGCTTCATCATGCGACCCTCATCCAGGTCATCATGCCCGAAGCCGCGTGCGACAGCATGTGACAGTGAAACAACCAGTCGCCGGGATTGTCGGCGGTGAAGGCGATCTCGCGGGTCTCGCCGGCCAAGATCATCGCCGTGTCCCGCATGGGGCCGGCGGCCGTGCCATCCCGAACCTCGCGAAAATGCATGCCGTGCAGATGCATCGCGTGGGGAAAGACCGTATCGTTCACGATTTCGAGCCGGACAGGCTCCCCGCGCGAAAGTTCCGCAAGCGGCGTTTCGGTCATGCCGACGGTATCGTTGAACGACCAGAACTTCCCCGCGGCCGCAAGGTCGCGAAAACCACGTCTTTCGCCATCCAGAACCGCCGACTGCATCCGCCCCATGGCTCCGCCGGACATGACCAGGCGCACCCGGCGCGCCGCTGCCAGATCGGGGCGCGCCGCGGTGCCGCGATTGGGCGGTAAGGGCTGCGGTGCGCCGCGGCGGGCGACGGCGGCCTCGCCGGTCACGTTGAAAGCCGCCTGCGAATAGCCCTGCCCATCGCCGACCCGCACGAGATGGGCCGCCTCGCCGGGCGCGGCGGTGACATCGACCAGAAGATCGACCCGCTGCGCCGGGCCGAGAACCATCGTCTCCGAAACCAGCTGCGGCATCTCAAGCGGCATACCGTCGAGCGCGACGATCCATCCTTCGAGCCCGGCCAGCGCCAGTTGGAAAACCCGGGCATTCGCGGCGTTGATCAGCCGCAGGCGCATGCGTTCGTGGCGCCGCACATCGCGCGTGTAGCCGTAGGTGCCGTTGGTGGCGATGAAGTTGCCAAGACGCCCGGCGTGGCTTTGGTCATGGGCCGCCGTGAAATCCGGGACAAGTTGCGCGGTCTCCGGGTCAAGACGCCAGTCATCGAGGATCAGAACCTCGTCGCGGTCGATGTTCGGGCCTTCTGCCTCTTCCACGACGAGGGCGCCGTAAAGCCCGCGCGCCACCTGTTCCCAAGAGCGGTTATGCGCGTGATACCAGTAGGTTCCGGCATCGGGAGCGACGAAATCGATGTCGAATTCGCCCCCCGGGGGCACCGCGTCCTGCGTCAGCCCGGCGACACCGTCCATCGCGTTGTCGATCCGAACGCCATGCCAATGCACCGAGGTCGCCTGTGGCAATTCGTTGACCAGCCGGCGCGACACGCGCCCGCCCTGCGGCAGCCGCACGACCGGGCCCGGCATGGTTGCGTCGTAGCCCCAGATACCGGTCGCGGGGTAATCCGGCGGAGCAAGCCGAACCGACGTTTCCCGCGCAACCAGAGAGGGCATGGCCGCGGCCTGGGCGGTGGCGCGCAATGGCCCGCCTGCCGCGGCACCCGGCAGAACCGCACAGGCCGCCGAGGCGGCCGTACCGCCAAGAAACGCTCTTCGTGTCGTCATGATCGAACTCCCGAACAAGATGGCGGAAGGGCGGAGATGACGCCCTTCCGCCCGCGTGTCAGTCGCCTTGAGGCATGCGGAAATCGCCGACCATCCCGGCCTCGCGGTGCCCCGGCACGTTGCAGGCAAAACCGATTTCACCCGCCTGTGGGAAGGTCCAGATGGCCTCGCCGCTGTCGCCCGGCTCCAGCAGGATGCTGTTGGCATCGTCATGCATCATGCCGCCCTCCATCATCTTGTCATGGTCCAGGCGGTCCGCGGTCATCATGCCTTGTTGCATCATCGTCATCATCTCGTCCGCATGCCCGTTCCAGGTCTCGGGCTTGCCGATGTTGAACTCGTGCACGACATCGCCCACGTTCGTGACGACGAACTTGATCGTCTCGCCGGGCTCCACGCTTATGGTGTCGGGCATATACTTCATTTCCGACATTTCCACTTCGATCACGCGATCCACTGCGGCGTCCGATCCGGGCTGGCCGATGGCGCTGCCGTGACCGGCATCGGCAATGGCAACGGTTGTGGTCGCGGCAAGGGCGAAAGCGGCCCCTGCAAGGATGTGTCTGCTCATTCTATGGTCTCCTAGATTTCGAGAATCCGTTTTCGGGTGTTTGTCTTGTGCGCCGCTCGAACTCGCGGCGGCGGCGGGTCGAACAGCACGTATGTGCCTTTCAATACTCCGTGTTCGGGTACGGTGACCCCTGCCCCGAAGCGCCGTGCGCCCGCATGCCCCTGCGCGCGCGTGTCGATGGCCGCAGATTCGCAGTCGAGGCGCGGATGGCAATCGCGATCCTGCGCCCCGGTGTCGGGCAACGGCAGGTATTTCGCGACCTGCAATGGGGACGTGGCGGTTTCGCGCACGTCCGCCATCGCCGCGTCGCCGAATGCAACGCTCATCGCGAGCATCGACAGGAAGACCAGGCAGAGCCGCATCAGTCGATCCCGTTCGCGCGCTGCACTTCACGAATATAGCGCGCGATATACGTCACATCGGCGCGGGTCACACCCTCGACCGGGGGCATGTTGCCGAAATCCCAATGATGCGCCCTGACGCCGTTCTCCGCGGCGCGAAGGAATGCCGCGTCGCCGTGGTGGCTTGGTTCGTAAATCTTGTGAATCAGCGGCGGAGCCTCGCCGTTCTTTCCGGCGCCGTTCTTGCCATGACATTCCGCGCACTTGGCGTCGAATCCGCGCTTGCCGATCCGCGCCTCGACAGACAATTCGGCGGGCGGCGTGACCTCCACGATCGCACCCCCTTCGGGGATCGACGCCGTATCGGGTGTCGCCATCGAATGCCCCGCCTGCTCGGGTGTCGGCCGCAATGCCTGCCAGCCCAGGACACCTGCGCCCGCGATCGCGCCGGCGGCCATGAAAATCAAAAACCTCTGCATTTTCCTGCTCCTCGATGCCGTCCTGCGGCCATCACGTTTTTTCCGTCGCGGTCAGGCATGCCCGGCTTGCGTGCCGGTCGGTGCGCGGTTGCAGACCTCGACGATGTGTTCGCTGACGGAACCGACACACCCGGTGGAGAGCCGACGCCCGAACCGGCGCGCGGCGTTGGGTTCGCGGATTCGGCGATACCGCCACGACGGGTGCATGGTGCGGGGGCTGCCAACTATTTCTCGAGCGCCTTCCGGCGGCGATCGAATTCCTCCTCGTCGATCTCGCCGGCAGCGAAACGTTCGCGCAGCGTGTCGATGGCATCACGCTTGCCGCGGCTTCCTTGCGTGTCCGTGAACCATTTTACCCCCAGGACGATCAGCGCGATGATCACGCCCCAGAAAAGGATCATCATCAGCCCGCCGAACGCGCCGTGTCCGTTGCTCCACATCATGTGGTCATACCTCCCTTGCCAATCTCCCGCCTGACCCGCGACGGCGCCGATCGGTGCCGCCAGTAGTGCAAGCGTCGCCAGTAGTGTCCGTTTCATTGTCGTGTTCATTGTCTTTCTCCTTTTCGATCCATTGTTTTTCGGCCGCGACATCGCCATCCAGCGGCACGGTTATGGACACCGTCAAACCGCCTTCGGGCCTGTTGGCCAGGTGAATGTCGCCGCCATGCGCCCGCACGATCGAGCGGGCGATTGACAGCCCCAGCCCATGCCCGCCGGTTTCGAGCGACCGTGAATCCTCGAGCCGGAAGAACGGGTCGAACACCTGCTCCAGCTTGTCGGCCGCGATACCCGGCCCCTGGTCCGCAACGTCGATGATCAGATCGTCGTTGTCGCTGCGCCAGCTCACCTCTGCGCCGCCGCCATAGCGCACGGCGTTTTCGACCACGTTGCGGATCGCGCGGCGAAGCGAGACCGGGCGCACGCGCGCCTTGATCGGCGCCCCGCCCTTTAGATGGAAGGTCTCGACCATGTCCTCCCCGAGCGCGGCGAGAAACGCGCCGATTTCCACGGTTTCGGGTTCTTCGGAGCCGGTCAGCCCCTGCGCGAATGTCAACGTGGCTTCGGCCATCATCTGCATTTCCTCGACGGACTCGATGAGGCTTTCGCGGGTCTCGGGATCATCGACCATTTCGGCCCGCACCCTGAGCGCGGTGAGCGGCGAGCGAAGGTCGTGGCCGACGGCGGCCAGCAGGCGCGTCCGGTCGGCGACGAACCGGGTCAGGCGATCCTGCATCCGGTTGAAGGCGGTTGTCAGATCCTGCACCTCGACAGGCCCGACGACCGGCAGCGCATCGACGTCCTCGCCCCGTCCAAGCCGGTCTGCCGCCCGTGACAATCGGCGCAGCGGCCCGGTGATCCGCGTGACGAGGAACCAGCAGACCGAGACGAGGATCAGCGCCGCCGTCAATCCGAAAGTCACCGTCGAGAAGAACGGCCATTGCAGGGGGGGACGCTCGAACCGCGTCCCGACATTCAGCCATTTCCCGCCCGCCAGCGCGATCGAAAGGTTCATCTCGACCGCCGACAACTCCCCCTTCATCATCGCGCTGTGCAGCTCCGCCATCTGCGGCGAGAGATGCGGGAGAGGAAGGATCCTGCCCTTGATCTGATGCAGCTCGACGCGGATTTCCCGGCCATTGCTGTCGCCAAGAAGGGTGCGGACGTGCCGCTCGATCCGGCCAGCGTCGCTGTGATCGAGATGCCGGACGCCGGGCGCCGCGCCGGTTTCGAAGCGCACCAGCGGCGAGTTCGCCGCGCGCAGGATCGACGCATGCAGATTCTGCGGAGCCTCCTCGAGAAGGCGTGCCACGTTCGCCGCGCGCCCTGCCGCCTCGAAGCCCAGTGCCGCCCGGATGGCGAGGGTGCGCTCGTCCACGAACAGCCACAGGCTGACGGCCTGCGCCACGACAAGGGCCGCGACGATCAGAACGACGAGCTGCGCGCGAAGGCTTGCGAAAGGCTTCGACATCAGTCGATCACCTCCACATCCGCGGCCAGGCAATAGCCGCCATTGCGAACCGTGGTGATGATGCGCGGCTGCAACGGGTCGGGTTCGATCTTGCGCCGCAAGCGGCTGATCTGGTTGTCGATACTGCGGTTCATCGGGCCGGCCGCCCGACCGGCTGTCAGGTCGAGCAGTTGCTCGCGGGTCAGTACCTTTCGCGACCGCTCCAGAAGGACGGTCAGGAGTTTGAAATCCGCCGTCGTCAGCGGGATGCGATTGCCGCGATCGTCGTCGATGACGTGGCGATCGGCGTCGAGCACCAGGTCGGCAAAACGAACCGTCTTTCCGGCCAGGCTGCCGGCATGGGTCTCGGGTTTTTCCGTCCTTCGCAGCACTGCCTTGATGCGTGCCAGCAGCTCGCGGGGATTGAAAGGCTTGGTCAGGTAGTCGTCGGCGCCGATCTCAAGCCCCACGATGCGATCGGTTTCCTGGCCGAGCGCTGTCAGCATGATGATCGGTATGCGACCTTCGGCCGACAATCGCTGGCAGACCGACAACCCGCTTTCACCGGGCATCATGACGTCGAGCACCAGCAGATCGAAATCGCCCGCAGACAGGCGCGCGTCCATTTCCGATGCATCCTTCGCGGCCGTGGCGCGCATGCCGTTCTTCTCCAGAAACCGCGAAACGGATTCGCGGATCTGCCGATGATCGTCGACGACAAGGATGTGAGGCGCATGTCCCATGGCGTTCCTATACGGGGCTATCATCGCCCGGTCAGCGACGGTTTTGTCTCCATTTGTAACATGATTTATGACATGGAAGGCTGTTGCGACAGACGGATACAAATCAGTTCATCACGGTCGCTCAAATTCTCGGGTACCGTCACGGAAGAACAAACGCCTGGAGCAACGCGAAATGATCGTGCCGAAGACACTCGTGACCTCTTCACGCGCCCCGGCCGGCCCAACCGCCGTGGCCGACCATGCCAGGGAAATTGCCGCGGGCGCCATTCGCGACCTGCGCGCTCGGGCTCCGATCAGGAAAGGACACGCCATATGTCTCACGTAGGCCACCACCACATGCCGTCCAGCGGGCGCGGAATGGCGATTTCCGCCTGGCTGACGGGGGTATATTTCGTCTTCGAGATGGGGGTCGGCCTCTGGACCGGGTCCATCGCCGTCATCTCGGACGCGTTTCACACCTTCTCGGCCGTCGGCGGCGTGATGGTGGCGATCATTGCCGCGCGTCTCGCCCGGCGCCCCGCCGACGAGAATCGCAGCTTTGGCTGGTACCGGGCCGAGCTCATCGGGGCGCTGGTCAATGGCGGGTTCCTGCTGGGCATGGCGGTGGTGGTCATCGTGATGGCGGCGATGCGCCTTTCCGACCCCATCGACCTGCCCACGGGCCCGATGCTCTGGGCCGCGGCCGGCGGGCTGGTGACCGAGGTCATCTCGCTCGGGCTGATCTGGAAACAAAGCCAGAGCGATCTGAACGTGCGTGGCGCGCTGTGGCACATCATCCAG
>NZ_JAGXFK010000061.1 GCF_024637375.1 Sediminimonas sp. | reverse complement strand
ATCAACCGTTCAGCGGATGGGATCAGATATTCCCGGACAAGGCCATGACCGTCGCCGCCATCGACCGGCTCGTTCACCATGCCACCATCATGGAGATGAACGCCGAAAGTTACCGGCAGCGTGCGGCTGCCCTGAACAAGCGGGCACAGGCCGATGCCTCAGCGACAACCATCGCCGACAACCAGAACGAAGGAGAAACCTAACCCAAAACACCAAACGACACGCCAACCCCGGCGGCCTCAAAACCGGCCATGGTGGTTGTCGCACGCGGACAAGGTGGTTGACGCTCTACACGCCTGTGCCGATTACGCAGGAAGCGGCTGACGGCGGTCAGACAAATGCGTCACGTTCATGGTCTGAGACGTATCGAATGGCGGTCGGATCATTGAGATATCAACCTCGATCGAATTGACGCGCCGCTGAAGCTGCTCTTCCGAGAACCCGTGGGGATTATAGTGCACGATCCCGATATCTCGCTCGACATGGCCCATCAGAGCGCGCCGCTGCGTGTCGGGGCATTCGGCAGCGATGAGCAGATGATTGAAGGTCGTGCGGAGGCTATGGAAGTCGCGCTGCTTGTCGTAGATCTTGTGATCTTGGCGGTATCGCGTGAACCGTTTCGAGAACGTCTCGGTGAAGGTCTTTTTGTTCTGGCTGCGTTCGATCCACGGAAACAGACGCGGCTCCTGATCTCGGTCTCGCAGCGCGACCAGCTTCATGAAACCGAGCTTCAAAAGGTTTTTATGGATCGGCACAGTGCGCCGGGCGGCTTTGCTTTTCAGGCTCTGCCCCGGTCCTTGCCGCAGCACGATACAGGGAACATCGCCGATCACCTGAATGTCAGATACAAAAAGTTGCAGGATTTCCTCGCTTCTCAAACCCATGTGCAGGGCGATCAGCGGCGCCCAGAACATCGGGTCACCGACATCGTCAAGATTGTCCTGGTAGACCGGTGAACGGAAGAGGCTGTCGAGATGTCCGCACCAGGTCAGGCGCTCATTGTCTTCTTCGAGCGTTTCACGGCGCAGATATTCGGCTGAATCCCAGATATGATCTTCCATGATGTTGGTCGCGATATGTCCCTTTTTCTTCATGCAGACGCAAATCCGCTGAAAATCCTGCATGTGCCGATAGATCGTGGCCGTTCTTAGACGCGGGAGGCGGTCCTTCAGTATCGCGGATTCGATCTTGCCGGGGCTGGCTCCCTTTTTCTTAAGCCGTGCGCGGGTGATCTGCTGGTTGCGCTTTTCGGTGGCGTCTGCCTCGTCTGCGGCCGCTTCCGGCGAAAGTTTCGAGGTCCTGGCCTGATAGGAGCGAGGTAGGCGGTCGAGGAGTTCCCAAGCGTCCTTCAGGTCGGTATCATTGATTGCGCTGAAGGGTTTGTCGCCGAAGATACGTGACATGAGGCAGGCGGTCGAGCGCACATTCGGCGCGGTATTGCGCGCCCAGCTGGCCCCAGCCTTTTCGTTCCTCTGTTCGCTTGGCTTGAAGCTCTTGTATCCTTTGCTGCGCAGATCGATGTAGATCTGGGCGCCCTTTGTGAGGCTCGGGCAGGCGGTATCGTTTTCCTGAGCGGCTGCGACCTCAGTTGGCCTTGTCGCAGATGCGGGTGCCTCCTGAGCGGAACGCGGCGCATTGGCACTGTCTGGCGCGACCGATGCGATCGCTGCCTGCGCCGGTGGGTGTGCAGCGCATGCGGCTGGGGACGGGGCCATATCAGCTACATAGTCACTCCCGAGCGGCATTGACCTGCACGGGACCGTGGAAAACGCTTCTGCGCCCGCCCGGGGCGCCTCGACGAGCGTCCGAGCGGTCTGAAAAACGGCGGATGGGGCTTCGAACTCGCCCTGATCGCGGCGCTGGTTTTCTTGCTCGGCATCCAGCATGACACGCAAGGCGCGGAAGGCAAGGCGACGCCAGTCGGGATCGTCTTCATCGAGCGTGACGCCCAGCCGTGCCGCGACAGCCTGAAGCGGCGCGCGGGCTACCTCACGGTCCCGGGTGGCGATTGCAGTTCGAAGGCTGTCCACGGCCGCATTGGCACATGCAAGCTCGTAGGCTGCGGTCTCGGCGCTACGGGCCGGGGCCGTCTCGCGCGCAACATCGGCCGCCTCGATCAGGAAGCGACACAACTCCACAAGGAGCCTTTCCATGATGTCCGGGGCGATCGCCATCGTTCTCTCCGTCACTCCTGCGAAGGCGATATCGCTCAGAAGGGTGAGTTTCTGAGCCAGCGCCTTCGCGTCGGGGATGACGTGGGAGCGGAGCGAAAAGAGCAGAAAAGATTTTTTTCGGGAATCGCAGATTTTTCGGATTCGGCTCGGCCAGCGACGACGCCAATGAAAGCCCGTAGGACGGTATTCGAGATGTGGTTGGGTTCTGAGCTTGGCCTGCATGTCTACGACTCCTGTGCCAGCGAATGTGCCAGGCGGAGGGACAGGAGTCGTGCCATGATGGCGCATCTGCGACTCTTGTCGCAGTTATGCCAATATTTTCAGCACCTTAGAGAATTTTGGCTCCGGCGGTAGGGATCGAACCTACGACCAATTGATTAACAGTCAACTGCTCTACCGCTGAGCTACGCCGGAACACGAGGTGGCGTATAGCAACCCTCGGGAACGGCGTCCAGAGGGTTTTACCGGGAAAACGGCAGAGAATCCGGGGGCTCAGGCGAAGATCTCATAGGCGGTGTCGGCGCTCCGGGGGCCGCGCGCGCGAACCATTGATTTACCTTCCATATCAATGAGATGTGCAAAGACGTTGCGCGCTGCGGCGGGCAGCAGGGCGGCGGGCGTGTCGGTATATAGGCGCCGCGCGAGCGTGGTGGCATCGGCGGGGCCGTCGCGCAGCGCACCGAGGATGGCGGCGCCGCGTGCCTCGCGATGCGCGATAAGCCAGTCCAGCCGCTCCGCCGGCCGGGTGACGGGGGCGCCGTGGCCGGGATGGAACACGCCTGCCCCGCGCGCGCGCAAACGCCGGCACGACGCCATGAAATCGGTCAGGTCGCCATCGGGCGGCGATACCAGCGAACTGGCCCATCCCATCACCAGGTCACCGGTGAATATCGCATCACCCGTGCAAAAGCACAGGTGGTTGCCGAAATGGCCCGGCGTCCACAACGCTTCGACTTGCCAGCCGTCGCCGACGATGCGGGCGCCGTCGGGCAAGGACTCGTCGGGAACAAAGCGCGCATCCACCCCTTCGCCGCCCCCCGAAATCCCTGCTGCGGCCAGCTCGCGCATCACCGCGCTGCGCCCGGCGCCGGCGTCGCCATAGGCCAGCACCGGTGCGCCGGTTTCCCGCGCCAGCGTCCGGGCCAGCGGCGAGTGATCGAGATGCGCATGCGTCACCAGGATATGCGTGATCTTCTGGCCCGGCTCCAGCGCCGCCATGATCGCGGTCAGGTGGCCGGTATCGTCGGGGCCGGGGTCGATCACCGCGATGCCGCCCTGCCCGCCCAGCAGGTAGGTGTTGGTGCCGCGCCATGTCATCGGCGAGGGGTTGGGCGCCAGGACGCGTCGCAGCCCCGGCGCAAGCGTTTGCGCCACGCCGGCGGGCGGGTCGAAATCATCCTCGGTCTGCATGTCGTCTCCTGCTCGGCCGGGCATCTGCGAAGCGCAAAAAACCTGTCCATTTTTCCCCTGATTGCAGTAGGCTGCAAGCCATGATCTTCCGTTGGCTCAAGCGCGGCATGCCTCGTGGCCTCTATGGCCGGGCGCTGCTGATTCTCATCCTGCCCGTGGTGACGCTTCAACTGGTCGTCTCGGTGGTGGTGATCCAGCGCTATTTCGAGGACGTGACCGAGGAGATGACCGGTGCCCTGAGCCGTGAGATCGCGCTGGTCACGGCGCGCATCCCCGAGGACGCGGGGCATGACGCGGCGCTGGCGGCGATGGCGGCGCCCGCGCGGGTGCTGAAGCTGGAACTGCGCTACCTGCCCGAAGGGGCCGAGTTGCCCGAGACCGACCGCGATTGGTACGATCTGTCCGGCGCGATCGTACTGCGCCGGCTGGACAACAAGTTGCCCGGGTTGCGTGCCGTGCAACTGGGCGGCGACGGGCCGGCGCGGCTTTACCTCGACACGTCGGCCGGGGTGCTGGAGATCGGCGTGAACCGGCGCCGCCTGAGCGCACGCAATTCGCACCAGTTGTTCGTCAACATGGTGTTCTTCGGCGGCGTGATGACGCTGATCGCGTTTCTATACCTGCGAAACCAGTTGCGCCCGATCAAGCGGCTTGCCGATGCCGCCGCCGCCTTCGGCAAGGGGCGCCACCTGCCCTTCAAGCCCACCGGCGCCATCGAGGTGCGCGCCGCGGGGCATGCCTTTCTCGACATGCGCGCCCGCATCGAGCGGCAGATCGAACAGCGCACGCTGATGCTGTCGGGGGTCAGTCACGATCTGCGCACGCCGCTGACGCGGCTCAAGCTGGGGCTGTCGATGCTCGACGAGGCCGATCGCGCACCACTGGAGCGCGACGTGGCCGACATGCAAAGGATGCTGGACGAGTTTCTGTCCTTCGCGCGCGGCACCGCCACGGATACCCTGCCGGAGAACACCGATCCGGGCGTGATGATCCGCGAACTGGTCGAGGATGCGCAGCGCGCCGGCAAGCCGGTCGAACTGGGCGAGGTGCCCGAACCCGGCACCACCGTGGCGCTGCGGCCGGTGGCGATACGGCGCGCCGTCGACAACCTGATCGGCAACGCCGTGCGCTACGGCGAGCACGCCGTCGTTTCGGCGCGACTGACGCCGCGCAACCTGCGCATCCGCGTCGAGGACGACGGCCCCGGTATCCCCGAGGACGCCCGAGAAGAGGCCCTCAAGCCGTTCACCCGGCTCGACACCGCCCGCAACCAGGATCGCGGCGGCAGCGTCGGGCTGGGGCTGGCCATCGCCTCGGACGTCGCCCGCGCCCATGGCGGCAGCCTGCGGCTGGGCCGGTCCGGGCGGCTGGGCGGGCTGTGCGCGGACCTGGTTATCGCGCGCTGAACCGGTGTGGGCTTGGCCACGCGCACCGAAGTTGCTAAGGCCCGTCGAAAAGGCGCAGGAAGCAGGACCATCGCCCAATGAAATATCGTCCCGAGATTGACGGCCTGCGCGCGGTGGCCGTGGTGCCGGTGATCCTGTTCCATGCGGGATTCGGCGCGATGAGCGGCGGCTTTGTCGGCGTGGATGTCTTTTTCGTCATCAGCGGCTACCTGATCACCACCATCCTGCTGGGTGAACAGGCCGCGGGGCGGTTTTCAATACTGCGATTCTACGAACGGCGTGCACGGCGCATACTGCCGGCGCTTTTCGCGGTGCTGCTTGTGTGCCTGCCATTTGCCTGGGCCTGGATGATTCCGTCGGCCCTGGTGCAGTTCTGTTACAGCCTGGCGGCGACGGTTCTGTTCGTATCGAACCTCTACTTTCTTGACAGCGCAGGGTATTTCGCAACCGGCACCGAATTCGCGCCGCTGCTCCACACCTGGAGCCTGGCGGTGGAAGAACAGTATTACCTGATGTTCCCGCCGCTGTTGATGGCGCTTGCGTGGCTGTCACGACGGTGGTTGCTGGTTTGCCTTGGCGCTTTTGCGCTGGCATCGCTGGGCGTGGCCGAGTGGGGCTGGCGGGCCTACCCTGCGGAGAACTTCTTTTTCACGTTGTCGCGGCTGTGGGAACTGCTCGCTGGCTCGATCTGCGCGGTTGCGATGTTCGGTCGCACACCGCGCGGCAACGGCGCGTTGGGTGCGCTTGGGCTGGCGCTGATCGTGGGGTCGGCACTGGTCTATGATGCGGGGACGCCATTCCCGTCCCTTTATACCCTAGCCCCGGTGGGGGGCACGGTCTTGATCATCGCCTATGGGGTGCGGGGCACGGCGGTCGCGCGGTTGCTGTCGCTGCGCGCTTTCACGGCAATCGGGGTGATCAGCTACAGTGCCTACCTCTGGCACCAGCCGCTGTTTGCCTTCGCGCGGGTGCGCAGTCTGCACGAACCTTCCGTCTGGCTGATGATGGCGCTGGCCCTCGCCACGTTCCCGCTGGCATGGTTGAGTTGGCGCTATGTCGAGCAGCCCTTCCGCGACCGCGGCGCGCCATTGCTGCCGCGCCGAGGCCAGGTCTTCGGCACCTCCGCAGCGGTCGGCGTGGCGCTATTCGGCTTTGGGCTGGTGGGGCATCTGAGCAACGGCCTGCCGGGGCGACTTCCGGCGCGGGTTGTTGCGCTTGATTCCTTCGAAAAGGATCGCAACCCATATACGCGACGCTGCCAATTCCGGGATAAACGATTAGCGGCCAATCATCCGGTCGAGGGGTGCGACGATTTTCTGATCAATAGGCGCGCCGAGGTCGTGTTCATCGGCGACAGCCATTCCGGCGCAGTTTCCCACATGGCGCAGAAACATTTGATGGCGGCAGGCATTTCCTCCTACGCATATGAAAGCCCCGGATGTATTGCGCTGCCGGGATTCAAGCGCAACGGCAGCCTGGCCTGTGATCGATACAATCGCATGATGCGGCAGGTGGCTCATGATCTTGGCGCGTCGACAATCGTTCTGACGTCTCGGTTTACCCTGCACGCGACCGGCGAGAGGTTTGATAATGGCGAAGGGGGGGTGGAGAACGGAACGCCCGCCGAAACGGATACAATTCCCGGGCAGGCGCTGTCGCGTGGCGGGGGTAACCGGAAGGCGAAGGTGTTGGCCGAGATGGAGGCGCAGATCAGAGCATCAACGAAGGAATTCAATGTCATCCTTGTTCACCCCATCCCCGAAGCCGGGTGGCACGTGCCGCGCACCCGTGCCAAACGGGCGCTGTTCGCCCCCGACATGACCGAGCCACTAAGCACCTCTTATGCGCGCTACAAGGAACGCAACGCCGACGTGCTGTCGCTGTTCAATGCGCTGACTTTGCCGGGGTTGCATCATGTCCGGCCGGTCGACGTGTTCTGCGACACCCGCCCGCCGGGACGGTGCGAGAACGCACGCGACGGCAAGGCGCTGTATTTCGATGACGATCACCCCTCGACTGCGGGGGCGGTGCTTTTGGCGCCGCTGATCGTTGATCGGGTCCAAGCCGCGCTGGCGGCACCGCCATGACCGACATCACCTCGCCACCCGTTCTGCGTGCCGCGCTGTGGATGAGCGGCGCCGTGGCGGCGTTCTCGTCCATGGCGGTGGCCGGGCGGGCGCTGTCGGCGCGTTTCGACACCTTCGAGATCATGATGTATCGCAGCCTGGTGGGGCTGGTCATCGTGCTTGCGGTTGCCGTCATGACAGGGCGCTGGCGCGGCATCACCCGGCGCCGGCCGGCGCTGCACCTGACGCGCAACGTGTTCCACTTCGCCGGCCAGAACCTGTGGTTCTTCGCGATCACCGCGATCCCGCTGGCGCAGGTTTTCGCGCTGGAGTTCACCTCGCCGCTGTGGGTGCTGGTGCTGGCACCGCTGGTTCTGGGTGAACGGATGACCCCGATGCGCAGCCTTGCCGCGGCGTTGGGCTTTGCCGGTATCCTGATCGTCGCCCGGCCCAGCCCCGAGACGGTCAACGCGGGCGTTCTGGCGGCGGCGGTCGCGGCGGTCGGGTTCGCGATGAACATCATGCTGACCAAGCGGCTGACGCGGACCGAGACGATCACCTGCGTGCTGTTCTACATGACGCTGCTGCAGGCGCTCATGGGGCTGCTCTGTGCCGGTGTGGATGGCGACGTTGCGCTGCCGCCGGTTGCGTTGCTGCCATGGGTGGCGGTGGTGGGCGCGGCCGGGCTGGCGGCGCACTACTGCCTGACCTCGGCGTTGGCGATCGCACCGGCCACCGTCGTGGTGCCGCTGGATTTCGCCCGCCTGCCGGTTATCGCGGTGGTCGGCATGGCGCTTTACGGCGAGGCGCTGGACATCTTCGTTTTCGCCGGCGCGGCGCTGATTTTCGCCGGTAACTACCTCAACATCTGGTGGGAAACCCGCCGCTTCGCGGCGCCGCTGTGACGGCTTCGCGAACCATCGCGACCGGTGGGGTGAACTTCACCTGGATCGGCGAAGCGCACAGCGTTTGACCGCCCCGCCCGGCCCCGCTAGGACACGGGAACGGGCAAGCGGCGGGCCGTGCGGTTCCGCCCGGTAGCGGAGAACCGGAGATGATCTACACCAACGGGCAGGCGTGGCTTGAAGCCCCGCGCAAACGGGTATTGCTGTTCGGCATGTCGGGGCTGGGCAAGACGCACCTGTCGAACCTGTTGCGCGCCAGTGGCGGTTGGTTCCACTACTCCATCGACTACCGCATCGGCACGCGCTACATGGACGAATACATCGCCGACAACGCCAAGGCGCACGCGATGAAGGTGCCGTTCCTGCGCGATCTGCTGATGTCGGATTCGATCTACATCGGCTCCAACATCACCTTCGACAACCTCGCGCCGGTATCCACCTACCTGGGCAAGCCGGGCAACCCGGCGCGCGGCGGGCTGAGCCACGACGAATACACCCGCCGTCAGGACCAGTTCCGCCGCGGCGAGATCGCCGCGCTCAATGACACGCCGTATTTCATCGACCGCGCCGAGGCGCTGTACGGCTACCCGCATTTCGTCTGCGACACCGGCGGGTCGATCTGCGAATGGGTCGATCCCGGCGACCCGAACGACCCGATCCTGTCGATGCTGTCGCACCACATGCTGATGATCTGGATCAAGGGCGACGACGCGCACACCGACGAGTTGATCCGCCGCTTCGACAAGGCCCCCAAGCCGATGTCGTACCAGCCCCGGTTCCTTACCAGGATGTGGCGCAAATACCTTATTGAAAACAATTGCCAGGAAGACGAAGTTGACCCGGACAGCTTCATCCGCTGGACCTATGGGCAGGCGCTGGCGCACCGTCAGCCGCTTTACGCGGCAATGGCGAAGTGGGGCGTGACGGTCACCGCCGACGAGGTCGCCGCCGTCGCCACGCCGGCCGATTTCGACCGGCTCGTGGCGCGCGCCCTTGACCGTGGCTGAGCGATCCCTATCCCTGTAGCATCGCCCGCAGCAAGGAACGGTGCCCGCAATGCCCATCAAGATCCCGTCGGATTTGCCCGCCTATGATGTCCTCACCCGCGAGGGCGTCATGGTCATGTCCGAGGATCAGGCGGCGCGGCAGGACATCCGGCCGCTGCACATCGGGATGTTGAACCTGATGCCGCGCAAGATCCAGACCGAGAATCAGTTCGCACGGCTGATCGGGGCCACGCCGCTGCAGATCGACCTGAGCCTCATTCGCATGACCGAGCACCAGACCCGCAACACCGCCGCCGACCACATGGAAAGCTTCTACCGGCCGTTTTGCGATGTGCGCGCCAGCGGTGAAAAGTTCGACGGGCTGATCATCACCGGCGCCCCGATCGAGCATCTGCCCTTCCCGGAGGTGACCTACTGGGACGAGCTGCGCGACGTGTTCGACTGGACGCAGAGCCACGTCCATTCGACCTTCGGCGTCTGTTGGGGCGGGATGGCGATGATCCACCACTTCCACGGCGTACAAAAGCACCTGTTGAAGGAAAAGGCGGTCGGGTGTTTCCGGCATCGCAACCTGGCGCCCTCCTCGCCCTATCTGCGCGGGTTCTCGGACGATTTCATCGTCCCGGTCAGCCGCTGGACCGAGATTCGCCAGCCCGAGGTCGATGCCGTGCCGACACTGACCACCCTGCTGGGCAGCGACGAGGTCGGCCCGTGCCTGATCGAGGACCCGTGCCACCGCGCGCTCTATATCTTCAACCACCTGGAATACGACAGCGACACGCTCAAGCAGGAATACGACCGCGACATCGCCACCGGAACGCCGACGCGCCTGCCCTGCGACTATTTCCCCGACGACGACCCGGCGCGCACGCCGCTCAACCGCTGGCGCAGCCATGCGCACCTGCTCTACGGCAACTGGATCAACCAGATTTACCAGACCACGCCCTTCGACATGACGGCCATCGGCACCTGAGATGATCGCGACGCTCACCACATCGGCGGCGCTGACCGGATTGGCGCAAGCCAGCACGCTGGTGGTGCCGGTGCTTTCGGCGCGGACGCCCGCGCGCCATGTCCAGGCCAGCATCTCCGAAATCTTCGCGCCGCAGGCGCCGCCGCCCGCGCCGGATTGAACGCCGCGCGCTGAGCCGCCATAGTGGCGCCAGACAGGAGACGCCCATGCAGCTTCCATTCGACGGCGCGATCACCAGGTTTTTCGAGCGGGAGGCGCCGGAAGACGTCCGCGGCGCAATCAAGCGGGCCGAAAAGGACGATATCCTCGACCCGGCCTATCCGCACTCCGAACGCCTGCCACGCGCGCAGTATGAAGCGCAACTTGAGCGCCTCCAGATCGAGCTGAGCAAGCTGCAGGCGTGGTCGAGGCAAACCGGTCGGCGCTTTGCCCTCGTCTTCGAGGGCCGCGATGCCGCCGGCAAGGGCGGCACGATCAGACGCTTTCGCGAACACCTCAACCCGCGCGGGGCGCGCCTCGTGGCGCTCAATGCTCCCTCGGGCGCCGAAAACACCCAGTGGTATTTCCAACGCTATATCGCCCATCTGCCCGCGGGGGGCGAGATCGTGTTCTACGACCGCTCATGGTACAACCGCGGGGTCGTGGAAAAGGTTTTCGACTTCTGCACCGAGGCCGAACGCACCCATTTCTTCCACCAGGTAACCGATTTCGAACGGATGCTGGTACAAGAGGGCATTCACCTGTTCAAGTTCTGGCTCAATGTCAGCCGCGCCGAGCAGTTGCGGCGCTTTCTCGAGCGCGAGAGAAGCCCTCTCAAACAATGGAAACTCAGCTGGATAGACGTGGAAGGCCTGAAGAAATGGGATGCCTACACCACCGCCATCGGTGAAACGCTTACCTTCAGCCACACCGTCGACGCGCCGTGGACGGTGATCCGCTCCGATGACAAGCGCCGCGCCCGGATCGAGGCATTGCGCCACGTGCTGAGCCACATCGACTACGCCGGCAAGGACCCGGAGGCAGTGGGAACCGCCGACAGCCGTGTCTGCGGGGGGCCCGAGATCTGGGATGGGTAAGCGCGGCTACCACCACGGCAACCTGCGCCAGGCGCTGGTCGAGGCCGCGCTTGACCTGATCGTGGCGCGGGGCCCGGCCGGGTTCACCGTATCGGAAGCCGCCAAGCAGGCCGGGGTGACCCCGGCGGCGGTGTATCGCCATTTCGACGGCCGCGAGGACATGATCGCCGAGTCGGCACGCCAGGGCTACGCCATTTTCGCCGATGTGATGCAGTACGCCTATGACAGCGGCCAGCCCTCGGCGCTGGCCGCCTTCGAGGCGACGGGCCGCGCCTACCTTGCCTTCGCGCGCAAGTATCCCGGCCACTACATCGCCATGTTCGAGAGCGGTATCTCGGTCAACCGCTCGCCCGAGCTGGCCGCCGCCGCAGGCCGCGCGCGGGATGTGCTGGAGCGCGCCGCCCGCGACCTTAGCCAGCACATCCCCGAAGCCCGCCGCCCGCCGGCGGCGATGTTCTCGGCCCATATCTGGGCGATGAGCCACGGCGTGGTCGAGCTTTTCGCGCGCAATTCGCCGGGCCGCGCCAGCCCTTTCCCCGCCGAGGATCTGCTGGAAACCGGGATCGGCATCTACCTGCGCGGGCTGGGCCTGATTGGCCCCGACGACGGCACCTGAGCGCACCTGATCCATCGGCAACGCCTTGCGGCGTTTCACTATTCCTGGCGGCGCCAGGGGCGCCGCGTGCCTCCGGCGGAACCCGGCGCCGAGGCTTTGACGCGAAAGGGCCGCCCCGAAGGGCGGCCCATGGTTTCCTGTTGTGCAGACGATCAGCGCTTGGAGAACTGGAAGCTGCGGCGCGCCTTGGCGCGGCCGTACTTCTTGCGTTCGACCACGCGCGCGTCGCGGGTCAGGAAGCCCGCGGCCTTGAGCGCCGGGCGCAGGCTGGGATCACAAAGCTGCAACGCCTTGGAGATGCCGTGCTTGACAGCGCCGGCCTGGCCCGAAAGCCCGCCGCCCTTGACGGTGGCCATGACATCGAACTGGTCCTCGACCCCGGCCACCGTGAAGGGCTGGCGCAGGATCATCTGCAGCACCGGGCGCGCGAAATAGGCGCTGATGTCGTTGCCGTTGACGGTCACCTTGCCCGATCCGGGCTTGACCCAGACCCGTGCCACCGCGTCCTTGCGCTTGCCGGTGGCGTAGGAGCGGCCCAGCTTGTCGCGGACCGGCTCGCGGGGGATTGATTCGGCCTCTTCGGGAGCCGCGGTTGCGACGGCGGCGGTGCCCAGCTCTTCGAGCGAGTTGATTTGGTCGGCCATTATTTCGCAACCCTCGTGTTCTTGGAGTTCATGGTCTTGACGTCCAGCAGATCGGGCTGTTGCGCCTCGTGCGGGTGCTCGGCGCCGGCATAGACGCGCAGGTTTGTCATCAACTGGCGCGACAGGCGGTTGCCCGGAAGCATGCGCTTGACGGCCTGGGTGACGACGCGCTCGGGGTGGGCGCCTTCGAGGATCTGCTCGGCGCTGCGCTGCTTGATCCCGCCGGGGTGGCCGGTGTGCCAGTAATAGGTCTTGTCGGTGCGCTTTTTTCCGGTCATCTGCACCTTGTCGGCGTTGATGATGATGACGTTGTCACCGGTGTCCATATGAGGCGTGAATTGCGGCTTGTGCTTGCCGCGCAGGCGCATGGCGACGATCGACGCGAGCCGGCCCAAAACGACGCCTTCCGCGTCGATCAGGATCCATTTCTTGTCGATGTCTGCCGGAGTCGCAGAATAGGTTTTCATCGCGGGTCGATTCCCTTGTTTTCCGAAGGCGGCGCGCGGCGCGGCCCCATGTGTTCGATGGCGCGGTTATAGACCCCTGTGGCCCACAGTCAAGAGCGGCAAGGCGCGATTAATTTCGCATTTTCAGTATCTTACAAAATAGGTAATATTTTACCCCATATTTCCCTCGACCATCCGCCTGCGCTGTCACCGTTCCGGCGGGATCGAGTAGGTCATCGTGGCGCGCGCCACCGGCTGCGCGGAGCCTTCGGAATGGATCAGCACGTCGCCCACGGCCAGCACCCGGCCCAGTTTCAGCAACCGGCACTCGGCCACCAGGTCGGCCCCGGCCGCCGGCTTGCGCATGAAATCGAGGCTGCAATTGGTGGTCACCGCCAGCGCCTTCGGCCCGATCCGGCCAAGCACCGCGAGGTACACCGCCACGTCGGCCAGCGCGAACATCGACGGCCCCGACACGGTGCCGCCGGGGCGCAGGTGGCGTTCGGCCACGTTGAGCCGCACGCGCACACCATCCTCGTCCAGTCGCTCGATGGTGAAATCCTGCGCCACTTGCGGGAACTGTTCGGCCATGAAGTCGTGCAGCGCGTCGATGGTCATTTCCAATGGCATGCTTGTCCTCTCCTGTCACTTGGGCCTAGAGTTGGCCGCAAATCGATTGGAGGACAAGATGGCACTGCTGGAACGTCACGACACAGGCGCGGTGGCTCACCTGCGCATGAACGCGCCCGACAAGCTGAATGCGCTGTCGGACGCGATGCTGGCGGCGCTGCAAGGGGAATTCGATCGCCTGGCCGAAGAGCCCGGCATTCGCGCAATCACCCTGTCGGGTGCGGGCAAGGCGTTTTGTGCCGGCCATGACCTGAAGGAAATGACCGCCGGGCGCCAGGCCGAGGATGGCGGACGCGCCTATTTCAAGGATCTTTTCGACCGCTGCACATCGGTCATGCTGACGATCCGGCGGCTGCCGCAGCCGGTGATCGCGCAGGTCCACGGCGTCGCCGCCGCCGCCGGATGCCAGCTTGTCGCGTCGTGCGACATGGCGGTGGCGGCGACCGGCACGCGATTCGGCGTGAACGGGGTCAATATCGGGCTGTTCTGTTCGACCCCGATGGTGGCGCTGAGCCGCAACATTGCCGCCAAGCACGCCTTCGAGATGCTGAGCACCGGCCAGTTCGTCGAAGCCGAGCGCGCCCGCGAACTGGGCCTCGTCAACCGCGTGGCGGAGACCGACGACCTGGCCCGGGAAACCGCCGACCTTGCCGAACAGGTCGCCGGCAAGCTGGGCGCGGCGGTGCGGATCGGCAAACGCGCCTTCTACGAGCAGATCGAAATGCCCGTTGCGCAAGCCTACGAACATACCGGGCAGGTGATGGTTGAAAACATGCTCTACCGCGACACCGCCGAGGGCATCTCTGCCTTCCTGGAAAAGCGCCCACCGGATTGGGACCAGTCGTGACGGCACCCGTATCGGGCGCCGTTTCCCGAACGCGGCCACATTATTTCCAAATTCGTTAATGTTTGCCACTTTGCCGTGCTGTTCGCCTGTGCTAGATCAATGCCACGGCGCGGCAATGGCCGCGCCATTAGCGAGTGTGGGTCACCGGGCAGATACGTCCCTCCTGGTCAACCTCTCTCTGACCGCCGCACGCATGGCAGTCGGTGACCCACTCGACCCCTCCCCGCCCCTCGCTTGCGCCCTTTCCAAACGCGCCGATCTGTCCTAGATCGGGCGCATGGACAAGACATTGCATATCATCGGCGGCGGCATGGCCGGGTCGGAAGCCGCCTGGCAGGCCGCGAACATGGGCGTGCGCGTCGTCATCCACGAAATGCGCCCCGAGGTGGGCACCTTCGCGCACCACACCGGCAATCTGGCCGAGATGGTCTGCTCCAACTCGTTCCGCTCGGACGACGATGAACAGAACGCCGTCGGCTTGCTGCATTGGGAAATGCGCGCCGCCGACAGCCTGATCATGCACAGCGCCGACCGCCACCGCCTGCCGGCCGGCGGCGCCCTGGCCGTCGACCGGGACCCGTTCTCCGAAACCGTCACCGCCACCCTGCGCGCCCACCCAAACGTGACCGTCGAGCATGGCGAAATCACCGCCCTGCCCGACAGCGGCCACTGGATCGTGGCGACGGGGCCCCTTACCTCGCAGGGGCTGGGTGCCGCGATTGCCGCCGAAACCGGGCGCGATGCGCTGGCCTTTTTCGATGCCATCGCGCCCATCGTGCACGCCGACAGCATCGACATGAGCACCGCGTGGATGCAATCGCGCTATGACAAGGGCGACACCGAGGACGAGCAGCGCGCCTATCTCAACTGCCCGATGACGCGCGACGATTACGAGGCCTTCATCGACGCCCTTCTGGCAGCCGACAAGACCGAGTTCCACGATGGCGAGGACGCACCCTATTTCGATGGCTGCCTGCCCATCGAAGTGATGGCCGAACGCGGTCGCGAAACCCTGCGCCACGGCCCGATGAAGCCGGTCGGCCTGACCAACCCGCACGCGCCGGATGTAAAGCCACACGCGGTCGTGCAGCTCAGGCGCGACAACGCGCTCGGTACGCTCTACAACATCGTGGGCTTCCAGACAAAGATGAAGTATGGCGCCCAAGTTGATGTTTTTCGTATGATTCCTGGGCTTGAAAATGCCCGTTTTGCGCGCCTGGGCGGGATTCACCGCAATACCTTCATCAATGCGCCCACACTGCTGGACGCGCAGATGCGGTTGCGTCGCCGCCCGAACATCCGCTTCGCCGGGCAGATCACCGGGGTCGAGGGGTATGTCGAAAGCGCCGCGATGGGGCTCCTGGCCGGGCGGCTCGCCGCGGCCGAGATTACTGGCACCGCCTTGCCCGCGCCGCCCGCCGACAGCGCCATGGGCGCGCTGGTCAACCACATAACCGGCGGCGCCGAGGCGCGCAGTTTCCAGCCGATGAACGTCAATTTCGGGTTGTTCCGCCCCGTCGAGGGGCTCAAGCCCGGGCGCCGCGGGCGCAAGGATCGCTACAAGGCCTACACCGATCGCGCCAAGGCGGCATGGGCCGATTGGCTGACCGCGCAGGAAACCGTGCCCGCGGGCACCTGATTTCAACATGAACAATGGTGCGCAAGACCCTGATAAAAAAACTATTACCAGGTTTGCGCCCTCTCCGACGGGGCCGCTGCACCTGGGCCATGCCTATGCGGCGCTGGTGGCGTGGGACATGGCGGTCGAAGCCGGCGGCGACTTTCTGTTGCGGATCGAGGACATCGACCAGTCCCGCGCCCGCGCCCACTGGGAGGCACGGATATACGACGACCTGCGCTGGCTGGGCCTGTGGTGGCCCGAGCCGGTCATGCGACAATCCGACAACCTGCAGCGATATCGCGCCGCGCTCGAGCAGCTTTGGGCGGCCGACCTCGTCTACCCTTGCACCTGCACCCGCCGCGATATTCAGCAGGCTGCCAGTGCCCCGCACGAGGGCACGCCGCCGCATGGCCCCGACGGGGTGATCTATCCCGGCACCTGTCGCCGGGCGCGGGCGCGGTTTGTCCCCGACCCGCTGCCGCAGGATGCCGCGCTGCGCCTCGACATGCGCGCCGCGCTGGACGCCATCGCGCGGCGTCCTTTTGCCGCGCCGCTGCATTTCACCGAAACCGGTGACGGGTCGGCCCGCCGCGTCACCATCGGTCACGACCAGGCGATTAAAACCATCGGCGACGTGGTGCTGGCGCGTCGCGACATGGGCTCATCCTATCATTTGTCGGTGGTCCTCGACGATGCCACGCAGGGCATCACCCATGTCACGCGCGGCCGCGATCTGTACGAGGCAACGGCGATTCACGTCATTCTGCAACGCCTGTTGGACCTGCCGACGCCGGTCTATCATCACCATCGCCTGATCCGCGACGATGCCGGCCAGCGGCTGGCCAAGCGCGACGACGCCCGCGCCATCGCCACCTATCGCGACCAGGGGGCCAGCCAGGCGGATATCCGGCGCCTTGTGGGCCTCTGACCGCGGTTTCTTCTGGCCCAAAATATCCTCGCCGAAGGCATGGCCCGCAAGGGCCATTCATCCCTCGGGCGCCATGATCTCCACCTCGCGCCCGCCGCGCAGCGCGGTGAAGAAACAACTGCGCCGGTTGGTGTGACAGGCCGGCCCATGCTGGTTGACCAGCACAAGCAGGCAGTCGCGGTCGCAGTCGATGCGCATCTCGACCAGCTCCTGCACATGGCCGCTGCTTTCGCCCTTGACCCAAAGCGTGGCGCGCGAACGCGACCAGTATGTCACGCGCCCGGTTTCCAGCGTGCGGCGGATCGCATCGGCCGACATCCACGCCATCATCAGAACCTCGCCGCTGGCCGCGTCCTGGGCGATGGCGGGCATCAGCCCGTTGGCGTCGAACCGAAGCGTTTCAGGGTCGAAGGGCATGGCAAAAACCTTTTGCATCCGGGAAAGCGCATCCTATTTATGGGACAGGATGCCAAAGGGAAAGCCATGAGTGCCAACGACGACCTGATCAAGCTATATTCGCAACGCATCCTCGCGTTGGCCGCCGACATCCCGCATACCGAGCGGCTGGAGGCGCCCGATGCCACGGTGCGGCGCCGGGCGCCGCTGTGTGGCTCGACGGTGACGGTGGATGTGGCGATGGATGGCGATCGGCTGGCCGATCTTGGGATGGATGTGAAAGCCTGCGCCTTGGGCCAGGCCTCGGCCGCGGTGGCCGGGGCGGCGGCGATCGGCTGTACCCGCGCCCAGATCGAGGCGGCGCGCGACGCGCTCAAGGCAATGCTGAAAAACGACGGGCCAACCCCGCCGGCGCCCTTCGACGGGCTGGAGGTGCTGCGCCCGGCGCGCGACTACAAGAACCGCCACGCATCGATCATGCTGACGCTCGAAGCCCTGGCAGAGGCAATGGAACACGCCGAGACCGCTCAAACCGCCTGACGCCCGGAAAACCCGAGTACTGGAAAAAAGAACGCCGCGCGCCCGGTCGGGGCGGCGGCGTCAAGGTGGCGATCCCGCGGTGCGCGGCGCGGCAACACGGCAAGGCAGGCGGTGTTCGCAGCTCAGCATCATCCGGGACAGAGGATGGCCGACCGATACACGCCGCCACGGGAGTCGCAGGCAGAAATCGGAAAGATCGGTTCTCAGAAAGCACCGGGCAGGTGAAGCCCGACAACCAGTGTGACCATCAACGCGACAACCCCCGCCGCGTCGCCGGCCAGGGTGTCGCGAGACCGCGCAAAGCTCGTCTTGATTTGGTCGAACATCTGTTTTCCTCCGGCCCAATGTCATGTGTTGCCTATTTGTTCTCATATCCCTACCCAAAAGTAAAGAACTTTAACAGAACATATGCGAACGAAGCATGATTGCGGCTATCCGACCGAGATCAACCGGATTGCCTGGTCCTGCTCCATCAGCCACAGCAGAACCCGCGCCGCCTGCCCGCGCGGGCTGTTCAGGTCCGGGTCGTCGGAAAGCAGCTTGCGCGCGTCGCTCTGGGCCACCGCCATCAGCGCCGCCTGCCGTTCCATGTCGGCGACGCGAAACCGCGGCAGCCCAGATTGCGCGGTGCCGATCACGTCGCCGGCGCCGCGCATTTCCAGATCGACCTCGGCGATGCGGAACCCGTCATCGGTGTCGCGCAGCGTGGTCAGGCGGCGCTGGCCGGCCTCCGACAGCGGCGGCTGATACATCAGCAGGCAGGTGGATTGCTGCGTGCCGCGCCCCACCCGGCCCCGCAACTGGTGCAACTGCGCAAGGCCGAAGGTTTCGGCCCGCTCGATCACCATGATGGTGGCGTTGGGCACGTTCACGCCGACCTCGATCACCGTGGTCGCCACCAGAACCGCGGTGCGCCCGTCGTGGAAGGCGCGCATCGCGGCGTCCTTGTCGGCCGGCGGCATCTGGCCGTGGACCAGCCCGACATTGCCCTCGCCAAGTGCTGCGCGCAGGTGGGCATACCGTGCCTCGGCGGCGGTCAGGTCGACCGCCTCGCTTTCCTCGACCAGCGGGCAGACCCAGTAGGCCTGCCGCCCCTCCAAAATCGCCCGGCGCAGGTGATCGACGACCTCGTCCATGCGCGCGGTGGCCACCAGCGCGGTGCGGATCGGTTTGCGCCCTTCGGGTTTCTCGTCGAGCACCGAAACATCCATGTCTCCGTATTGCGCCAGCGCCAGCGACCGCGGGATCGGCGTGGCGGTCATCACCAGCACGTCCACCCCCTGCCCCTTGCGGCCCAGTTCCAGCCGCTGGCGCACACCGAAACGGTGCTGTTCGTCCACCACCGCAAGGCGCAGGTCCGCGAACTCCACGTCGCGCTGGAACACCGCGTGGGTGCCCACCAGGATGCCGATCTCGCCACGCGCCAGCGCGTCGAGCTTGGCGCGTCGCTCGGCCCCCTTGTCGCGCCCTGTCAGCAATTCCAGCCGCACGCCGGCGGCCGCCGCCAGCGGGGCAAGGCCGTCCATGTGCTGACGCGCCAGGATCTCGGTCGGGGCCATCATCACGCCCTGCCCGCCCGCCTCGATCGCGATCAGCAGTGCCAGCATCGCCACCAGGGTCTTGCCAGAGCCGACATCGCCCTGCAGCAGGCGGTTCATCCGCCGCGGCGTGCCCATGTCGCGGGCGATCTCCTCGAGCGCGCGCATCTGCGCGCCGGTGGGGGCGAACGGCAAGGCGGCCAGCACCTGCCCCTGCAACGCGCCGGTGCCGTGGCTTTCGCGCCCCTTGCCGCGCCGCCGCTGTGCCCGCGCCAGCGCAAGGGTGATCTGGTGGGCAAGGAATTCGTCGTAGGCCAGGCGTTCGCGCGCCGGCGCGGTCGGGGCCAGATCGGGTGCGGTGGCGGGGTTGTGGGCGTTGGCCACCGCCGCGTGCCAGCCGGGCCAGCCGGCCCGCGCCACCTGCGCCGGGTCGATCCATTCCGCCGGGTCGGGGGCACGCGCCACCGCCGCCTGTGCCGCGCGCGCCATCTGGCGCTGCGTGACCCCGCCGGTCAGGGGGTAGACGGGTTCGAAATCGGGGATATCGCCGGCCTCCTCGGGCGGCAGGATATGATCGGGGTGCACCATCTGCGCGATGCCGTCGAACAGTTCGACCTTGCCCGACACGATGCGCCGCGCCCCCACCGGCAACTGGCGCAGCAGGTAATCGCCGCGGGCGTGGAAGAACACCAACTGGAAGCTGGTTTCGGCATCCTCGACCACCACCCGGTAAGCGCCCGAGCGGTTGCGCGGGGCGCGGTGCTGGCCGATCGTCACCTCGACGGTGACGACCTGCGGCAACTCGGCGCCCTTGACGGTGTCGCGCCGGCGCCGGTCGATGCCCGAATGCGGCAGGGTGAACAACAGATCACGCGGCCGGGTGACATGCAGGTTTGCAAGATGTTGCGCGGTCTTGGCCCCGATACCCGGCAGGGTTTCCAGATCCGCGAACAGCGGGAACAGGATTTCGGGCCGCCCGGTCATGGCTGCCCCAGCAGCGCCAGCCAGCCGTCCTCGTCGATGACCTCGACGCCCAACTCAGTGGCTTTCTTTGCTTTTGACCCTGCCCCCGGCCCGGCAACCAAAAGATCGGTCTTCGCCGAGACCGAGCCCGACACCTTGGCGCCGAGCGCCTCGGCGCGGTCCTTGGCCTCGGCCCGGGTCATGCGATCGAGCGTGCCGGTGAACACCACCGTCTTGCCGGCCAGCGGGCTGTCGGCGGGGGCATGGGCCTCCTCGGGCTGCACGTCGAGATGCGCGACCAGCCGGTCGATGCTGGCGCGCTCGGCGGGCTGGGAAAAGCTGGTGACCAGCGAGCGCGCAAGCACCTTGCCGATACCGTCGATGGCCAGCAGCTCGTCCCACTCGGGGCCCTCTTGCGCGGCGGCGGCATCGATGGCCGCGATGAACGCCTCCCAGGTGCCGTAATGGCGCGCCAGCGTGCGCGCGGTTTCCTCGCCCACATGGCGGATGCCGAGCGCGAACAGCAGCCGGCTTAACGGGATCGCGCGGCGCGCGTCGATGGCGGAAATGAGGTTGTCGGCGCTCTTTTCGCCCCAGCCCTCGCGGTTTTTCAACTGGCGCGGCTGGCCGGGGCCGTAATTCTTTTCAAGCGTGAAGATGTCGGCAGGCTCGCTGATCCAGCCATCGCGGTAGAACTGCTCGACCTGCTTGGCGCCCAGCCCCTCGATATCGAACGCGGCACGGGAGACGAAATGCTTGAGCTTCTCGACCGCCTGCGCCGGGCAGATCAGCCCGCCGGTGCAGCGGCGCACCGAATCCCCCTCTTCGCGGATTGCGGTGCTGCCGCATTCGGGGCAGGTGTCGGGAAAGGCATATGGCGCCGCGTCGGCGGGGCGCCGCGAGAGGTCAACATCGGCGATCTTGGGGATCACGTCGCCGGCCCGGTAGACCTGCACCCAGTCGCCTTCGCGAATGTCGCGGCCCTCGCGGATCGGCGCGCCGCTGGAATCGCGCCCGGCGATGTAATCCTCGTTGTGCAGCGTCGCGTTCGACACCACCACCCCGCCCACCGTGACCGGGTGCAACCGCGCCACCGGGCTGAGCGCGCCTGTCCGCCCGACCTGAATGTCGATCGCCTCAAGCCGTGTCCAGGCCAGTTCGGCGGGAAACTTGTGCGCCGTGGCCCAACGCGGCGTGGTCGAACGAAACCCCAGCCGGGCTTGCAGCGCCAGGTCATCAACCTTGTAGACGACGCCGTCGATATCATAGCCCAGCGTGGCGCGCGCGGCCTCGATGTCCGCGTAATGGGCCAGCAGCGCCTCGGGTCCGTTGCAAAGCTGCGTCAGGTCGTTGATCACGAAGCCCAGCCCAGCCAGCGCGCGCAGGCTTTGATATTGCGTATCCGCAAGCTGAGTGGAAATTTCACCCCATCCATAGGCGAAAAAGCGCAACGGGCGCGCCTGCGTCACGCGCGGGTCGAGCTGGCGCAGCGACCCGGCGGCAGCATTGCGCGGGTTGGCGAAGGCCTTGTCGCCGGCGGCTTTCTGGCGGTCGTTGAGGCGGGCGAAATCGGCGTGACCCATGTAGACCTCGCCGCGCACTTCCAGCACCTCGGGCGCGTCATCCAGGCGGGTGGGAATATCGTCTATGGTACGGGCGTTGCGGGTGACGTCCTCGCCCACCGTGCCATCGCCACGCGTCGCCGCCTGCACCAGCCGCCCATGCTCGTAGCGCAGCGACAGGCTCAGCCCGTCGATCTTGGGTTCGGCGGTGTAGTCCAGCGGCGCATCGGCCCCGAGGCCCAGGTATTTGCGCACGGACTCGTCGAAATCGCGCACTTCCTGGGGCGAGAACACGTTGCTCAGCGACATCATGCGCCGGGCATGGGTGACCTTTTCGAATGCCTCGGCCGGAGTGGCGCCGACCCGGTCGCTGGGGCTGTCGTTACGCTTGAGATCGGGAAAACGCGCCTCGATCGCCGCGTTGCGCCGCTTGAGCGCGTCGTAATCCGCGTCGCTCATGATCGGGTCATCGTCGCGGTGATAGGCCGCGTCGGCCCGGCCCAGCAGATCGGCCAGCCGGCCCAGTTCCTGTTGTGCCTGCGACCGCGTCAGCGCGTCGATGTCGATATCAGCCGTCACCGCCGTTCCCCTATCCTCTGGTCGAGTGATAGGGCCGCGCGCGCGCAACGTCCAGTGCGCGCGCGCCCGTGCTGGCGCGGCGCGCGCTGCCGCTCAGGCGCCGATGGCCAGCGGAGACTCGCCGCTGTGCGCCGGTTCGGGGTCGCGCATCACGTAGCCGCGCCCCCAGACCGTTTCGATGTAGCTGTGGCCGCCGGTGGCGGTGCTGAGTTTCTTGCGCAGCTTGCAGATGAACACGTCGATGATCTTCAGTTCGGGTTCGTCCATGCCGCCGTAGAGGTGGTTGAGAAACATTTCCTTGGTCAGGGTCGTGCCCTTGCGCAGGCTGAGCAGTTCGAGCATCTGGTATTCCTTGCCCGTCAGGTGCACGGATTTTCCCGCCACTTCGACGGTCTTGGCATCGAGGTTGACAATCACCTGACCGGTCTGGATCACCGATTGCGAATGCCCCTGCGAACGCCGCACGATGGCATGGATGCGCGCCACCAGTTCCTCGCGGTGGAAGGGCTTGGTGAGGTAGTCGTCGGCACCGAATCCAAAGCCCCGAATCTTGCTATCGGTGTCGGATTCCCCCGAAAGGATCAGGATCGGGGTGTCGACGCGGCCCAGCCGCAACTGCCGCAGCACCTCGTGCCCGTTCATGTCCGGCAGGCCAAGATCCAGCAATATGAGATCGTAATCGTAGAGCTTGGCCAGGTCGATCCCTTCTTCCCCCATGTCGGTGGTATAGACGTTGAGGTTGGCGTGGGTGAGCATCATCTCGATACTCTTCGACGTCGTGGGATCGTCTTCCACCAGCAGCACGCGCATCTTTCCGATCTCCGCTAATCAATCATGTTGCTTCCGAACCGTGGGCAAAAAAGGTTAACCACTGGTTACCGCAGATTAACTTTACGCCGATCAACCTATGGTTGACGATACCTTCCTGCCCAGGTTACCTTCAGCGCGTCGGTACCGTGGTCGTGGTAGGCCGAGACCCAGTCGCGAAATTCCTCCTCGCTCAGCCGGTAGCGCCGCAAGGCGGTTTCGCGGCTTATCAGGCCGTGGGCCACGCCCCTGACCACCGCCGCCTTGCGGCTGGCCACCCACCGGCAGCAATCGGCCGGCGGCAAATCTGCCTGGGTCATCACGCTGCCATCGGGCAGGCGCACGGATCGGCATCCGTCGACTTTTCTCAGAAACATGGCCCTACTCCCCTTGTCGTCGGGGAAAATCTGCGTCACGCGCCTTAATGAGCGGTGAAATCCGGCCTTGAGAGTGGTTAGGATTTTCCTATATTCCCGCGGACCTTCGATGGGAGAACAAGATGCCGCTGGATCGCGACACCAAGATCAATTCGCTGGGCTTCGCCAAGCCGCCGGCCGAGACGCGCGTCGTCGTGGCGATGTCGGGCGGCGTGGATTCCTCGGTCGTGGCCGCCAAGCTGGCCGAAGAGGGTTATGACGTGGTGGGCGTGACGCTGCAGCTTTACGACCACGGCGCGGCGCTGGCGAAAAAGGGGGCCTGCTGTGCCGGGATCGACATCCATGATGCCCGCCGCGTGGCCGAGGACATGGGCTTTCCCCATTACGTTCTGGATTACGAGAACATCTTTCGCGACGCGGTCATCGACGAGTTCGCCGACAGCTACCTGGCGGGCGCGACGCCGGTGCCCTGTATCCGCTGCAACGAGCGGGTGAAGTTCCGCGACCTGCTGGAGACGGCGAAAGACCTGGAGGCCGATTGCATGGCCACCGGCCACTACATCCAGCGCAAGGCAGGCGCCGGGGGCCCCGAATTGCACCGCGCCGCCGACGCGGCCCGCGACCAGAGCTATTTCCTCTTCTCGACCACGCGCGAGCAGTTGGATTACCTGCGTTTTCCGCTGGGGCATTTGCCCGGCAAGGACGCCACGCGCGCGCTGGCCGCGCGCTACGGGCTGCAGGTGGCCGACAAGCCCGACAGCCACGACATCTGCTTCGTGCCCGACGGCAATTATGCCAGCGTCATCGAGAAGTTGCTCCCCGGCGCCGCCGACCCGGGCCGCATCGTGCATGTCGACGGGCGCGAGATGGGCACGCATGAAGGCGTCATCCATTACACCGTCGGACAGCGCCGCGGCCTCGGCATCGGCGGGCTGAGCGAGCCGCTCTATGTGGTCAGGCTGGATGTCGCCGCGCGCGAGGTGATCGTCGGCCCGCGCGAGCTTCTGGCCACCCGCACCGTGCCGGTGGGCGAGATCAACTGGCTGGGCGATACCCCGTTCGAGGCGCAACCCGAATGGCGCATGTCGGTGAAGGTACGTTCGACCCGCGCCCCGCGCGAGGCCGTCGTGCGCCCGCTTAGCCCCGATCGCGCCGAGGTGGAACTGCTGTCGCCCGAAGAAGGGGTGGCGCCCGGTCAGGCCTGCGTCTTCTACGAAACCGACAGCAGCCGCATCCTGGGCGGCGGCTGGATCAGGGCTTCGTAGCGGCATCGCCGAATGGCGGCGCTGCCCCTCTCTCACCCGTTCGGGCCAATGCACGCCCGGGATATTCGTCGGGGCAGGAAAAGCCCTGTGGCGCGCGAAGTTCAGGTGAGCCGGTCGAGCACCGCGCGCGCCGCGCGCAGCCCCGGTGCATCGCCGTCGCGGCCCAATCGCTTCATCGTCAGGGCCATCGCCGCGCGCTGGGTCTGGGGCGCGTCGAGCAGCGCCGACAGGGCCGGGGCGATCCGCTCGGGCCGGCAGGCCTTGCCGATGAATTCGGGCACCGCGCGGGTGTCGCTGACCAGGTTGACCAGCGTGACCGTGTCGACCTTGAGCATGCGCGAGATCACGAAGCGGCTGAGCGGCGCCATGTCGTAGGCGATGATCATCGGGGTGTCGTTGGCGGCCAGTTCCAGCGACACGGTGCCCGAGGCCGCCAGCGCCGCCCGCGCGGCGCGGAACGCGGCGCGCTTGTCGGCGGCGAATTCGGGCATGCCGGGGTGCAGCAGCACCGGGTCGCCCGGCCAGTCGGCGATCAGCCCGGGCATTGAGGCGGCCAGGTCGGCGGTGGTCGGCACCACCACGCGCATCCCGGGATGTTGCGCGATCACCGGGCGCAGCGCCTGCCCGAAGACGGGCGCCAGGCGCGTCACCTCGCCGCGGCGCGAGCCCGGCAGCGCCAGCAGCAGCGGCGCGTCGCCCAGGCCGTGGCGGGCACGCACCGCGGCGATGTCGGCATCGCTCGCCAGCGGCTCCGACACCACCGGGTGGCCAACGAAATCGCAATCCATCCCGGCGGCTTCCATCAGCGGCGGCTCGAACGGCAGCAGCGCCAGAACGTGGTCGATCACCTGCGCCATCCGGCGCGCCCGCCCGGCCCGCCACGCCCAGACCGAGGGCGCCACGTAATGCACCGCCCGCACGTCGATACGGCCCTTGACGCGGCGCACCACGCGCATGCAGAAATCGGGGCTGTCGATGGTGATCAGCACGTCGGGCCGGGCTACGATGGCAGCGCTTGCGGTTTGGTCGAGCCGCGCCCTGAGTTGCCGGTAACGGGGCAAGATTTCTGACAGGCCCATGACGCTGAGATCGTCCATCGGAAACAGGCTGTCGAGCCCCTCGGCCTGCATCTGCGGGCCGCCGACGCCGATGAACTCGACATCGTCGCGCAGCGTCTTGAGCCCTGCCATCAGCGCCGCGCCGAGCCGGTCGCCCGAAGTCTCGCCGGCCACCAGGAACACCCGCATGTCACATCCTCCGCGCCAGCAGGAAAAGCCCCGCCGCATCGAACGCGGCGATGCAGCGGGCGCGATCCAGGATCATCACCCGTCCGGCCTCGATCACCGCGCCGTCGAGCCCCGCGCGCGCCAGTTGCGCGGCGGTGTCGGGCCCGATGGCGGGCATGTCGACACGCAGGTCCTGGCCCTGTTTGGGCGCTTTCACCAGCACGCCGCGCGCGCCCGCAGGGGTGCGCAATTGTGCCGGGGTGCGGGCCACGACATCAAGCAGGAAGGCGGTCCCTTGCAGCGTCTCGACGCCAAGGCACAGGCCGCGTTCGACCACGCAGGCCTGCCCCAGGTCGAGGGGCGAGATGCGGGCGAGAATTTCGGCCCCGCGCATGGCATCCGCATCGGCGCCCGGGTGCGGTGCAGGGCCGGCAAGCAGGCCCTCGGGCGGGGTGAGGTCAGGCAGAATCTCGGCCGCGCCCAGAACGGTGAAGCCCTGCGCCTCGAACAGTGCAACGATGAAGCGCAGCACCGCGTCGTCGCCGCTTTGCATCGCCTGCATGAGCTGCGGGGCGATGCGCGTCATCTCGGCGTCGAACTCGGCCGGGTCGAAGCGCGGTCGCGCCATCGCGCCGGCCAGCACGACGCGATCCACCCCTTGGTCGCGCAACCAGTCGAACAGCGCGCCGAGGCGCTCGAAGCGGTGCGCGTGCGTGGGCGGATCGAGCGCGTGCGCCACGCCGTCGAACACCACGCGCAGCGCGTCGGGGCATGCCGCCGTAAGCGCCACGGGCAAGGCGCCGCTGCCGGCCAGAATGGCGAGGCGCCCGGTCATGCCACTCACCCCGGTGTCAGGAAAGACCGGTCGCTGCCGGACATGACGAAATCGACGATCCGGCGGACGTAGTCGCTTTGGGTTTCCTCGCCCAGGCGCTGTGCCCGGTCCTGGAAAGCGCCATCGCCCTGGGCCAGCATCTGGAACGCGGCACGCAGGGCGGTGATGTCCTCGCGCGGGACGCCGCGGCGCTTGAGCCCCACCAGGTTGAGCCCGTCGAGCCCCCCGCGCGGCGCCTGCACAAGGCCGTAAGGGATCACGTCGTTGGTGACCATGGTCACCGCGCCGATGATCGCGCCCTGCCCGATGCGCACGAACTGGTGCACCCCCGACAGCCCGCCGATGATCACGTCGTCCTCGATGATGCAGTGCCCGGCAAGCGCGGCGTTGTTGACCACGATGACCCGATCGCCGATCTGCACATCGTGGGCGACGTGGCAGCCGGCCATGAACAGCCCGTCATCGCCCACGCGGGTGACGCCGCCGCCGCCCGCGGTGCCGGGGTTCATGGTGACGTGTTCACGGATGCGGTTGCGTACGCCGATTTCCAGGCGCGTGTCCTCGCCCTGGAACTTCATGTCCTGCGGGATCTCGCCGATGCAGGCGAAGGGGAACACCATCGAATCGGCGCCGATACGGGTCTGGCCGGTGACAACGACGTGAGATTTCAGTTGCACCCGCGGGCCGAGTTCAACCTGCGCGCCGATATGGCAGAACGGGCCGACCGTGCAGCCCTCGCCGATGCGCGCGCCGTCCTCGATCACCGCGGAGGGGTGTATTTGGCTGTTCATGCCCGTCACCCCTGCCCCAGCTCCATCATGGCGGTGAATTCGGCCTCTGCCGCCATCTCGCCGTCCACCGTCGCGCAACCCGAGAACTTCCAGACCTTGCCGCCCGGCCTGCCGCGCAGGGTGGTCATTTCCATCCGCAGAACGTCGCCGGGCACCACCATGCGGCGGAACTTGCAACGGTCGATGGCCATGAAATAGACCAGCATGTTCTTGTCGGCCATGTCCATGGATACCCCGACCATGACGGCGGCGGTCTGGGCCATCGCCTCGACGATGGTAACGCCGGGCATGATCGGTTTGCCGGGGAAATGGCCCTGGAAATGCGGCTCGTTCACGGTGACGTTCTTGATGCCTGTGGCCGATTGCGTACCGTCGATCCGCTCGACCCGGTCGATCAGCAGGAACGGGTAGCGATGCGGCAGGATACGCTGGATCAGGTGGATGTCGGCGGACGGCAGCGGCTCGGTCATGGGGATCCTTTCACGTCATTCATGCGCGGGCCATGCCCCGACGCGGGCGCCCCGGTGTCCCTAGCAATTCGCCGCGGCGTGGGCAAGCGACGCCGCGCGTCCGCTGTCCGACCGGGTTCAGGGGCGTTCGCCTTCGGGGGCCGCGTCGGCGGGGGGCAGGCGCACGGCCCCGTCGGCGCGCGGCGTATTGGGTGCCGCGCCGGGGATATCGTCGCCGGGGGTGGTGGCGTCATCGGGCACCTCGGGCAGGTCCGCACCATCGCCGATCTCGGCGTTCACGCGTTCGACCGCCAATTGCGTCACATCGACGATGTTGGCGCTCATGAACACGCTGCGCTTGTCGATGATGACCGCCGCGCCGGCCTCCTGCATGATGGATTGCAGCACCGGGGCGGCGGCGGAAAAGAAGCGGCGGCGCGCCTTGTCGCCCCGCTCGCCGAGCGCGCGCGCCTTGGCCTGCTGTTCGCTACGGATGCGCTGCACCTTGCTGTCGAAGGCGTCGGCAAGATCGCGGAAGTCCGCCGGCGACATCTCGGCGCGTTTGCTGGTCAGTTCCTGTTCCTCGGTGGCCAGCTCGTCTTCCAGCCGCCGGTTTTCGGCCTCCAGCGCGCGGCTGTCGGCGACGAGCTTCTCGTCGAAGGCCTGCCCGAACTGCGAACGCGCGAACAGCGCGTCGGGGTCCACCGTCAGAACCGGGCTGCGCACCACGTCGGCATCTTGCGCGCTGGCCACACCACCCGGCATGGCCAGCGCCATCAGCGCCGCGACAAGCAGCGCGCCCCATCCGCGCGCCGCCGCCATCAGAATTGCGTCGAGATCGTCAGTTCGAAGTTCTGCTCGCGGTCCTGCTTCTCTTTCTGGAGCGCGTTCGAGAAGTTGAACCGCAGCGGCCCGACCGGCGTATCCCAGAAGATCGACACACCCGCGACGTGGCGCAGCGAGAACTTTTCGTAAAGGACGTTGGCATTGGTCACGTCCAGATCCCAGGCCGAGCCGACATCGTAGAACACCCCGCCGCGCACGCCATATTCGCTGGGCAGGCCGAGGGGGAATTCCGCCTCGAAGCTGGCCACCGCGTAGGCGTTGCCGCCGAGCGCGTCGTTGGAGGTGGCGGTGACCTCTCGCGGGCCGATGCCGTCCGGTTCAAAGCCGCGCATGGGCGAACCGCCGCCGATCAGGAAACGGTCGGTCACCCGGCTGGTGCCCTTGGTGTAGTTGACGATGCCGCCCTGAAGCGTGGCGCGCAGCGTGATTTCCTCGTTGAGAACGCGGGTTTGCGCGGCGACCTTGCCGCTGCTGCGAATATAAGTGGTGTCGCCGCCAAGCCCGGCAAATTCCTGCCCGAACTCCAGCAGCACCCCGGCCTTGGGATCAAGTCCGGTGCGACGGGTATCGTAGCTGAGCGAATAACCGACGGCGCTGGACAGCAGGCTGCCCTGCGCCTGTTCGCCTGCGATGATGGCCCCGGCCCCGGTGTAATTCGATATGTCCACCGCCTCGGCCTTGTAGAACAGGTTCAGCCGTGCGTTTTCCCCCACCGGAAACTCGACACCGGGTCGGAAGCGCGCCACCTCGGTATCGTAAAGCGCGAAGTCGTTGTCGGTTTCGCGATAGGACAGGTCGAGGTTGAACCGCAGGTCGCGGCCAAGGAGCGCGGGTTCGGAGAATCCCAGGGCATATACCTTGTCGTCATCGGCCCCCGAGAACGACAGGCTCAGCCGCTGGCCCCGGCCCAGGAAGTTTTCTTCCTTGAAGTTGACTAGCAGCGAGAAGCCGCTGTTGGTGCCATAGGCGCCCCCGAAGCTGAGCGAGCCGGTGGGCTTTTCGTCAACCTCGACATCGACGACCACCTGGTCGGGGCGCGAGCCTTCGCGGGCGTTCACCTCGGCGTTCTCGAAGAAGCCGAGCGCGCGAATGCGTTCCGCGGCCTCGCGAATTTCGCGCGGATTGAACGGGTCGCCCTCGATGACGCGGAACTGCCGCCGGATCACCCGGTCGAGCGTGGTGGTGTTGCCCTGGATGTCGATGCGTTCGACAAAGACGCGCGGCCCGCGGCTGAGCACGAACTCGACGTCCAGCGTCAGCTCGCGGTCGTTGCGGGTGACGCGCGGTTCCACCCGCACGAACTTGAGCCCCTGTCGGATCGCCAGCCGTTCCATCCGCGCGATGGTGCTGTCGACATGGCTGGGCGAGTAGACGACGCCGGGCCGCATCTTGACCACCGCTTGGAAGTCATCGGCGTTGACGCGTGGCAGATCGCTGGATGTGCTGATCTCGCCAAAGTGGAACTGCTGGCCTTCCTGGATGTTGAAGGTGATGAAGTAGCCGTCGCGCTCGCGCGTCAACTCGGCGTTGACCGCGGTGATGCGGAAATCGACATAGCCGCGCGACTGGTAGAAATCCGTCAGCACTTGCTTGTCGAATTCGATCCGGTCCTCGACCAGGGTATCCTTCTTGATCAGCGCACGCAGCAGGCCGGCCTGCTTGGTGTGCAACACCCGGCGCAGCCGGTAGTCGGAATAGGCGCGGTTGCCGACGAAGCTGATGCGCTCGACCTCGACCAGCCCGCCCTCGAATACCTCGAACACCAGGTCGACGCGGTTGTCGCTGCGCCGGATGATGCGCGGGGTCACCTTGGCAGCAAGGCGGCCCTGCTGGCTGTAGGCCTCGGCAATGCGGGCAGCGTCGTCCTCGGCCTGGGTTGGGTTGAACACCCGGCGTGTCTGCGATTGCACGATGTCGGCGAGCGCGTCATCCTTGATGCGGCGGTTTCCCTCGAAGGCGATCTGGTTGATGGTGGGGTATTCCTGGACCGAAATGACCAGCGTGCGCCCGCGCGGGTCGAGGCTGACCTCTTCGAACAGGCCGCTGTTCTGAATGCGCTGATAGGCGGCGTTCACCTGCGCGGCCGATACCGTCTGGCCGCGGGCGATTCCCGCGTAGTTCAGGATCGTCTGCGCCTCGATGCGCTGATTGCCTTCGATGCGCACCGAATCGAAGCGATAGGTTTGCGCGCTGGCAAGCTGCGCAAGAAGAACGAAAACCAATGAAAACAAGAGGATGGAAAATACCCGCAAGCCGTCGGATGGCGCCGCGCCCGCGGCGCGGACATTGCTGCGCACGCTATTGTGAATGGTCATTGTAAAACCCCGTCAGACATCCCAGTCCTCTTCTGAGTAATGATATTGTCCTGCCTTGTCAAAACAGCAAAACGTCCGCTTCGAAGACAGCAAAACGCCCGCTCCGAGGGGGGAGCGGGCGTCCTTGCCGGTCAGGGAGAGAAAACCTCAGAAAGCGTGCAGATATGCCCCGAGCGCCAGGGAGGCACCCAGCACCAGAAGTGCCAGCAGCCGATCCCAATTCAGGGTCACCAGCAGGCCCAGCCCGCGCGTTCCCGCCTGGATCGTGTGCATGAGCTGCATCCTTCTTCGCCAACGTCAGAAACCTCGACCGTGGCGGGCAATTGTGGCGAAATTGGGACAGGATCGTGCCCCGTTTCAGGCAATCGCGGCTCAGGGGCAGAACAGATCGTTGCTGAGCGCGAACACCATCAGCGACACGATGAACGCCAGCCCTACCGCCATCAGGATCCGCAATGCGCCGTCGCTGGGCGGTTTGCCGGTCACCGCCTCGTAGGCGTAAAACACCAGGTGGCCGCCATCCAGAACCGGGATGGGAAAGAGGTTGAGTAGCCCGATCGCCGCCGACAGCACGCCGACGAAATAGATGAAGTTCGACGCGCCCTGGCTGGCCATCTGGCCCGAGACCTCGGCAATGCCAATGGGGCCGGACATGTTGCAGCTGCTGATCGCCCCGGTGATCATGTGATACAGTCCCGACACCGAGCCGACGATGATTTCCCACAGCGTCGCCACCCCGCCCAACAAGGCGCTGCCAAGGCCGGGCGTTTCGGTCGCCGGGGCAAAGAACATGCCCCCCATGATACCGATGCGCCAGTTGGCCTCGAACCCGCCGCCGCCCTGGGGTTCATCCACACGGCGCGGTGCCAGCGTCAGCTCCAGCGTCTCGCCCTCGCGCCAAACCTCGAGTAAAAGCGGCGCGCCCTTGGCGGCTTCGACCCGGTCCTTGAGCTGCGAAAACGCGACGATCGGCTCTCCGTCGACGGCGGTGATCACGTCGCCGCGCTCGAGCCCGGCGTCTATGGCGGCGGATTTCGGGCTGAGCTGCTGCACCATCGGCGGCATCACGTATGGCCCGCGCACCGACATCTCGCGCCCGTCGCGGCGCACGGTGTAATCCAGAAGATCGGATTTCGGCAGTGCCTCCATCACGTCGGCGGCTTGCGCGCCGGTCGCCTCGTCGATGGGGTGTCCCTCGACCGACAGCAACGTGTCGCCGGGGCGGATGTCGTGCGCCACCGGCACCGGGTGGAGCGCGCCGACGGTCAGCGGCTCGACCGGCACGCCGCGGGTCATCCCGATGGCGGTGAACACTGCCACCGCCAGCACGAAATTGAACACCGGCCCCGCCGCCACCGTAGCGGTGCGCGCCCACAGCGGCGCGCCGTGCATGGTGTGGCGCTGCTCTTCGGCGGACAGCGAGGCCACCGCCTCGCCGTCCTTGCCGCTGGCGGCGTCGGAATCGCCCAGGAACCTGACGTAGCCGCCAAGTGGCAGCGCCGCCACCTGCCAGCGGGTACCGCGCTTGTCGAGGCGCGAATACAGTACCGGGCCGAAACCGAGGCTGAAGACCTCTGCCCTGATCCCGGACCAGCGCCCGACGATGTAGTGGCCGTATTCGTGGACCGCCACGATAACCGACAGCGCAACGACGAACGCGACCAGCGTCCAGATGAATCCGCCGAATTCGGGAAGTAGTGCAATGTTATCCACGAGGTGTTCGTCCTGTAATCGCTTCGTTTGTGATTATGAGTGCGCCGCGGCACCGCGCGCGGCCATCGCCGCGTCGGCCGTCACCCGCGCGACATGGTCAGCCCGGGCGACGGTATCAAGTGAAAACCCGGCATCAATGAGGCCATTGTCGGGATAAATTCGGGACAGCACGTCCTCGACGGTTTCGGCCATTTGCATGAATCCGATGCGTCCGGCCAGGAACCCGTCCAGCGCGCGTTCCTTGGCGGCATTGAACACCGCGCCCGCCAGCCCGCCGCGCGCGAGCGTCTCTCGTGCGAGGCGCAGGGCCGGGAACCGCCCGGGATCGGGCGCCTCGAAGCTCAGCCGCCCCGCCTGCGCCAGATCCAGGCGCGCCACCGGCAGATCGTGCCGCGCGGGCCAGTTCAGCGCGTAGCCGATGGCGTGGCGCATGTCCGGCGGGCCGACATGCGCCATCAGCGCGCCGTCGTTGAATCCCACCAGCGCGTGTACCAGCGACTCGGGATGCACCAGGACCTCGATGATCTCCGGGGAAACCCCGAAAAACTCTTTGGTTTCTATTATTTCAAGCGCCTTGTTGAACATCGACGCGCTGTCGATGGTGATCCGCTGGCCCATGGCCCAGTTGGGATGCGCCGAGGCCTGCGCTACCGTCGCGGTGCGCAGCCGGTCAAGCGGCCAGTCACGGAACGGGCCGCCCGAGGCGGTGATGATCACCCGTTCGACCGTGTCGATATCCTCGCCTGCCAGCGCCTGGTAGATCGCCGAATGCTCGCTGTCCACCGGCAGGATGCGGGCGCCGTGGCGGCGTGCCGTCTGCATCACCAGCGGTCCGGCGGTAACCAGCGATTCCTTGTTGGCAAGCGCCAGCGTGCCGCCGTGTTCCAGCGCCCTGAGTCCCGGTGCCAGCCCCGCCGCGCCGACGATCGCCGACATGGTCCAGTCGGCAGGGCGGTCTGCCGCCTCGTCTATCGCGGTCGCGCCGGCCGCCGCGGTCACGCCGCTGCCGGCCAGCGCGTCGCGCAGATCGCCCAGAAGGTCGTCATGCGCGGTCACGGCCACCTGTGCGCCCAGCCGGCGCGCATCATGCGCCAGTTGCGCGATGTTGCGCCCGCCGGTCAGCGCCACCACCTCGAACCGGTCCGGCGCGCGCGCGACCAGCTCCAGCGTGTTCTGCCCGATGGAGCCCGTCGCTCCGAGAACCGTCACCCGCCTCATGACACCCCCGGCGGCATCCCCGCCGCGAACCAGACCAGGAAAAGCATGAGCGCGGCCCCCACCATGCCGTCGAAGCGGTCGAGCACCCCGCCATGACCGGGGATCAGGGCCGAGCTGTCCTTGACCCCGGCGCGCCGCTTGATGGCGCTCTCGGCAATGTCGCCGGCCTGCGCGGCGACTGCCAGCAGCACGCTCAGCGCGGCCATCGCGGCCGCGCCAACCCCAAGCCAGCCGGCGAAAAGCGCCCCGGTCAGCGCCGCGCCGGCCCATCCCGCGACGGTGCCGGACCAGGTCTTCTTGGGGCTGACACGGGGCCACAGCAAAGGCCCGCCAAACGTCTTGCCGGCGAAATAGCCCGCGATATCGGTTATCGCCACAAGCGCGATCAACCATGTCATCCACCCTGCCCCGGCCTGTGCCCGCACCAGGATCATGCCAAGGCCGGCGAGCAGGATCATCGCCCCGTAGCCGGCCCAGACCACCCGCTGCCCGGCACCCGCCTGCGCCAGCCCGGCAACGACAACGGCCAGCACCACGGGCAACATCCAGACCGCCGGCAATAGCGGTGCCACCATCAGTACCGCGCCGCCCAGCAAAGCGATCTGCACAGGCGCACTGGCCGGATGCGGGGCGCAAAGGCGCATCAGTTCCCATAGCATCAGCGCGCAGGCCAGCGATACCATGGCCCGAAACGCAAGCCCGCCCCACCACAGCGCCGCGGCGGCGATGCACACCATGACGGCGGCCGATGCCACCCGAGGCACAAGGTCGTCCCAGCGGGCGGTGCTCATGCCTTGACGGCGCCGAACCGCCGCTCGCGCCCGCCGAAGGCATGGACCAGCCGGGCGAACTCGTCGGCGGTGAAGTCCGGCCAGAGCGTGTCGATGAACTCGTATTCGGCATAGGCCGACTGCCAGAGCAGAAAATTCGATATTCGCGCCTCGCCGCTGGTGCGGATCACCAGGTCGGGATCGGGCAGCACCCGGGTATCCAGATAGCGCGGCAGCGTCTCGACATCCACGTCGCCCGGGTCAAGCCGGCCGGCGGCCACGTCCTCGGCCAGCCGCCGTGTGGCCCGCGCCACCTCGTCGCGGGCGCCGTAATTGAGCGCGATGGTCAGGTGCACGCGGTCGTTGCCGGCGGTCATCGCCTCCAGCTCGTCCATCAGCGCGATCAGCTTGTCGTCAAGCCGCACCCGGTCGCCGATGAAACGCACCCGCACGCCCTCGTCGCGCAGGGCGCGCGCTTCGCGCGTGATATAGCGGCGAAACAGGCTCATCAGCCCGGAAACCTCGGCCTGGGTGCGCTTCCAGTTCTCGGTCGAGAAGGCAAAGATGGTCAGGTACCGGACGCCCAGGTCGGGGCATGCCTCGACGATCTCGCGCACCCGGCGTGCGCCGGCGTGATGCCCGAACAACCGCGGGCGGCCGCGCATCCGGGCCCAGCGACCGTTGCCGTCCATGATGATGGCGACATGCCGCGGCCCGTTGGCCGGCGTGCCGTCGATGTGGTCTGACGCCGGGTCCTGTTTCGCGGTGGTCGTGGTTGCGGGCATTGGGCCCCCTCTCTGGTTGCGCGGTTCGACGGCGGGCGGCATTCAGACCTGCATGATCTCGGCTTGCTTGTGCTCCAGCGCCTCGTCGACCGCGCCGGTATACTTGTCGGTCAACTCCTGCACCGCGGTTTCCCAGAACTTCTGGTCGTCCTCGGACATTCCGTCGGCCTTGGCCTTCTTGATCTGGTCCATGCCGTCGCGGCGGACATTGCGGATCGCGACGCGGGCATGCTCGGCGTATTGCGAGGCGACCTTGCTCAGTTCCCAGCGGCGCTCCTCGTTCAACTCGGGGATCGGCAGCATGATGATCGGGCCGTTGGTTTGCGGGTTTATGCCCAGCCCCGATTCGCGGATCGCCTTTTCCACCTTGCCGACGAGGCTCTTGTCCCAGACGTTGATGGTGACCATGCGCGGCTCGGGCACGTTGACGGTACCGACTTGGTTGATCGGGGTTTTCTGGCCGTAGGCATCGACCATCACCGGCTCCAGCATCGAGGCCGAGGCGCGCCCGGTGCGCAGCGAGGCGAACTCGGTGCGCAGCGACCCGATCGCCCCTTCCATGCGCCGCTCCAGATCGTCGGTGTCGATTTCGATATCTTCTGCCATCGTCTTGCTCTTTCCTTGACTGCCGCCCGCCTTGCACATCACCGGCGGCGCGTGTTGGCCACCAACCTATCCCTGGCCGTGCACGGTTGTATAGGTCCCCTCGCCGGCAAGGACGCCCCGGAATCCGCCCGGCTCGTCCAGCGAAAAGACGATGATCGGCAGGTTGTTGTCACGCGCCAGCGCGATGGCGCTGGCATCCATCACCCCCAGGTGCTGCGCCAGCACCTCGTCATAGGTTACCCGGTCGAAGCGACGCGCATTCGGATTGGTGCCGGGGTCGCTGTCGTAGACGCCATCGACCTTGGTGCCCTTGAAGATCGCCTCGCAGTTCATTTCGTTGGCGCGCAGCGTGGCGGCCGTGTCGGTGGTGAAATACGGGTTGCCGGTGCCGGCGGCGAAGATGCACACGCGCTTTTTCTCAAGGTGGCGCACGGCGCGGCGGCGGATGTATGGCTCGGCCACCTCGTCCATGCGGATGGCGCTGATCACGCGGGTGTGGATGTCAAGACCCTCGAGCGCGCTCTGCATCGCCAGCGCGTTCATCACCGTGGCCAGCATGCCCATGTAGTCGGCGGTGGTGCGTTCCATCCCCTGGGCCGAGCCCTGGAGCCCGCGAAAGATGTTGCCGCCGCCGATCACCATGCAGATCTCGACGCCCATCTCGTGCACCGATTGCACCTCGCGGGCGATCCGCTGCACCGTCGGCGGGTGCAGCCCATAGCCCTGATCCCCCATCAATGCCTCGCCCGATATCTTCAGCATCACGCGGCCGAACATGGGCGGTCGCGGGGTCGGGTCGTCGTCCATGGGCGGGCTCCGTGGGATGTGTTTGATTGCGCGCAAAATGTCGCAAAACGTCCCGGTGTTCAATGACCGATGACCGGGGCGGTGAAAAACCCGCCGTGTGCGTCTTAAATCCGGCGCCGCGGCCGTCTATGTTGGCGCGCATGGATGCTCTCGCCCCCCTGCCCGCCGCGCTGACTCGGGCGCTCGATGCGCCGCGTCCGGTGCTGATCGCCGGGCCGACGGCGTCGGGAAAATCCAAGCTGGCGATGCGCGTCGCGCGGCATCATGGCGGCGTGATCGTGAACGCCGACGCGATCCAGGTTTATGCCGACTGGCGCATCCTGACCGCCCGGCCCTCGCCCGACGACGAGGCGCGGTTGCCGCACCACCTCTACGGGCATGTGCCCGGCGAGACGGCCTATTCCGTCGGGCACTGGCTGCGCGAGGTGGCGCCGTTGCTGGCCGGTCGCGGTGACGCGCGCCCAATCATCGTGGGCGGCACGGGGCTGTACTTTGCGGCGCTGACCGAAGGGCTGGCCGACATCCCGCCAACGCCGCCCGAGCTTCGCGCCCGTGCCGACGCACGCATGCGCCGCGAGGGGCCGCGCCCGTTGCTGGCCGAACTGGACGCGCCGACACGCGCGCGCATCGACACCTGCAACCCGGTCCGGGTGCAGCGCGCGTGGGAGGTGTTGCAGGTCACCGGGCGCGGGCTGGCCGCGTGGCAGGACAGCACACCGCCGCCGCTGCTGCCGCTTGGCGCGGCGACGCCGATCCTGATCGAGGCCGACAAGGCATGGCTGAACGACCGGATCGCGCGGCGCTTCGATGCGATGATCGCCGCCGGCGTGCTTGACGAGGCGCGCGCGAACCTCGCCGGATGGGAACCCGCCCGGCCCGCGGCCAAGGCCATCGGCGCGCCCGAGTTGATCGCCCATTTGCGTGGCGAGATCACGCTCGACCAGGCGCGCGCGGCGGTGAGCGTCGCCACGCGCCAATATGCCAAGCGCCAGCGAAGCTGGTTCCGCAAGCGTATGCGCGATTGGCGGATTCTCGCGGCCGAATCACTCTGAACGTATCGGGCGCTTTACATATTTCAACATATTGCCGCAGTTTCCCGTCAACATGCCACGAATCCTTGACCGCAGACGTCATGTTGAAATGGAGGCCCCTTGACCGCAGATCACGCCATGCCACGCATCCGAATCCGGACCATCTCGCAGCTTTCCCGCGGTGCCGGCTGGCGCCTGAGCCTGCTGCATGTGCATGATGGTGACCTGCTATTCTGGGTCACCAAGGGCCAGGGTCTGTCGGTGGTGCAAGGGGTGCGCCGTGGCGTGGGCATCCATAACGCGCTGTTCATCCCGGCGGGGCATCTGTTTTCGCTCGACCTGGGCAAACAGGGATTCGGCCTGGCGATCGAACTGCCCGCCGCCGGCGGCCTGGGCATGCCCGACGAAGCGCAGCACTTGCGGGTGCGCGACGTGCACGCGCAGGCCGAGATCACCGGCATCGTCGAGGACATGCAGCGCGAGCAGTCGGGCAAGCGGCCCTTCGCCGACGAATGCGTGATGGCCGACGCGATCCGTTTGTCGGTCTGGTTCAGGCGCCAGATGATCGAGATCGGCGACACGCCAGAGCAATCCGCCGGCAGCGCCGCGGCGCGGCGGCTGTCGCAGGCCTTCTGCGCGCTGGTGGCGCGCGATTTCCACACCGGCAAGCCGATGGCCGACTATGCCGCCGACCTGGGCGTGACGCCGACGCACCTGACCCGGTCGTGCCGCGAGGCGTCGGGGATGACCGCCTCGGAAATACTGACCCAGTGCACCCTGCACGCCGCGCGCGACCTGATCGAAACATCCGACCATCCGTTGCAGAATATCGGCCATGCGCTCGGCTTCGGCAGCGCCGCCTATTTCTCGCGTTTCGTGCAGCACCAGACCGGCCAGCCGCCAAGCGCGCTGCGCCGCCTTGCACAACCCTGATGTAGTTCATCGCGCACCGCCGCGGTTCCGGCAGTTTGTGCCCGCGATGGCCGCGCATGCGCCGCAAATGTCGTTTTTGCATTGTCGAGATGTCGCTTTTTCGTCGTGAAATGGCGAAGGTAAGCGTTGACGGAGCATGGAATCTGGTGCCGAATGATCGCGGGAGCGGACGAATGATCGCACCGGGCGTGTTGCAGCGCCTACAAGTGCGGCGAAGACCGCCAGACCGACCGAACCATCGTGTCACAGGGAGATTGATATGACCGACCACAATGAGACCCGGAAACCCCACAGCGTCGCGTTGATGTACGCGGAGGAATTCAAGGCGGGCAAGCTCGACCGCCGGGAATTCCTTACCCGTGCGACCGCGTTGGGGTTGAGCGCCGCGACCGCCTATGGCCTCGGTGGCCTGGCCCAGCCGGTACAGGCGCAGGAAACCCCGCCGATGGGCGGCACGCTGCGCTGCCAGATGAGCCTGCGTGCGCTCAAGGACACCCGCACCGCCGACTGGTCGGAGATCGCCAACGTCACCCGCGGCACGCTGGAATACCTTGTCGAGTACAACAACGACGGCTCAATCCGCGGCATGCTGCTTGAAGACTGGGACATCAACGACGACGCGACCGAGTACATGCTGAATGTCCGCAAGGGCGTGAAGTGGAACAACGGCGACGATTTCACCGCCCAGGACGTGGCGCGCAACATCAACCGCTGGTGCGAGAAGGATGTCGAGGGCAACTCGATGGCCGCGCGCGTCTCCAGCCTGATCGACCCGGAAACCAACAAGGCCCGCGACGGCGCGATCGTCGTGGTCGACGACCACACCGTCAAGCTGACGCTGCCCAAGTCCGATATCTCGCTCATCCCCGGTTTCGCCGACTACCCGGCGGCGGTGGTGCACAGCTCGTACAACCCGGACGCGATCCAGAACGTCGGCACCGGCCCCTACCTGATCGAACGCCACGAGGTCGGCGTCGGCAGTACCCTGGTGCGCAACCCCGATCACACCTGGTGGGGCACCGATGTTTACGGCGGCCCCTACCTCGACCGGATCGAGTATATCGACTTCGGCACCGACGCGGCGGCCTGGCTGGCGGCGCTGGAATCCGACGAGGTGGACATGCTGCACGAGTCCGTGGGCGAGTTCATCGACATCATGGACGGGCTCGGGCTGAAAAAATCCGAGGTCGTCACCGGCGCCACCATCGTGGTGCGGCCCAACCAGCTGGCCGAGGTGGACGGCATGAAGCCTTACGCCGACAAGCGCGTGCGCCAGGCGATCCAGATGGCCACCAACAACGCCGTCTGCCTTGAACTGGGTTATGGCGGGCGCGGCGAGGTCGCGGCCAACCACCACGCGGCGCCGATTCACCCCGAATACGCCGATATCGGCCCGGCCAAGTACGACCCCGAAGCGGCGATGGCCCTGATCGAAGAGGCCGGCATGGCCGATTTCGAGCACGACATCGTGTCGATCGACGACGACTGGCGCAAGAACACTACCGACGCGGTGGCCGCGCAACTGCGCGACGCCGGCATGAAGGTGAAGCGCACGATCCTGCCCGGTTCGACCTTCTGGAACGACTGGACGAAATACCCGTTCAGCTCGACCAACTGGAACCACCGCCCGCTGGCGGTGCAGATATGGGCGCTGGCCTACCGCTCGGGCGAGGCGTGGAACGAGTTCGGCTGGTCCAACCCCGAGTTCGACGCGCTTCTCGAAGAGGCGCTGTCCGTCGCCGATGCCGACAAGCGCAGCGAGATCGCCGCCAGGCTCGAGGCGATGATCCAGGAAGGAGGCGTGACGATCCAGCCTTACTGGCGCTCGCTCTATCGCCACATGAAGCAGAGCGTGATCAATGCCGAGCAGCACATCACCTTCGAGCATCACCACTACAAGTGGGGCATCGCCTGATCGATCCCCTCCACAGGGCCGCGCCGGCAACGGCGCGGCCCTTTTTCGCAAGCCCGGCGCGCCACCGCGAACGCGCGCCTGGCCGCCAAAAAGAATGATCCGCACTCGGCCGCAGCCCGCCGCGACGCGCCGACCGACAGGGGCACAATATGGGACTTTTCATTCTCCGACGATTGGGCGTGATGATCCTGACGGCGCTTTGCCTCACGTTCATCGTGTTCTACCTCACCAACCTCTATCCAAATCTGGAAAAGCTGGCCAAGACGCAAGGCAATTTCCGCATGAGCGACGAGCAGGTGCAAAGCTACCTGGCGCGCAACGGCCACATGCAGCCCATGCCGATCAAGTACGGCCAGTGGCTGGGCGTTCTGCCGGGCTGGACCGTCGAGGTAGACGATGGGGTGCGGGGGCGGTGCGTGACCGGCACCGTATCGGCCGAGAAAATCGCCGAGGCACCCGATTTCTGCGGCGTCCTGCAAGGCTATTGGGGCACGTCCACCGTGTTTCGTACCGAGGTCGGGGGGATCATCGCCGAGCGCCTGACGCTGACCGGTATCCTGATGTTCTGGGTCGTGGTGCTGATGGTGCCTTCGGCACTGGCCCTGGGCGTTCTGGCGGGAATGCGCGAGGGCACGCGCACCGATCGGTCGCTTTCGACCTTCGCCATCGTCACCACGGCAACACCGGAATACGTCTCGGGGGTGATTTTGATCGCGGTCTTCGCCTCGTCGGCAAGCGGGCTGCGATGGTTCAAGGGCACCGCGACCAGCGCCATGGAAAACCCCAATTTCGAGAACTTCTTTCTGCCGGTGCTGACCATCGCGCTGTACGGGATGGGCTATATCGCGCGGATGACCCGCGCCTCGATGGCCGAGGTGATGACCGCGCAATACATCCGCACCGCGCGGCTCAAGGGGGTGACGTTTTCCAACATCGTGATGCGCCACGCGCTCAGGAACGCGCTGATCGCGCCGTTCACGGTGATCATGCTGCAATTTCCATGGCTGCTGAACGGGGTGGTGATCGTCGAGACGCTGTTCAATTACAAGGGGTTCGGCTGGACCCTGGTGCAGGCGGCCAGCAACAACGACATCGAACTGCTGCTGGGCGTTTCCGTGGTGTCGGTGTTCGTCGTGCTGATCACGCAGCTGATCTCGGATATCGGTTACGTCTATCTCAACCCGCGCATCAGCGTGTCCTAACGGAGAGCAGGAACCATGGAAACATTGAGTTGGGGCGAAATCTTCGTCCGGATCCTGATCCAGTTCATCCCCGTCTGGATCGCCCTGATCGCGACCTTCGCACTGTCGATCACCTTCAAGCGACGGCTGGGCCTTTACGGCAAGCTGTTCGATTCGACCATCGGCATGACCGGCTTCGCGCTGGTGATGTTCTGGGTGTTCACCGGCATCCTGGGCGGCGGTTTCGACATGGTCATCACCCATGACGTGCTGGAACAAAGCGGCGCGATGAAGAACAAGGTGCCCGGCACCCCCTACACCAAGATGATCGGCGACGTGGCCGAGAACGCCTATCCCTATTACCTGCTGGGCGGCGACAACCTTGGCCGCGACGTGTTCTCGCGCATGATCGTGGGCGCATGGGAGGTGATGAAGATCGCCCCCTTCGCCACCCTGTTCGCCTTCATGGTGGGCATCACGCTGGGGCTGCCGGCGGGATATTACGGAACCAAGCTGGACACGTTCCTGTCGTTCCTGGCCAACCTGATCCTGGCGTTCCCGGTGATCTTGCTGTTCTACCTGTTGGTGACGCCGGAAATCGTCGCGACGGGTATTCCCGTCTACATGGCCGGGGTGTTGTTCATCTTTCCGATCATTTTCCTGGTGGTGCTCTACAATTCGCGCTTCTTCACGCAACCGCCCAAGCGCAACCTCTACGTGGCGCTGACGGTGCTGATCGGCGGCTGGCTCTACCTAGGGATCGCGTGGGATGCCGACCCGCTGGGCGTGATCGGTTTTCCGCCCAACCTGCTGGTGGTGTTCGTGGCGGTGGTGTTCGTCAACTCGCCCACGGTGTTCCGCATCGTGCGCGGGCTGACCATGGACATCAAGTCGCGCGATTACGTCGCCGCCGCGCAGACCCGCGGCGAGGGACCGTGGTACATCATGTTGTGGGAAATCCTGCCCAACGTGCGCGGGCCGCTGATCGTCGATTTCTGCCTGCGCATCGGCTATACCACCATCCTCCTGGGAACCCTTGGTTTCTTCGGGTTGGGTCTGAGCCCGGAAAGCCCCGACTGGGGCAGCACGATCAACGAGGGCCGCAAGCTGTTGTCGATCTACCCGCATCCCGCCCTGCCGCCGGCGTTGTCGCTACTCAGCCTGGTGCTGGGGCTGAACCTGCTGGCCGACGGGCTGCGCGAGGAATCCCTGCGGGATTGACGGGCGGGACCGACGGGGGGCGCTGCCCCCCGTTACCCCCCGGAGTATTTTGGGAAAGATGAAGACAGGGGCGCCGCAAGCGTCCGACAGGGAGACAAAAATGGCGAACCCGGACTATGAAGGCCCAATCCTTGAAATCTACCGGCTGTCGATTTCCTTTTTCACCCGGCTGCAGGAAATCCCGGCGGTCATGGATTTCTCGATGTCCGTGCAACCGGGCGAAGCCGTGGGGCTGGTGGGCGAGTCGGGTTGCGGCAAGTCCACCGTCGCGCTTGGCGTGATGCAGGATCTCGGCGTCAACGGCCGCATCGTCGGCGGCACGATCAAGTTCAAGGGACGCGACCTTACGCAGGTGTCGCAATCCGAGTTGCGCCACATTCGCGGCAACGAGATCGCGATGATCTACCAGGAGCCGATGGCCTCGCTCAACCCGGCGATGCGGGTCGGCAAGCAGCTCATGGAAGTGCCGATGATCCATGAGGGCGTTTCCCGGGAAGAGGCCGAAAAGCGCGCGTTGCAGGTGATCAGCGACGTCAAGCTGCCCGACCCCGAGCGCATCCTGCGCGCCTTCCCGCACCAGTTGTCGGGTGGGCAGCAGCAGCGCATCGTCATCGCCATGGCGCTGATGTCCAAGCCCTCGCTTCTGATCCTCGACGAACCGACCACGGCGCTCGACGTCACCGTCGAGGCGGCGATCGTGGACCTGGTCAAGGATTTGGGCAAGAAATACGGCACCTCGATGCTTTTCATCTCGCACAACTTGGGGCTGGTGCTGGAAACCTGCGACCGGATCTGCGTGATGTATTCGGGCGAGGCGGTCGAGCGCGGCGCCATCGAGACGGTGTTCAACAAGATGCGCCACCCCTACACGCAGGCCCTTTTCCGGTCGATCCCGCTGCCGGGCGCGAACAAGAACGCGCGCCCGCTGGTGGCGATTCCGGGCAACTTCCCGCTTCCGCACGAGCGCCCGCCGGGGTGCAATTTCGGCCCCCGATGCGATTACTTCGAGGCCGGGCTGTGCGACCAGGGGCATATCTACATGACCCCCGTGGACGAGGCCGGCCTGCACGAGAGCCGCTGCCTGCGCTTCAACGACATCGACTGGGACGCGCCGTTGCGCAAGAGCGAGCAGAAGGCGCCCGCCGAACCCGGCGAGGTGGTGCTGTCGATCGACAAGCTGCGCAAGTATTACGAGGTGGCCGCCAACGCCCTGTTCGGCGGCGGCGACAAGAAGGTGGTCAAGGCCAACGAAACCCTGACCTTCGAGGCACGCGAAAGCGAAACGCTGGCCATCGTCGGCGAATCCGGCTGCGGCAAATCCACCTTCGCCAAGGTGCTGATGGGGTTGGAGACCGCGACCGCCGGCAAGATCATCCTCGATGAGCGCGAAATCCAGGACATCGCCATCCAGGACCGCGACACCAAGACCGTCTCGGAAATACAGATGGTGTTCCAGAACCCGTTCGACACGCTCAACCCGTCGATGACGGTGGGCCGGCAGATCATGCGGGCCCTCGAAATCTTCGGCATCGGCAAGACCGAGGCGGCGCGGCGCGACCGCATGCTGTCGCTGCTGGACCTGGTGAAGCTGCCGCGCGAATTCGCCGACCGCATGCCGCGGCAGTTGTCGGGCGGGCAGAAACAGCGCGTGGGCATCGCCCGCGCCTTTGCCGGCGACGCGCGCATCGTGGTCGCCGACGAACCGGTTTCGGCGCTCGACGTGTCGGTGCAGGCGGCGGTCACCGACCTGCTGATGGAAATCCAGCGCGAACACAAGACCACGCTGCTGTTCATCAGCCACGACCTGAGCATCGTGCGCTACCTTAGCGACCGGGTCATGGTGATGTACCTGGGCCATGTCGTGGAACTGGGCACCACCGACCAGGTCTTCAGCCCGCCTTATCATCCCTATACCGAGGCGCTCTTGTCGGCGGTGCCGATCGCCGATACCCATGTCGAGAAACGCCACATCGTGCTGGAAGGCGATATTCCGTCGGCGATGAACCCGCCCTCGGGCTGCCCGTTCCAGACCCGCTGCGGCTGGAAAGACCAGGTGCCCGGCGGGTTGTGCGATACCGAGGTGCCACCGATGCGCGAGCTGGGCGATGGGCACCAGATCAAGTGCCACCTGGCCGAGGAATTGCTCGCGCGGATGGAGACGGTGATCAAGGTCGCCGCGGAATAGACCGGCTGCGGGTGCGCTCTGTCAGGCCCCGGCGACGCAACTATGGAAGGAGCCGCCCCGCCATCGGCCTGGGCGCGGACATGCATGACCGAAATTGCCCCCCTGCCCGAGCCGCCGTATTTCGCGGTGATCTTCACCAGCCAGCGCCACGCGCGGGAGGGCGACGGGTACGACGCCATGGCGACCACCATGGTCGAACTGGCCGCCGCGCAGGCGGGATTTCTGGGCATGGAAAGCGCCCGCGGGCCCGATGGCCTGGGCATCACGGTGAGCTACTGGAACAGCGAGGCGGCGATCACGGCCTGGAAAGACAACGCCCGGCACCGCGTGGCGCAGCGACTGGGAAAGGCCGGCTGGTATGACCGCTATTGCCTGCGCATCGCCAGGGTCGAGCGCCAGTACGAGGGCCCGGCGGGCCGCTGATCAGCCACGGCCCAGGATCACGCGCACATAGGCGCGGGTTTCGTCATAGGGTGGCACGCCGTTGTGTTTGCGCACCGCCCCGGGGCCGGCATTGTATGCGGCCAGCGCAAGGCGCCATGATCCGAACAGGCGGTGTTGCGTGGCAAGATATCGCGCCCCGCCGTCAAGGTTTTGGTATGGGTCTTCCGGGTCGACACCAAGCCGGCGTGCCGTGCCGGGCATCAACTGCGCCAGCCCGATGGCTCCCTTGTACGATACCGCCTTCGGGTTGAAGCCCGATTCCTGCTGCACAAGCCGCAGGAACAGGTCCGCCGGCACGCCGTGCCGCTTCGCCGCGCTGCGCGCCATGTCCAGATAGGGGCCGTCATAGGCGCCGTCATAGGGCTTGGCGCTCCCCCATTTGGTGGGCGTGACCACCTGCGGCGCGGCAAGCCGCACCTTGGTGGCGGTGCGGCCCGATGCGCGCTTGTCGAGAACGCTGGTCTGCCCCTTGAACATGGCCTTGCGCGCGTTCGATGCCAGAACGTCGGCGTTTGCCGCGCCGCCGGCCGCCATGGCCAACGCGATGGTGATGGAAATGCCGTGTCGCATATGCCCCCCGGAATGCAAGGATCACAGTATAGCCCAGCACCTGCCGCCGCGCCAGCCCCGGCGCGCGGGGCGATTTTTGCGGTTTCCGGGGCAAGATTAACCTTTCCTTCAGCCCGATGCAGTGGTGTAACCTCGGCATACGGATTCGACGGGAGGATGGCATGGCCGGTTCGGTAAACAAGGTAATTCTCATCGGGAACCTGGGCCGCGACCCCGAGGTACGCACGTTCCAGAACGGCGGCAAGGTGTGCAACCTGCGCGTCGCGACCTCGGAAACCTGGAAAGACCGCAACACCGGCGAACGCCGCGAAAAGACAGAATGGCACAGCGTCGCCATTTTCCAGGAAGGACTTGTCCGCGTCGCCGAACAATACCTGCGCAAGGGCTCCAAGGTCTATCTCGAAGGCAAGCTGCAGACCCGCAAATGGCAGGATCAGAACGGTCAGGATCGCTACAGCACCGAGGTTGTGTTGCAGGGCTTTGACGGCACGCTTGTCATGCTCGACGGCCGCGGCGACGGTGGTAGCGGCGGAGGTGGCGGTGGCTACGGTGGTGGCCAGGACGGCGGCGACCCCGGCCCGCAACCCGGCGGCGGCGGCGCATCGCGCGACCTCGACGACGAGATCCCGTTCTGAGCGCCTGATCGCCCGGCATGTCGTGGTCGCCAGATGTCATGGTCGCCAGACGCGGCCCGGCGACCACAAGCCATGCACACTGGCCTGTTCGCGGGCGTGGCGGCTTTGGGTCTGGTATTCCGCCGCGATGCGGTATAGGTCGCCGCAAACGCTTCCCCCCAAAGGACCCCGGAATGGAACTGCGAAACATCGCTATCATCGCGCATGTCGACCACGGCAAAACGACCCTTGTTGACGAATTGCTCAAGCAATCGGGCACCTACCGCGCAAACCAGGCAACCACCGATCGCGCCATGGACAGCAACGATCTGGAGCGCGAGCGCGGCATCACGATCCTCGCCAAGGCGACCTCGGTCGAGTGGAAGAACACCCGCATCAACATCGTCGATACCCCCGGCCACGCCGATTTCGGCGGCGAGGTCGAACGCATCCTGTCGATGGTCGACGGCGTGTGCCTTCTGGTCGATGCCGCCGAGGGGCCGATGCCGCAGACCAAGTTCGTCACCTCCAAGGCGCTGGCGTTGGGGCTGCGCCCGATCGTGGTGCTCAACAAGGTCGACAAGCCCACGTCAGAGCCCGACCGCGTGCTCAACGAGGTCTTCGACCTCTTCGCCAACCTCGACGCCAACGAGGACCAGCTCGATTTTCCGCATGTTTATGCCTCGGGGCTGAGCGGCTGGGCTGATACCGATATCGACGGCCCGCGCAAGGACATGACGGCGCTGTTCAACCTGATCGTGAACCACGTCCCCCCGCCGCGCCAGGCCGCGCACGATCATGAACCGTTCCGCATGCTGGCCACCACCCTGGGCGCCGACCCGTTCCTGGGCCGCATCCTGACCGGGCGCGTCGAATCGGGGCGGATCAAGGCCGGCGCCACGGTGCAGGCCCTCAGCCGCGTGGGCCAGAAGATCGAACAGTTCCGCGTCTCCAAGATCATGGCCTTCCGGGGCCTGTCGCAGCAGGAAATCCCCGAGGCGGTGGCCGGCGACATCGTCAGCCTCGCCGGCATGTCGAAGGCGACCGTGTCGGACACGATCTGCGCCCTGGCGGTGGAAGAGCCGCTTTACGCGCAGCCCATCGACCCGCCCACCATCACCGTGACCATCGGCATCAACGACAGCCCGCTGGCCGGGCGCGACGGCAAGAAGGTACAAAGCCGCGTGATCCGCGAGCGCCTGATGAAAGAGGCCGAGTCGAACGTCGCCATCAAGGTCAGCGACACGCCCGGCGGCGAGGCGTTCGAGGTCGCAGGCCGCGGCGAATTGCAGATGGGCGTGCTGGTCGAGAACATGCGCCGCGAGGGTTTCGAACTGAGCATCTCGCGCCCGCAGGTTCTGTTCCGCGAGGGCGAGAACGGCGAGCGGCTGGAGCCGATCGAGGAAGTCACCATCGACGTCGATGACGACTACTCCGGCGCGGTGATCGAAAAGGTCACCGGCCCGCGCAAGGGCGAGTTGGTCGAGATGAAGCCCGCCGGCGCCGGCAAGACCCGCATCGTCGCCCATGTGCCGGCGCGCGGGCTGATCGGCTATCACGGCGAATTCCTGACCGACACCCGCGGCACCGGGGTGCTCAACCGCGTCTTTCACGGCTGGGCGCCGCACAAGGGCCCCATTCCCGGGCGCCGCGCCGGCGTGCTGATCTCGATGGAAAACGGCATCTCGGTGGCCTATGCGCTGTGGAACCTCGAAGAGCGCGGGCGCATGTTCATCGGCGCGCAGGAGCAGGTCTATCAAGGCATGATCATCGGAGAACACAGCCGCGAGAACGACCTGGAAGTGAACCCGCTCAAGGGCAAGAAGCTGACCAACGTGCGCGCCAGCGGCACCGACGACGCCGTGCGCCTGACCACGCCGATCACCCTGTCGCTGGAAGAGGCGATCGCCTATATCAACGACGACGAACTGGTCGAGGTCACCCCCCACTCGATCCGCCTGCGCAAGCGCCACCTGGACCCGCACGAACGCAAGCGCCGGGCACGCACCGACTGACCCTCGCCCGCGCGCGCCGGTGATCCGGGGGGCGCGCGGTCTATTCGCTGGTCTCGACGATCAGCAATTCGCGCTCGGACGCGTCGCGCGCGTGGCTCAGCGCCTCCTGGTAGGCATCGGAGCGGTAGCATTCCTCGGCCGCTTCGACCGACGGGAACTTGGCCACCACGTTGCGCGGACGGTCCTTGCCTTCAAGCTGCACGTAGCGGCCGCCGCGGGCGATGAAATGGCCACCGTGCGCCGCGATGGCCGGCCCGGCGAGCGCGGCATAGCGCCCGTAGGCATCCTCGTCGGTGACGGTGACATGGGCGATCCACAGTGCAGGCATCTGATCAGCCCTCCAATACCGCTTCGGCGGCCTTGATGGCGGCCTCGGCGTTGCCGGCGTCGCGGCCGCCGCCCTGTGCCATGTCCGGGCGGCCGCCGCCGCCCTTGCCGCCCAGTTCGGGAGTGGCGGCACGCACCAGGTCCACGGCCGAGACCCGGTCGGTCAGATCCCCGGTCACCCCGGCGGCCACCGCAACCTTGCCGTCCGCGTCAGCAATCAGCAACACAGCTCCGCTGCCCAGGCGGGCCTTGTGTTCGTCGATGAGCGCCGGCAAATCCTTGCCCGACACCCCCGAAAGCACCTGCGCCACGAAGGGAATACCGCCTATGTTGTGCGGCTCCGGCGCCGCGCCGCCCTGCCCGCGGCCGCCGGTCATGGCCAGTTCGCGGCGCAGCTGTGCCACTTCGTTGCTCAGTGTCTTGCGTTCGGTCTGCAACTGGCGAACCCGCGCCACAAGATCGTCGGGCGTTGTGTGCAACGCCTCGCCCAGCTCGTCGAGAATCGCCTGGTTCTTCTGGACCAACGCAAGCGCGTCGTCGCCGGTTATCGCCTCGATCCGGCGCACCCCGGCCGACGAGGCGCCCTCGGATGTCAATTTGAAGGCGCCGATATCGCCGGTCTGCGTGACATGGGTGCCGCCGCACAGCTCGATCGAATAGGTGCGCCCGTCGACCCCTTTGCCCGATCCATCGAGTTCGCCCATCGACACCACCCGCACCTCGTCGCCGTACTTCTCGCCGAACAGCGCCTGTGCGCCGATCTCGCGCGCGTCGTCGGGCGCCATGATCCGTGTCGTTACCGGTGCGTTCTGCCGGATATAGGCGTTGACTTCGCGTTCAACGCGTGCCCTTTCCTCGGGGGTCAGCGGCTTGGCGTGGCTGAAGTCGAAGCGCAACCGATCGGGCGCGTTGAGCGAGCCGCGCTGCGCCACATGAGCCCCGAGCGCGCGGCGCAGCGCCTCGTGCAACAGGTGCGTGGCCGAGTGGTTGGCGCGGATCGCGCGGCGCCGGTCATGATCGACCTCGAGCTCGACGAATCCCCCCGCGTCAAGCGCGCCCTCGGTGACCTCGGCGAAGTGGATGAAAACGCCGGCGGTGGCGCGGGTGTCGGTGATCCGCGCCACACCGTCCTTGCCGCGCAGGGTGCCGCTGTCGCCGACCTGGCCGCCGCTTTCGGCATAGAACGGCGTCTGGTTCAGCACGATCTGCACGCGCTCGCCGATCGCGGCGCGCGTCACCTCGGCGCCGTCGCGCACCAGCGCCATGATCTGGGCCTCGGCGGATTCGGTCTCGTAGCCCAGGAAATCGGTGGCGCCGTGGGTTTCGGCGATGTCGTACCAGATGGCGGAATCGGCCGCCTCGCCGGACCCGGCCCAGGCCGCGCGGGCCTGCGCCTTCTGCGCGGCCATCGCCGCCTCGAACCCGTCGACGTCGACGGTACGGCCCTTCTCGCGCAGCGCGTCCTGGGTCAGGTCGAGCGGGAACCCGAAGGTATCGTACAGCTTGAACGCCGCCTCGCCGGGCAGATCCGCGTCCCGAGGCAGGCCAGTGAGTTCCTCGTCCAGCAGCCTGAGCCCGCGGTCGAGCGTCTGCTTGAATCGCGTCTCCTCCAGCTTCAGCGTCTCCTCGATCAGCGGCTGCGCGCGGCCCAGTTCCGGATAGGCGGCGCCCATCTGCTGCACCAGCGCCGGCACCAGGCGGTACATCAGCGGGTCGCGCACCCCCAGCAGGTGCGCGTGCCGCATGGCGCGGCGCATGATCCGGCGCAGCACGTAGCCGCGCCCGTCGTTGCTGGGCATCACGCCGTCGGCGATCAGGAACGAGGTCGAGCGCAAGTGATCGGCGATCACCCGGTGATGGGTCTTTCCGGGGCCGTCGGGATCGCTGTTCGAGACATCGGCGCTGGCCTCGATCAGGGCGCGCATCAGGTCGGTGGCATAGTTGTCATTGGTGCCCTGCAACAGCGCCGCGACCCGCTCGATCCCCATGCCGGTGTCGATCGACTGATTGGGCAGGTCGCGCCGGGTGCCATCCTCGAACTGCTCGTACTGCATGAACACGAGGTTCCAGATTTCGACAAAGCGGTCGCCGTCCTCCTCGGGTGTGCCCGGCGGGCCGCCCCAGTATTCCTCGCCATGATCAAAGAATATCTCCGAGCACGGCCCGCAGGGCCCGGTGGCCCCCATCATCCAGAAATTGTCGTCGGTGGGGATACGCAGGATGCGCTCATCCGGCAGGCCGGCCACCTTTTTCCACATCTCGGCGGCCGCGTCATCGGTGTGGTAGACGGTGACCAGCAACCGGTCCTTGGGAATCTCCAGTTCGCGGGTGATCAGCTCCCACGCGAAGGGAATCGCCTGTTCCTTGAAATAGTCGCCGAAGCTGAAATTGCCCAGCATCTCGAAAAAGGTATGGTGCCGCGCGGTGTACCCGACATTGTCGAGATCGTTGTGCTTGCCGCCGGCGCGCACGCATTTCTGCGCCGTTGCCGCGCGTGTGTAATCGCGGTGCTCGACCCCGGTGAACAGGTTCTTGAACTGCACCATGCCCGAATTGACGAACATCAATGTCGGATCGTTGCGCGGCACAAGCGGGCTGGATGGCACGACCTGGTGCCCCTGTCGCTCGAAATAGGACAGGAATGTCGAACGGATATCGTTGAGCGTGGGCATGGCGGGGTCTTTCCGGATGAACGGGATTTCCCGTTCGTTTATATCCGCTTGGCCCCACTGTCCACCGCAACCCGTGCCCCGGCGCGGCTGGCCGGGGCACGGGTTTTGCCTGTCAGGCTTCGACGACGTCGCCGTCGTCGCCCTCTTCTGGCGCGTCGAATTCCAGCCCGTGCGCGGCCCGGATCTGATCCTCGATCGCATGCGCCATCTTCGGGTTGTCCTTGAGGAACTGCTTGGCGTTCTCCCGGCCCTGCCCGATACGCTCGTCGCCGTAGCTGAACCACGAGCCCGACTTGTCGACCACCCCGGCCTTGACCCCGAGATCGAGAAGTTCACCGGTCTTGGAAATCCCCTCGCCGTACATGATGTCGAACTCGACCTGCTTGAACGGTGGTGCGACCTTGTTCTTGACCACCTTGACCCGGGTGGCGTTGCCGACCACCTCGTCGCGGTCCTTGATCGCGCCGATGCGCCGAATGTCGAGCCGTACCGACGAATAGAACTTGAGCGCGTTGCCGCCCGTCGT
>NZ_JAGXFK010000060.1 GCF_024637375.1 Sediminimonas sp. | reverse complement strand
GTGCCGCGCGAGGAGTTCCTCAAGCAGTATCAGGGTGAAGAACTCGACCCCAACTGGTCGCGCCGCGTCGGCCGCCTCGGCAAATACGGCTGGCGCGAGTTCGTCGCCCAGGACAAGGACACGATCCGCGACCTGCGCACCGAGATCCACGGGCTCGCCTCCGACACCGGCCTCAAGATCCCCGAGTTCCGCCGCATCGTCCACATGGTCCAGAAGGGCGAGCGCGAGGCGCGCCAGGCCAAGCGCGAGATGGTCGAGGCCAATTTGCGCCTGGTGATCTCGATCGCCAAGAAATACACCAACCGCGGCCTGCAGTTCCTCGACCTGATCCAGGAAGGCAACATCGGGCTGATGAAGGCGGTCGACAAGTTCGAGTACCGCCGCGGCTACAAGTTCTCCACCTACGCCACCTGGTGGATCCGCCAGGCCATCACGCGCTCGATCGCCGACCAGGCGCGCACCATCCGCATTCCCGTCCACATGATCGAGACGATCAACAAGATCGTGCGCACCGGGCGCCAGATGATGCACGAGATCGGCCGCGAGCCGACGCCGGAGGAACTGGCGGAAAAGCTCTCCATGCCGCTGGAGAAGGTGCGCAAGGTGATGAAGATCGCCAAGGAGCCGATTTCGCTGGAGACGCCGGTGGGCGACGAGGAGGACTCCCATCTCGGCGATTTCATCGAGGACAAGAACGCCGTTCTGCCGCTGGATGCCGCCATCCAGGACAACCTCAAGGAAACCACCACGCGGGTGCTGTCCAGCCTCACCCCGCGCGAGGAACGGGTGCTGCGCATGCGCTTCGGCATCGGCATGAACACCGACCACACGCTTGAGGAAGTGGGCCAGCAGTTCTCCGTCACCCGCGAGAGGATCAGGCAGATCGAGGCCAAGGCGCTGAGAAAGCTCAAGCACCCCAGCCGCAGCCGCAAGCTGCGGTCGTTCCTGGATCAGTGAGGGTCGCATGTCCATTCTGTCGCGATTGCTGGGAAAACACGCCAAGCCCGAGGCGCGGGCCGAGGTTTCCGAGACCTACAAGGAATTTCGCATCATCGCCGCGCCGCAGCCCGACGAGGGCGGTTACCGCGTCGGCGCCCGCATCGAGAAGGAGATCGGTGGCGAGGTGAAGGTGCATCGCCTCGTGCGGGCCGACACCGTCCGCGGGCTTGACGAGGCCGAGGCATTTTCGATCCGCAAGGCGAAACAGATGATCGACGAGCAGGGCGAGGCGATTTTCCGGTAGGTTCCCGCGCCTGGCATCGCGGTTCCCGGTGCCACCGCCCGGAAACCCGCTCAGCCCACGATCTCGAATTCTTGCGCGCCCTCCGGGGTCGCGGTGACCTTTTCGATGTCCGTCACGCGGGACATGGGCGGGCCGCCGCGCAGGTCGTTGATCAGCCCGTGCACGGCGCCCTCTGGCCCTTCGAGGTGGGCGCTCACGGTACCGTCAGGCATGTTGCGCACCCAGCCCGTGACCTTGCGGCGACGGGCGGCCCGCTGCACGAACGCACGATAGGAAACGCCTTGCACCTGGCCCGAAACGCGCACGTCGATGGCGATAATCTCGGTCATGCGGTCACCTCTGGGTCGCTCTCCAATTCCACCATACGAAAGGGTTTGGCGCAAGGCTCCTGAAGGGGCCCTGCCGCGACCGCCCGCGATTGAGGGTTGACCCTCTGGACATAGCGTGAACATTCTCGGGGCCGTCACAACGTCAGGAACCGCCGATGCCCGACCTTCCCGCCCTGGATATCCTGTCGATAGCATCTCTGGGGGTGGCCGCGGTCGTGCTGGCATGGCTGCTTTGGGCGTTGCGGCGCGCCGGTGCGTTGCGCGCCGACCTGGCGCAGGCGCGCACCGACCTGGCCCGCCTGGAAGAGCGCGCGAGCGCCGCCGAGCAGCGCGAGGCCGACACCGCCGCCTATCGCGCCCAGATCGAGGAACGGGCCCGTCGCACCCACGACGAGTTGCGCACCGCGCTGGATGCCGAGCGCCGCGAGGTCGCGCAGCGCGACACCCGCATCGGCGAGCTGAAAACCACGCTCGAAAAAGAGCGCGAGGCCGGCGAGGAGCAGCTCAAGCTGCTCCGCTCGGTGCGCGAGGACATGGAGGCGCGCTTCAAGGCACTGGCCGATCAATCGGTCAGGACGCAGGGCGAAACGCTGTCCAGGCTCAGCCAGGAACGGTTGGAGGCGCTGCTCAAACCCTTGCGCGACAATGTCGGCAAGTTCGAGGTCGAGTTGCGCAGCGCCCACCAGGGCGCCGCGAAGGAGCGCGAGCGCCTCAAGGCCGAGATCGCGCAGCTTTCGGCCCAGTCGCAGGCGATCTCCGAACAGGCGGTCAACCTCACCCGCGCGCTCAAGGGCGATACCCGCCAGCAGGGCGCATGGGGCGAGATGATCCTGACCGGGTTGCTGGAACGCTCGGGCCTGCGCGAGGGCGAGGAATATTTCACCCAGAGCCACGCCACCGACGAGGACGGCCGACGCTACCGCCCCGACGTGGTGGTGCGCCTGCCCGGGTCCAAGAACCTGGTGATCGACTCGAAGGTCTCGCTGATTGCCTACGAGCGCGCCGTCAACGCCGAAATCGACGAGGCTCGCGCGCTTGCCCTGCGCCAGCACCTGACCGCGATGAAGGCGCATATCGACGGGCTGTCGTCGAAGGCCTATCACCGGGTCGCTGGCGAGACGGTCGACTACGTGGTCATGTTCCTGCCGATCGAGGGGGCGCTGTCCGAGGCGCTGCGCGCGCAAGGCGACCTGACCGGCTATGCGCTGGAGCGCAACGTCACCATCGCCACGCCGACGACGCTGATGATGGCGCTGCGCACCATCGAAAACGTCTGGGCGGTCGAGCGGCGCAGCCGCAACGCCGAGGAAATCGCCGACCGTGCCGGGCGCCTGTATGACAAGGTGGCGGGCTTCGTCGACGCGATGCAGGATGTCGGCACCCGCCTCGACCAGGCATCGAAGGCGCACAGCACCGCGATGAACCGGCTGTCGACCGGCTCGGGCAACGTCATCCGGCAGGTCGAACAACTGCGCGAGCTGGGGGCCAAGTCCAGCAAGACCATCGCCCTGCACGGCGAGGAGGGCGACGCCATCGCGGATCAAGGCGCCACAGACCCGCCGACCGGGGAGGACGATGCACAATGAGCGTGCAGACCGGCTTCACCGTCGATACAGCGGGGCCGGGCCTTTACGAGATCACGCCGCGCATCGCCCGCTGGCTGTCGGGGCAGGGCGGCGACGGGGTGCTGACATTGTTCGTGCGCCATACCTCGTGCAGCCTGCTGGTGCAGGAAAACGCCGACAGCGACGTGCAGGCCGACCTGCGCGCCTTTTTCGACCGGCTGGTACCGCCGGCCGACGATGCGCGCATGCACTACCTTCGCCACCGCGCCGAGGGCCCCGACGACATGCCCGCGCATATCAAGGCCGCGATGATGCCGGTCAGCCTGTCGATCCCGGTCGATGCCGGGCGCATGTGTCTTGGCACCTGGCAGGGGGTTTACGTGGTCGAGCACCGCGCCGCGCCGCACACCCGGCGGATCGCCGCCCACCTGGCGCGGGGGTAGACCGCGTGTTTTGCATTGCCGGCGCGACGCCCTACATAGAGGATTGACTGCCTCGCCGTTGCTTCAGGAGGATGCCGGAATGAAGCCGATTGCTGCCCGGAAACAAGCGGCTCACGCCGCTCTCGCGGCCCTGCTCGCCGCTGCGCTCGCCGTTCCGGCGCTGGCGGCCGAGGGGCGGTTCACTGCATCGAACCTGCTGCGCGTCTACCCGCTGCCGCGCGCCGGCAGCTTCGAGGTGATCTCGTCGCGCGGCGCCGGCCCCGGCCAGATCTGGTGCGCCGCGGCGGAATACGCGCAGGCGCGCACCCGTCCCGATTTCAGCCGCCGGATGTATATCTCGCGGCCGCTCTCGGTCAGCGCGAACGAACCCCCGCGCAAGGGCGTCGCGTTTACCCTTGCGCCCGATGCCGATCTTCTCGATGGCCCGACTCCCAACAACAGCGGGCTGACCCTTTCGGTAAAGCAGCGCGGTTTCAACCTGACGGTCAACCACGCCAACGCGATGTGCGGTGCCTTCCGCGATACACCCGATTGCCCGCTCTGCCCCTGACCTGATCCGCGCGCCGTCCCATCATCTGGCGGTCGTAATTCTGCCCTACCCAAAACCTGGCGCCTGGCCTATAGTGGCTGTGGACAAGAGGGGTGCGCCCCCCACGCCGAGGCAGAGACGACAACGAGGGGATCGGCCATGCGCTGCCCGTTTTGCGGAAACATGGATACACAGGTCAAGGATTCTCGGCCCGCCGAGGACCACGTCTCGATCCGACGGCGGCGCTTCTGCCCGGCCTGTGGCGGGCGGTTCACGACCTACGAGCGCGTGCAACTGCGCGATTTGGTGGTCGTCAAGTCCAACGGGCGGCGCGAGGATTTCGACCGCGACAAGCTGGAACGATCGGTGCGCATTTCGTTGCAAAAGCGTCCCGTCGAACCCGAACGGATCGACCAGATGGTTTCGGGAATCGTGCGGCGCCTGGAAAGCATGGGCGACACCGACATCCCCTCCAAGGTGATTGGCGAGATCGTGATGGCAAGCCTGGCCCGCATCGACACCGTCGCCTACGTGCGCTTCGCCAGCGTCTACAAGAATTTCCAGGCGGTCGAGGATTTCGACAAGTTCGTCTCCGAACTGCGGCCGAACGTGGCCCCCGACGGGTGACCGACGACGCGCGGTTCATGGCGCTGGCGCTAAGCCTGGGCCGGCGCGCGCAGGGCAATGCCTGGCCCAACCCTGCGGTCGGCTGCGTCGTCGTGCAGGGCGGGCGCATCGTTGGGCGCGGCTGGACGGCGCCGGGCGGGCGCCCCCATGCCGAGCCACAGGCGCTGGAACAGGCTGGCGCGGCGGCGCGTGGGGCCACGGCCTATGTAAGCCTTGAACCCTGCGCGCACCACGGCCACACCCCGCCCTGCGCCGAGGCGCTGATCACTGCGGGCGTCGCGCGGGTCGTCGTCGCCGTCGAGGACAACGACCCGCGCGTGTCGGGGCGCGGCCTTGCCATGTTGCGCGAGGCCGGGGTCGCGGTCGCCACGGGCGTGCTGGCCGATCAGGCCGCGCACGACCTGGCCGGTTTTTTCCTCAACCGTTCAGACGGGCGGCCCCGGGTGACGCTCAAGCTGGCCAGCAGCTTCGATGGCCGCATCGCCACCGCTACGGGCGAAAGCCGGTGGATCACCGGCGCCCCCGCGCGGCGCGCGGTGCATGCGATGCGCGCAGCCCACGATGCCGTGCTGGTGGGCGGTGGCACCGCCCGCGCCGACGACCCGATGCTGACTGTGCGTGGTCTCGGGCCTGTGCCCCAACCGGTGCGGGTGGTGGCCTCGCGCCGGCTTGATCTGCCGCTCGATGGACGCCTTGCGCAAAGCGCGGGCGAGGTGCCGCTATGGCTTTGCCATGGCGACCGGGCCGACCCGATGACCCGTGATGCGTGGGCGGGACTGGGTGCGCGGCTCATCGAATGCCCCGCGCATGCCGGCGTGCTCGACCCGGCGGCGATGCTGCGCGCGCTTGGTGCGGCGGGGCTCACGCGGGTATTCTGTGAAGGCGGCGGTGCGCTGGCCGCCTCGCTGCTCGCGGCAGGGTTGGTGGATGAACTGGTGGGCATCACCGCTGGCATCGCGCTGGGCGCCGAGGGTCAGCCGACGGTAGGCGCGCTGGGGCTCGAACGGCTGGCGCACGCGCCACGTTTCGATCTGGTCGAGTGCCGCCCCCTGGGGTCGGACGTGCTGCACCGCTGGCGCCGACGCTGAGCCTGCCCGCGCATCTTCACTTTTCCCGAAATACTCCCGCCGGAGGCGTCCGGGCCTATCCGCTCGCCTGCCGCCTGCAATGACGCGGCACCTCGTGGCCCGCACCACCGAGCCGGCGCCCAAGGGGCGACGGCGAGAAGACCTGCGCGCGGCGCAGCCGCGCACCGAATGAAAACACCACCGCCATCAGCGCCACAGATGCGCCTGGCTTGCCAGCAGGCCCTGTGCCTTTGCCAGCGCCCTGATCGCCACCCCGCCGCGTGCGTGCACCCGGTCGCGCAGCCGCTCGACCACCACTTCCACCGGGCAGGGCAGGCCGGTTATCGGGTCCATGTAGCGCGGGTAGTCGATCAGCGCGGCGTGGACCAGCCCCGACAGCGCAGGCCGGGCTTGTCGGCGCGGCAAGGCGGGACCGCGATGATCGGTCAGCCCCCAGCCGGCATAAAACGGCGCGCCGAGCGTGACCACGTCCACGCCGCGCAGCAGCGCCTCGAACCCCAGCAGCGAGGTCATGGTCCACAGTTCCTGCACCTCGGCCAGCAGCGCGACCGGATCGGCATGGTGCGCCACGGCGTCGGCCAGGTCCTCCGCCGCGCCTGGCGGAAGGGTGCCACGCCGCAGTCCGGCCTCGACATCCGGATGGGGCTTGTAGACGATCACCGCGTCGGGGTTCGCGGTGCGGGCCGCCCGCAACAGCGCCAGGTTCGTGGTTACCGGCGGGGTCGTCCCGGCAAGGATCGAGGCGTCGTCCTCGACCTGGCCCGCGACAAGAATGCGCCGGCCCTCGGGCAGCGGCGGCATCGCCCCGCCCCGCAGGTTGTACTTGCTCACCCCGTCGCGGCGCAGCGTCGCGATCAACGCTTCGGATCGCGCCGCCTGGTCGGGCCGCAGCGCGGCACGCGCGGCGATGAGCCGCTCCAGCCGGCTTTCGCGACCAGGGTCGTAATAGATGCCCAGATCGTCGCAAACCAGCGACAGCGGCGCAACCAGATCGGCCCCCAGACCGCCGGAGCGCAGGAACCCGTCTTCGACGCGCACCGCGTCGTCATCGCCCGGCCCGGCGCGCCCGGCCCAGACCATCGCTCGGCGATCGTCACGGATGCGTTTGTGCGGGGGGGCGCTTTCGAACCGCACCGCGCGCACGCTGCCGAAAAAGCGGTCGAGTGCCCCGCGTTTCCACAACCGCATGCCGCGCGCGCGCCAGCCGAAACGATCCTCGCGCCAGGCGCGGGTCTCGGCGGCAAGCTGTGAGATCGCCTCTTCGAGCGAACACAGCCGGTCGCGGCACGGGTCATACCAGACGGGATAGAGGATCATCGCCGCGGCGAACATCTGCGCGCGGGTCAGCCGGCGCTGGCGGCGGGGCAGGGGGGTCGCGTCCTGGCTCAACCCCCAGCCGGCGTAGAAGGGCTGGCCGAAGACATGCGGGCGATGCCCGGCCATGATCGCCTCGAACCCCATGTGCGAGGACACGGTATAGACCGCCACCGCGCCTTCCAGCAGCGCGTGCGGGCTGACCGGAGCGTCGCACAGGGTGATGCGCGCGGGGTCGGTGGCAACGTCGCGGGCGCCGTAATAACCGGGGCGCGCGCCGCGTGCGGTTTCGGGATGGGTCTTGATGACGATCCGCGCGCCGGGGTTGTCGGTGCGCGCAAAGGTCAGCATCTCGGCAAAGGTGTTTGCGCCTGCCCCGCTCAGGCGCACCGCGGCGTCGTCGCGGGTCTGGTCGATGACCAAGACATAGCCCGGCGGCGGCGGCTCCTGCGCCGGATCATGGGCATTGTACTTGCTCAGATCCGCCTCGCGCAGCCGCGCCATGGCCGCGCGCGCCCGTGCCAGCAGCGCGCTGTCGTCAAGCGGGTGCTCGGCCAGGATGCGTTCAAGCCCTGAAGGCTGGCGCGGGTCGTAATGCATGCCGCTGCCGTCCAGCACCAGCCCCAGCGGCGGGCCACCGCGCAGGCGGCCGGGATGGACCGAGCGCAGGAAGGCATCCTCGATGCGCAACAACTCCGCCCCGCTGCGCCGCGCCATGAATTCGCCGCGCGCGGCGCGGGGGGCATGCCCCCACACGGCGACCATGTCGTCGATCCCGGGCCAGCCTACCCGCAGCCGGTAGCCGGCCAGTTCGAGGATGCGCCGCACGCGACGCTGCGTCAGGAAACCGCCGCTCGCATGATAGAGCGGTCGCGGCGCCCCGTCCGCGGCCCGGTTGGTATCGGCGCGGCGGCGGATCATCGTGCGGCGGTCAGTTGTCGGTCGCGTTCGAGAGCGTGTTGACCGCCCCGAGCGAGCCGGTGAGCGCCGAAATCGCCTTGTTCCACTGGGTGAAGGGCGCCTCGGTCACGTAGAGCGTGTCGCCGTCGCGCACCGCGAAGTCGCGCGCCTGGAACATGCCGTTGGGCTTGGTCAGGTCCAGCACGTAGATCAGGCGTTGCGCCCCTTCCAGGTCGTTGCGGCCCAGAACCTGGTTGGCGATCTCGGCCGGTTCGTTGCGCATGATGAACACGCCGGTCGGGTCGGCGGCATTGGCCATCAGCCCGCCCACCTGCGCGATCGCCTCGACGCCGGAAAGCGTCTGGCTTTCGAAGGGGACGCGCGCCTGCGCCCCGGTGGCGCCGAGCGCGGTGAACGAGCGCTTGTCGCCCTCGACCAGGATGCGGTCTCCGGGGCGCAGCGCGATGTCGAACTCGGGGTGGTCGTAGAGATCCTCAAACCAGACCTTGCCGCGCTTGTCGCCGCGGATCACCGTGACTTGGGCGATCTCGGGCTTGATCGTCACGCCGCCGGCTTTGGCCAGCATCGCCGCGAGCGTGCGGGTGGGCCGCTCGATCGGGTAGACGCCCTGTCCGCCGATCGCACCAACCAGCGACACGGTGGCGCCGTCGCCGGCAAGCCGGCGCACCTCGACCTGCGGGTCCGGGGTTTGCGCGCCCAGCTTTTCGGTGATGATGCGGCGCAGGGCCTCGGGCGAGTTGCCAGCGGCGCGGATGCGGCCCGCATAGGGCACGAAGATGAACCCCGCGCCATCGACCTGCACCTGTTCGAGCGCGGTGAAATTGGCGGTGTCGCCGGACAGCAGGCCGTCATCGACGTTTTCCCAGATCGTCAGACCGAGGATGTCGCCGGGCCGGATCGTGTCCGACCCCAGTTGCCCGGCGCGCTTGAATTCCTCGGAAAAGCCCAGGGCGGGCACCACCGAGGTGGCACGGGTCACCCGGTCGTTGACCGACACGACGAACGCATCGCCCTCGCGTTGCACGGAGCCGGCGAAGATTTCGCGTTTGTTCGGGCCCACGCGGGGCAGGCCGCAGGACGCGACGAGCGCCACGATGACCAACAGGGCGACGGACCGCGCCGGGCGGCTGGCAAGGGTGTTCACTGCTCGGTCTCCTCGACCTGTTCGTTGTTCTGCCTCGGCTTTTTGTCGCAACACTACCGTATCGCAACGAGAAAATCCAGTAGCAGGGTTCGGCTTCGTCAGCGCACCAGCTGCAACTGTTGCCGCTGCGCCGCTTTGCCCGTGGCCAGCGCCTCGTAGGGGTCCGCGTCGCACAGCATCATGTCGACGACATGGCGCAGCAATTGCCGGCGTCCGCGGGCCGAGTAATAGCCCCCCGGCACCTGGCTGGTGTCCAGCAGATAGCGGCGATAGGCGTCGTAGGCGCGCCGGTCGGGGTGGCGCGGGGCGGCGAAGAACTCGGCCAGCGGCTGGTCCGAGACGAATTCCGCCTTGGCATAGACCGCGTCGCCGAAGGCCTTGAGCGGCAGGCCGCGCCACAGCACCTGCTGCCCGGCCGTCGAGTTGATGGTGACGGCGCTGCGCGCCTCGTCGAGAAGCTGCGCCAGCTTGCCGCCCAGCAGGAAATGCACGCGCCCGCCGACGCCCGCCGCGGCGGCACGGCGGGCGATCTCGCGGCGCAGGTTGACGCGCCCGTCCTCCAGCGGATGGGCCTTGATGACGAGGTGGTGATGCGCCGGCGCGCCGTGCGCGAAGCCGTCGATCACCAGGTCGAGGAACTCGGTCATCGAAGAGAACGGCGAATGGGCGCGAAAGCTGGCGTCGTGTTCAAGCTGCAACAGCGCGACATGGTAGGGAAAGCGCCCCAGCCGGATACGCAGCGTGGTCAGGCGCCGCTCGACGGCATGGAACGGCATCAGCAGGAGCCGCCGCAGGTAGAGGCGGAACTCGCGGCTGACCGTCAGGTCGCGGTGCGGGCGGAAGTTGCGGTAGCCTCGATTGGCGCACATCACGAACCAGTGGTAGAGCGCGCCGTAGAAGATGTGCTCGCGCATGTCGCCCCACAAGGCCGGCGCGGCGGGGGCTTCGGTATCGCTGTGCGCCAGCGCCTCGCGCATCGCCTCCACCGACATCTGCATCAGCCGCGAATGGCCGTTCGAGCCGCCGCGCTCGTAGCTGACCCAGTAGGGGCGCAGATACCCTTCTTCGAAGACATGCACCCTGAGGTCGCGCTGCTGCGCGATCTCGCGCGCGCGGGCATGAATGGCGCGGGTATCGCCGTAGAGGACGATATCGGTGATGTCGTGGGAATCGAGCAGCGCCGACAGAGTGGCGGGCCAGTCCTCGGCCCGGCCGCGAAACGGGATGTAGCTGGCCCCGTGCGGCCAGAAGACGCGGTCACCGGCGTTGAAGCCCACGCGCCAGGCCCGCGCCCCGGCGCGGCGCAGCATGGTGGCGAGCTGGTGAAAGAACGGGCCGTGCGGGCCTTGCAGGAACAGGAAAGCCCGCCCGCCGGGGGATTCCCCTGGCGTGGTGGCATCCGTACCCGTTGCGCGGCGATCGTCCCTCATGCGGCCTGATTAGCCGCTCCACGGGACAAAAGTAAGGCGCAACCTTGACGAATCTTGCCACGCGCGGCTGACAGGGCTACCTGACGGGCGAAAGCGGTCGTGCTTCGGGCCGCCCATCACCACGGAGGCAAAGGCCATGTTCACCGGCATCATAACCGACATCGGCACGGTGCGGTCGCTGGAAAACCGCGGCGACCTGCGCGCCCGGATCGGCACGCACTACGACATGGAAGGCGTCGATCTGGGCGCCTCGATCGCCTGCGACGGGGTATGCCTGACCGTGGTCGATACCGGGCCGGACTGGTTCGATGTGGACATCTCCGCCGAGACGGTGGCGCGCACCAATCTGGGCGGATGGGCCGAGGGGCAGCGCGTCAACCTCGAACGCGCGCTGAAGGTCGGCGACGAACTGGGCGGGCATATCGTGTCGGGCCATATCGACGGGCTGGCGCAGGTGGTCGCGGTGACGGACGAGGGCGACAGCACCCGCGTCACCCTGCGCGCGCCGCACGACCTGGCCCGGTTCATCGCGCCCAAGGGGTCGGTCGCGCTCAACGGCACCTCGCTGACGGTGAACGAGGTCGAAGGCTGCGAGTTCGGGGTCAATTTCATTCCCCACACCAAGCAGGTCACCACCTGGGGCGACGTTGACGCGGGCGACGCGGTGAACCTGGAAATCGATACGCTGGCGCGCTACGTGGCGCGGCTCAAGGAAATGGGCTGAGGCGAAATGGGCTGAGGCGAGATGGGCTGAGGCGAGATGGGCTGAGGCGCCGCGAATATATTCACGAAATGCGTTGCGTTGTGTGGCACACCGCCTATCCTCGGTCCCGTCCGAGAAGGAGGATATCGACATGACCCTATTGCGACCCAAACGCCGCGACATCCTGAGACTGGCCGCGATGGCGCCCGCCTTTGCTCTGCCCGCCGCGGCGCGGGCGACCCTGGGCGCGCCGGCCAAAGCCAACCCGAGCCATTATCGTTTCACCATGGGTGAGGCGGAACTGACCGTGGTTTCGGACGGATATTTTTCGCTGCCCACCGATGGCACCGGGGTCAACGCCGACCCCGAAGAGGTGCAGGCCTTCCTGCGCCGGCATTACCTGTCGGCCGAGATGGGCTATTCCCACACCAACCACCTCGTCATCGACCTTGGCGAGGCGCGGGTGCTGGTCGATGTCGGCTCGGGCAACCGGTTCCTGCCCACCACGGGGCGGCTGATGGACAATCTCGGCGCCGCGGGCATCGACCCCGGCAGCATCACCCATGTGGTCATCACCCATGCGCACCCCGACCATATCTGGGGCGTGCGCGACGGCTTCGACGAGGCGATCATCCCCGGCGCGCGATACTTCATCGGCGAGGCCGAGCATCGCTACTGGACCCAGGACGACCTGGTCAACCAGGTGCCGGCCGAGGATCAGCAATTCGTGCTGGGCGCGGTCAACTCGATCAACGTCGACGGTGCCGACTGGGTGCTGGCGCGCGATGGCCACGAGGTGGCGCCCGGTATCCGCATGGTCGACACGCCCGGCCATACACCGGGGCACATGAGCGTGGTCGTCGAAAGCGGCGGCAAGCAGTTGATGGCGCTCGGCGACGCGATGACGCATTCGCTGCTCAGCTTCGCGCGGCCGAAATGGTATAACGGGTTTGACTCCGATGGCGAGATGGCGGTGACGACGCGGATGCGGCTGCTGGACATGGCCGCCGCCGACGGGATCGCGGTTCTGGGTTACCACTTCGCCTTCCCCGGTGTCGGCCATGTGCTGCGCGAGGCGGATGGCTACCGTTTCCTGCCGGCGTTGTGGCGTTTCCGCGGTTGAACCGCGGCGCCGCATCGGCACAGGTTTGACTGGCAATCCGGGGCGCGACGGGCTATCTGGCGGGGCGTCAACGCAAGGGTATCCGATGTCCGACAGCACTCCCTACGAACACCCCGGCCCGGTCGAGGACGCGCTGCGCGCGGCGATCAGCCCGATCGAGAACATCATCGCCGCCGCGCGGTCGGGCGAGATGTTCATCCTTGTCGACCACGAGGACCGCGAGAACGAGGGCGACCTGGTGATCGCGGCGGAATTCGCCGATCCGCGGGCGATCAACTTCATGGCCACCTACGGGCGCGGCCTGATCTGTCTGCCGATGACGTCCGACCGGATCGACAGGCTGGGCCTGCCGATGATGGCGGTCAACAACTCGTCGCGCCACGAAACCGCCTTTACCGTGTCGATCGAGGCGCGCGAGGGGGTGACCACGGGCATATCGGCCGCCGACCGCGCGCTGACCGTTGCCACCGCGATCAACGAGCAGAACACCATGGCCGACATCGCGACGCCGGGGCATGTTTTTCCGCTGCGGGCGCGCCAGGGCGGGGTGCTGGTGCGTGCCGGCCATACCGAGGCCGCGGTCGACATCGCGCGGCTGGCGGGGCTGAAACCGGCCGGCGTGATCTGCGAGATCATGCGCGACGACGGCACCATGGCGCGGCTGCCCGACCTGGTGGATTTCGCGCGCGAACACGCGCTGAAGATCGGCACCATTTCCGATCTGATCGCCTATCGCCACAAGCACGACAACCTGGTGCGCGAAGTGCGCAGCGAAACCGTCACCTCGGCCTATGGCGGCGAATGGCGGATGCGCATCTTTGCCGATGTGATCAGCGGCACCGAACACGCGGTGCTGACCAAGGGCGACGTCACCGATGGCCGTCCGGTGCTGGCGCGCGCGCACGCGCTCAACGCGCTTGAGGACGTTCTGGCCATCGGCCTGTCGGGTCCGGCGCAGAAGCTGCCCCGCGCGATGCAGATCATCGCCGACGAGGGCCGCGGCGCGGTGTTCCTGTTCCGCGAGCCGCGCCCCGGCCTGATGCGCGCCGAGGACGACGACGGCCCACGCACCGTCAAGCACACAGGTCTGGGCGCGCAGATCATGTCCACCATGGGCCTGCACGAGCTGATCCTGCTGACCGACAGCCCCGACACGCGCTACCTGGGCATCGACGCCTACGGCATCACCATCGTGGGCACCCGCCCGCTGAGCGAAGGAGACGCATGATGGCGACAAGCGAATCCCATGACGGCCTGCCGCGCCCGAAGTTCGACGAGCCCGTGAAACTGCTGATCGCGGTGGCGCCATTTTACCGCGACATCGCCGACAACCTGCTGGCCGGCGCCCGCGCCGAGATCGACGCCGCCGGCGGCAGCTTCGAGACCGTGGAAGTGCCCGGTGCGCTGGAGTTGCCGGCAGCCATCGGCATGGCCGGCCGGATGCGCGATTTCGACGGCTTCGTGGCGCTTGGTTGCGTGATCCGCGGCGAGACGACGCATTACGAGACCGTGTGCAACGACAGCTCGCGCGCGCTGACGCTGCTGGGCTTGCAGGGGTTGTGCATCGGCAACGGCATCCTGACCGTCGAAAACCGCGAACAGGCCGAGGTGCGTGCCGATCCGGCGGCGCAGAACAAGGGCGGCGGTGCCGCCGCGGCCGCCTTGCATCTGGTCGCGCTTGCCCGTAAGTGGGGCTCGCCCCGTTCCGGGGTCGGATTCCAGACCGGGCCGGCCCCCGCAGCCGCGGGCCACCAGAGCAAGGGCACCAGCACCTCATGACCAGCGAAGACGATCGGCCGCAGGAACTGTCGGGCAATCTCAGGCGCCGGATGAAATCCGCCGCGCGGCTTTACGCCGTGCAGGCGCTGTTCCAGATGGAGCATTCGCAGCAAAGCAGCGAGTCGGTGCGTGCCGAATTCCTGGCTTACCGCTTTGGCGAGTCGCATGACGGGGCCGAGTTGCTGGACGGCGATGTTGACCTGTTCGGGCGTATCCTCGACGATGCGGTGAACTGGCAGTCGCGGATCGACCGGATGACTGACCGCGCGCTGGTCGCCAAGTGGCCGATCGACCGGATCGACCCGACGTTGCGGGCGCTGTTTCGCGCTGCCGGGGCGGAACTGGTTGCCTCGGACACGCCGCCACGGGTGGTGATCAGCGAATATGTCTCCATCGCGCGTGCCTTTTTCCCCGAGGGCAAGGAAGGCGATTTCGTCAACGCCATCGTCGACCACATGGCCCACGCGGCGAAACCCGAGGCATTCTGAACGCGCGCGGAATCCGGGCGTCGTGAACTGCAAGGCACGGGACACGTTGGATGAAGACGCTGTTGCGGACGATTCAAGGCACTCTGGGCGATGTCGGGCGGGTGTTCCGGGTGTCGATCCTGATCGTGGTGGCGTTTGTCGTCGCGGCGGCCATCGCCCCAAGCGCAGTGCAGCGCGGTGCGCAGGCCATCCTGCACGCCACGGCGGCCAATGTCGGATGGATGTATCTGCTGGTCACCACGGTTTTCGTGGGGTTCGTGCTCTATCTGGGGCTGTCGCGAGCCGGTAGCATCCGGCTGGGTCCAGACGACGAGGCGCCCGAGTTTTCCTACCCAAGCTGGCTGGCGATGATCTTTTCCGGCGGCATGGGCGTGGGGCTGGTGTTCTGGGGCGTGGCCGAACCGATGATGCATTTCAACGACCCGCCGCTGGGAACCGGGTTGCCGCGCACCCAGGTGGCGGCGCAGGCGGGGATGCGATATGCCTTTTTCCACTGGGGCCTGCATCAATGGGCCAGCTTCGCGCTGGTCGGGCTGGCGATCGCCTATGTCCGCTTCCGCCACCAGAGCCGCGGCCTGATCAGCGAAACGCTACGCCCGCTTCTGGGCGCGCGCACCGACGGCGGCTGGGGCGAGGCGGTGGATATCCTCACAGTGGTTTCAACGGTGTTCGGTGTGGCCACGACGCTGGGCCTTGGCGCCTTGCAGATCAACAGCGGGCTGGCGCGCCTTACGGGGCTGCCATACGGGTTCGGCGTTCAACTGCTGATCCTCGGGGTTGTGGGGGCGTTGTTCATGCTGTCGGCGACGACGCCGCTGGATCGCGGTGTGCGGGGGCTGAGCAACCTCAACATGGCGCTGGCGGGCCTGCTGCTGCTGGTGGTGCTGTTGCTGGGGCCGACCAGCTTCGTTTTCGGCGTGATGACGCAGACCCTGGGCGAATACCTTGGCAACGTGGTGCAGATGAGCCTTGTCACTAGCCCCTATTCGGGCGGCGAATGGGTCGAGCAATGGACGATCTTCTACTGGGCCTGGGGGCTTAGTTGGGCGCCGTTCGTGGGCAGCTTCATCGCCCGCATTTCGCGCGGGCGCACGATCCGCGAGTTCGTGCTGGGCGTGATGGTGGTGCCGGTGGCGTTGAGCATGCTGTGGTTCTCGACCTTCGGTGGCGCGGCCATCCATTTCGAGATATTCGAAAACGCCGGCATCGCCGACGCGGTGGCGCGCGAGGTGCCGGCGGGGCTGTACGTGATGCTCGACCAGTTGCCCGGCGGTACGCTGTGGGCGGTGCTGGCGATCCTTCTGGTGACCATGTTCCTTGTCACCTCGGCCGATTCGGCGACCGTGGTGCTGGGCATGTTCACGGCCCGCGGCGTGCTCAGCCCGGCGGTCTCGCTGCGTCTGATGTGGGGCGTGACGCAGCTTATGGTGGTTGTCGTGCTGCTGCTCAGCGGCGGGCTGGAGGGTCTTCGCACGGTGTCGATCATCGCGGCCTTCCCCTTCATGCTGCTGATGTGCGGGGTTGCGGCGGCGCTGTTGCGCGACATCCACGAGGATTTCGCCCAGCAGGACGAGAAAGCACGCCTTCTGGAGCGCCGGATCGAGCGGCTTTTGCTGCGCGAGGCCGAACGGATCGCCGCCGAAGAGGCGGCCGAGCGCGCCCACCCGAACGCCCCCGACTGCGATGCGCCCGCGTCCGGCGATGCGAGCGGGGGCTGAGCGCGGTTCCGCCACAATTTGGCGCAGGGGCGGTGCGGCGGGTTGTAATATGCCGCATGCACGATACGTTTGAGAGACACCCGAACCGACGGAGCGACCCGATGCCCAAGCTCATCCGCCTTTATATCACCCATGTCATTATCGGCTATGCCATCGCGGCGGCGTTCGTGGCGATGCTGCTTTACTTCAACGTCGCCAACCTGTGGCACCTCGTGACCCATTCCGACGTGGGGCTGCTTGCGGTGTTCATTCTGTGGTTGTCCAACGGCTTCGTGTTCGCGGGGGTGCAATTCGCCATCGCGGTCATGAACCTCAAGGACAGCGACGATGACGACCACGGCGGCAAGCGCGACGCGATCCGCGTCGATCTGACCCGGCTGGTGCCGGTGCGCGCCGCGGCCAAGGCCAAGGCCACGGGCAAGCGCCGCTGAACGCGGCCGCACATACGAGATGACGTAGCAATGCGCGCGCCGGGGGGCAACCTTGGCGCGCTTTCGTTTGCCCTGTCGGTGCCGTCCTGCGGCGCGACGGTGTCCTGCGTGGATTGGGCGGCGGGCCCGCAGCGACCGTGTGGTTAGCGCATTCCCGAGAGCCTGCGAGTACAGGTGGGCGCCGGGTAATCAGACCAGGGCCTGAACAGAGCCAGCTCCCTCGGAAGTGATTAAGGCCACTGGAATGTAACCGTTCACGCGAAGAGCAGAACCCGCCTGAGTCCTAGGTAATGTGCAGCGCCCCTATCGGCAAGGGCTTGCATGTGTTCGTGTTTCGTTCATATTCGGGTCATGTCGAACGCGCCCATGCCATCCCCGCGCCCCGGTGTCGTTCTGGCCCGTGGCGTCGCCCGCGCGCTGGATGGGTTCGGATTCGCCAGCGTCGAGGAATTCACGCCCGCGCGCGGGCTGCGCGTAGACGTGATGGGCCTTGGCCCGAAGGGCGAGTTGTGGGTGGTCGAGTGCAAGTCGTCGCTGGCCGATTTTCGCGCCGACGGTAAATGGCAGGGCTATCTGCCGTGGTGCGACCGCTTTTTCTGGGCCGTGGACGATGCCTTTCCGCAAGAGGTGCTGCCCGAGGATACCGGCCTCATCGTGGCCGACAGCTTCGGCGCCGAGATCCTGCGCATGGCACCGCAATCGCCGTTGGCCCCGGCCCGGCGCAAGGTGCTGACGCGCAAGTTCGCGGTCCACGCCGCGCGGCGGCTGCACGCCCTGCGCGACCCGCAGTCGCGGATCAACGGCTGAGCTTGCGCGCGCCCGCAGCAGCGGCGCGAATTTCCTCGGCGATGTCGTCGGCCTCGTCGGGGGTGAAATCCATCGGGATCTCGGTGCCGTCGGCCTCGATGAACAGACGCACCATGCCCACGTTGGTGGGGCCGATGCGCAGGTTGGCCTCGATGTCGCGTTCGGTGTCGATGCCCATTTCCGGTTCTCCTTCTGGCGGCGCGGGGCAGGCCGGCCCCTCCGCGCAAAGGCGCTAGCCGCTTTGGCCTTGATTGACAAGTATCGCGCGGCAATCATGCGGGCATGGATACGGTCAGCCTGCACACGTTCACCCCCGACGACGCCGAGTGGCTGATTGACCAGCACGCGGCGCTTTATGCCAGCGACGAGGGGTTCGACGCCACCTTCGGCACCCTGGTGAGCGGCATTGTCGAGGCGTTCATCGCCCACCACGATCCGGGGTCGGAACGCGGCTGGATCGCCTGGCAGGGGGCGCGGCGTGTCGGCAGCATCTTCTGCGTGCGCCACGACGACACCAGCGCCAAGCTCAGGCTGTTCCTGATCACCCCCGAGGCGCGGGGCATCGGGCTGGGCCATCGGCTGCTGGATACCTGCATGGCCTTTGCGCGCGACTGCGGGTATGCCCGGATGCAATTGTGGACCCATGAAAGCCACCGCGCCGCCTGCGCGCTTTATGCCGCCCATGGCTGGCGACTGACCGCATCGCGCCCGGTGCGCAGTTTCGGCGTTGATCTGGTCGAACAAAGCTGGGAAATCGACCTCTAACGCCCTTGCATTCGCATCGGAGGGGCGATAAATCGCCCTCCAGAGCCGCCTTAGCTCAGTAGGTTAGAGCGCTGGATTGTGGATCCAGAGGTCCCCCGTTCGAGCCGGGGAGGCGGTACCACTCCCACTTGCGACGCGCATCGCCCAAGCTGCTATTCGCCGGCTTCGATGGCGAGTGTCTGTAGCAACGTCCCGGTGTCGCGGTCGAAGATCAGGATCTCGTCGGCCTCGGTGACCACGGCATACCACCTGTCGGTCATGGTGAACGCGGCGGGCGTGCTGCCATCGGGCAGGGTGATCGCTCCCGGCAACGGCGCGGGGCGGTCGGAAAAGCGGATGACAAACAGGGCGATGATGACTAGAAGCCCGGCAATCATCGTGCCTGTCAGAACCGTGACCAGCAGGCGCAGGTATCGCAGGTTCGCCGGCTCCTCCGGCTGAGGGTTTTCGTCCATGGGCTCCCCCGTTCTGGGTTTTTCGATCGCGACCGATCCGCCTGCCCGCCTTGATAAGGCGCTTTCGCGCGACGTGCCAGCCTCGGCGGCACTGTCGCGCACGCGGCTGGCGCGTTTGTTGGCGCAAGGCTGCGTGCGCGTCAATGGCGCACCGGCGCATGACCCCAAGGCGCGCGTGCAGGCCGGCGACCGCATCGAGATCGACTTACCGCCGCCCGAGGAAAGCCACATGCGCGCGCAGCCGATCGCGCTTGACGTGGTGCACGAGGACGCGGCGCTGATCGTGGTCAACAAGCCCGCCGGGATGGTGGTGCACCCTGCCCCGGGCTCGGCCGAGGGCACGCTTGTCAACGCGCTGCTACACCATTGCGGCGACAGCCTGTCGGGTGTCGGTGGGGCGCGGCGGCCCGGTATCGTGCACCGCATCGACAAGGATACCAGCGGCCTGCTGGTGGTGGCCAAGTCGGACCGCGCCCATCACGGGCTGGCCGCGCAGTTCGAACGCCACAGTGTCGAGCGTCTGTACCGTGCGGTTGCCCACGGCGTGCCCGATGCCGGCGACCCGCGCCTGCGCGGGCTGCGCGGCATAGGGTTCGAACCGGGCGGGATCGTGCGGATCACCACGCAACTGGCCCGGCACCGCACCGACCGGCAGAAACAGCAGGTGGTGTTCCAGGGCGGGCGCCACGCGGTCACCCGCGTCCGCGTGGCCGAACGGTTCGGCAAGCCGCCGGTTGCAAGCCTTCTGGATTGCTGGCTGGAAACCGGGCGCACGCACCAGATCCGGGTGCACATGGCCCATGCCGGCCACGCACTGATCGGCGATCCGGTCTATGGCGGGCGGCACCGGGCATCGGCCAAGGCGCTGTCCGCGGCCGCCGCCGCGGTGGTGCACGGCTTTGGCCGGCAGGCGTTGCATGCGGCGGTGCTGGGGTTCACGCATCCGGTTTCGGGGCAGGCGATGCGGTTCGAGGCGCCGCTGCCCGCCGATATGGAGGAGCTTCTCGCGGCGCTGCGCCGTCCGGCCGTGGACACGCCCGCGTGAACGCCATGCAATCCGGTTTCGCCGGTGATGATTCGAGGTTACATTTCCCCGAGCAATCCCGCTTGACGGTTGAAACGCGGCGGCGGTGGACACAAATCTATGTTAAGCCCCTAAACATTTAGGAGGATACGCGTTGAGCAATTATGCCAATCTACCCGTACCCACGCCAGAGGGCGGGCTGAACCGGTACCTGCAGGAAATCCGCAAGTTCCCGATGCTGGAGCCGGAAGAGGAATACATGCTGGCCAAACGCTGGGCCGAGGAACAGGATGCCGAGGCCGCGCACAAGATGGTCACCTCGCACCTGCGCCTGGCGGCCAAGATCGCCATGGGATATCGCGGATACGGCCTGCCGACGGCCGAGGTGATTTCCGAGGCCAATGTCGGCCTCATGCAGGCGGTCAAGCGGTTCGATCCCGACAAGGGGTTCCGGCTGGCCACCTACGCGATGTGGTGGATCCGTGCCAGCATCCAGGAATACATCCTGCGCAGTTGGAGCCTGGTCAAGCTGGGCACGACCAGCGCGCAGAAAAAACTGTTCTTCAACCTGCGCAAGGCCAAGGCGCGCATCGGCGCGCTGGACGAAGGCGACCTGCGCCCCGAGGCGGTCAAGCGCATCGCGACCGATCTCGGCGTGACCGAGGACGAGGTCATCTCGATGAACCGGCGCATGTCGGGCGGCGACGCCTCGCTCAACGCCACCATCGGGGCCGAGGGCGAAGGGTCCATGCAATGGCAGGACTGGCTGGAAGACGAGAGCGCCGACCAGGCCAGCGACTACGAGGCCCGCGACGAGCTTGACGCGCGCCGCGAGATGCTGGGCAAGGCGATGGACGTGCTCAACGAGCGCGAGCGCGACATCCTCACCCAGCGGCGGCTGACCGACGAAACCGTGACGCTGGAGGATCTGAGCACGCAATACGGTGTCAGCCGGGAACGTATCCGGCAGATCGAGGTGCGCGCCTTCGAGAAGCTGCAAGAGCGGATGCGCGCGCTTGCCGCCGAAAAGGGGATGCTGGAACGGGGCTGACCCCGCAGGAGACGCGCAGGACAGGAGAGACGAGCATGGCTGGTGGCTGGGCGCGCGACGGCGCCGTGAACGAACAGATCGAGGCTTCGGTTTCCGATGAGCTTGCACGGCTCAGGGCCCGCAAGGGGCCATCGGGCGAAAGCCGTTCGCGGTGCGTCGAATGCGACGAGGAAATCCCCCGCGCACGGCGCGACGCGATTCCGGGCGTCAAGCTGTGCATCGAGTGCCAGCAGGAACGCGATGCGGCCCGCGCGCCGCGCGGCGGCCCCAACCGGCGCGCATCGAAGGACAGCCAGTTGAAGTGACCGCGCGATGAGGGGCGCTGCCCCTCTTGGCCTGCGGCCAATTCACCCCGGGATATTTTCGGCCAGAAGAAGCGGGTTTTCGTTACCCATGCCGGGCGCTCTGGCGTTTCCTCTGGCTTGAGACATCCCCGCCGGTGGGTGCGGCGCACCGGTCAGGGCGTTCGCGGCGGCGTCCGCGTCAGTCTTCCATGGCTTCCAACTCGTCGATCATCGCCTCGATCATCGACAGCCCCTTGTCCCAGAAGGCCGGGTCGCTGGCATCCAGGCCGAAGGGCGCGAGCAACTCGGAATGGTGCTTGGCGCCGCCGGCCTTGAGCATCGCGAAATACTTGTCCTGGAACCCCTCGGGGGCGTCCTGGTAGGCGGCGTAGAGCGCGTTTACCAGCCCGTCGCCGAAGGCATAGGCATAGACGTAGAAGGGTGAGTGGACGAAATGCGGGATGTAGGCCCAGAACGTCTCGTAGCCGTCCATGAAATCGAAGGCGGGGCCAAGGCTTTCGGCCTGCACGCTCATCCACAACGCATCTATGTCGTCGGGGGTCAGTTCGCCGTCGCGCCGCGCCTCGTGCAGCTTGCATTCGAAATCGTAGAAGGCGATCTGGCGGACCACGGTGTTGATCATGTCCTCGACCTTGCCCGCCAGCAGCGTCTTGCGTTCGGCTTGCGACCCGGCGTCGTCCAGCAGCTTGCGGAAGGTCAGCATCTCGCCGAAGACGCTGGCGGTCTCGGCCAGGGTCAGGGGCGTGGATGACAGCATCTCGCCCTGGTCGGCAGCCAGCACCTGGTGCACGCCGTGGCCCAGCTCGTGCGCCAGCGTCATCACGTCGCGCGGCTTGCCGAGGTAGTTGAGCATCACGTAAGGGTGCACGTCGGTCACCGTGGGGTGGGCAAAGGCGCCGGGGGCCTTGCCGGGCTTGACGCCGGCGTCGATCCAGCCGCGATCGAAAAACGGCGTGGCCAGCTCGGCCATGCGCACGTCGAAGCCGCGATAGGCGTCGAGCACGGTGCGCCGCGCGGTGGCCCAGTCGACGGTCCTAGGCGCTTCGATGGGCAGCGGTGCGTTGCGGTCCCAGACCTGCATCCGCTCAACGCCCAGCCACTTGCGCTTGAGTTCATAGTAGCGATGGCTGAGCCGCGGATAGGCCGCGACCACGGCGTTGCGCAGCGCCTCGACGACCTCGGGCTCGACATCGTTGGCCAGGTGCCGGCCGGTTTGCGGCGTCGGCATGCCGCGCCAGCGGTCGAGCACCTCTTTTTCCTTGGCCTGGGTGTTGTGCACACGGGCAAAGATGTGGCGGTTGTCGCTCAGCACCTGCGCCACGGCGCGCGCTGCGCCTTCGCGCTTAGCGCGGTCGGGGTCGGTCAGCAGGTTGAGCGTGGATTCGATGCCCAGGGTCTCGCCATCGACATCGAATTCCAGCCCGGCGACGGTTTCATCGAAAAGTCGCTCCCACGCGTCGCCGACAACGCCCAGATCGTGCAGGAACCTTTCCAGCTCGTCGGACAGTTGGTAGGGCTTCATCGCCCGGATGCGTTTGAACACCCGTTCGTAGCGGCCCAGCTCGGCGTTTTGTGCCAGCAGCGCGTCGACATGGGCATCGTCCAGCCGGTTCAGCTCCAGCGTGAAGAATACCAGCGGCGTGGTGTCGTCGGTGATCCTGGCCTGGCAGTCGGACAGGAACTTGGCGCGCCCGGCATCGGTTGTCTGCTGGTAATAGCGCAGCCCGGCAAACGACATGATGCGCCCGGCGACGGCGCTGATGCGCTCGTTGCGGTGCACGCATTCCAGCATGGCGGCGGCGTCGAGATCGGCGAGCCGGCCTTCGTAGTCGCGGGCGAAGTCGGCGCAGGCCTGTTGCAGCCAGTCCAGATCGCGCTGCAACTCGGGCGCGTCGGGCGCGGTATAGAGGTCGGAGAGATCCCATTCCGGCAGCGCGCCCAGATCCTTGTCACCGTGCGGGGCGTCGGCGTCTCGGGCAAGCCGGGGAAGATGGATCATCGGGGCGTCCTTTCACTGTTTGGCCCAGACATATGCGGGCCGTCGCGCGGCCTCAAGGGGCGTCTGCCGAATTGCGGCAGAAGCCTCCGCGCCCGGATTCGCGCTGTCCGGTGCGTCCGCGACCGCGGGCCGGTGGCTTGCGCTCGCCCGGCTGGCCGATAATGTGTGGGCCGACTCAGAGGGAGGATCACATGCGCTTTCTACGTTTCGGCGAACCCGGTCACGAACGGCCGGGGCTTCTGGATTCCGCGGGCGCGCTGCGCGATCTGTCGGGCGTCGTGCCCGACCTCGCCGGCGAGGTGCTGGCGGATCTGCCGCGTGTCGACCCCGAAACCCTGCCGCGTGTCGAAGGCACGCCGCGCATCGGCGTGCCGGTGGGCCAGGTGGGCAAATTCATCGGCATCGGGCTGAACTATTCCGACCATGCCGCCGAGGCGGGGATGGAGCCGCCGGCGATGCCGATCGTGTTCATGAAGGCAACCTCCAGCCTCGGCGGCCCCAACGACCCGGTCTACCTGCCGCGCGGGTCTGAAAAGTCGGATTGGGAGGTGGAACTGGGCGTGGTCATCGGCAAACGCGCCAAGTACGTGAGCGCGGATCGCGCGCTGGACCATGTCGCGGGCTACTGCGTGGTCAACGACATCTCGGAGCGCGCCTTCCAGACCGAGCGCGTGGGCCAGTGGACCAAGGGCAAGAGCTGCGACACGTTCGGCCCGGTGGGGCCGTGGCTGGTCACGCCCGACGAGGCGGGCGATCCGCAATCGCTGGCGCTGTCGCTGGATGTCAATGGCACGCGCATGCAGACGGGTAATTCCACCGCGATGATCTTCACGGTGGCGCAGATCATCGCGCACCTGTCAGAGATGATGAGCCTCAACCCCGGCGACATCATCGCCACCGGCACCCCGCCGGGAGTCGGGATGGGCATGAAGCCGCCGCGGTTCCTGCGCGAGGGCGACGTGATGGAGCTCGAGATCGCGGGGCTGGGCCGCCAGCGCCAGGAGGTACGCCGCGACGCCTGAGCGTGCAGTCAGGCGGCCCCGGTGAACAGCGACGTGATGGCGTTGGTCACCGGGGTGCGCATCGCGGCGCGTTCCATAAGAACCTCGTGTTCGGCCCCCTCGACCCGTTCCAGCGTGCCGCGCGGCCAGGCCTTCATCCGCTCGGCGATGCGGTCGAGGTCGACGATGCGCTCGTTGCTGCCCACGAAGGTGGCGCAGGGCAGGTCGGGCGAGGGCCGGCGCGCCAGCGCGCGCGTTTCCGACAGCGCCTGGTGCACCCAGTGCAGGCTTGGCCCGCCGAGCGCCAATTCCGGGTACTGCAGGCATTGCGCCTGCATGTAGGCATACATGTCCGAATCGGTGGTCAGCATGTTGCCTTCGAACGGCTCGGCCTTGACGTAGGTTTCCGCCTTGGTGCTCGGGGCCAACCGGTGACCGATGCCCAGCGTCGCGCTGGCCGCCGCCAGGGCGCCGCCAAGCGCCCGTGTGACCGGCGACATCGCGATGCCCCACATCGGCCCGGTAAAGGCGCAGGCGGTGACGTCATCGCGCTCCATCACCGCGCGCAGGCCGATGCAGCCGCCCATCGAATGGGCCAGCAGGAACCATGGCCTGGGCAGCGCCTGCGCCTGCGCCGCTGCGACCATTGCCGCCACGTCGTGCTGGTAGTCGGTGAACCGGTCGACATGCCCGATGCGACGGTCGGCGAGCAGCCGGTCCGACAAGCCCTGGCCGCGCCAGTCGATCGCCATGGTGGCAAAGCCCCGCGCCGCCAGGTCCGCCGCGGTGCGCCCGTATTTCTCAAGGTACTCGGTGCGCCCGGGAAACAGCAGAACGGTGCCGCGCGTGGCCGCCGCGCGCGCCCATACGCACAGCCGCAGGCGCACGCCGTCCTCGGCGTGCACCCACCACGCCGCGCAGTCGGCGGGGCCGTCAGCCACGTCGGCGAAAAACGGGGCGTTCTCCATCTCAGGCGAGGACCGACCCCAGTTTCATCGCCATCCCCATGTCGCCATCGACGCTGAGCTTGCCGCTCATGAAGGCGGCTGTGGGGTTGGTGTCGCCCTCCATCATCGCCTGGAAGGTCTCGGCATCCGCGGTCAGCGTCACGTCGGCTGCCTCATCCGCGGCGCGCGCGCCCTGCGAATCGACCATGACCGCGCCTTCGCCTTCGATGACGAACTTGGCCAGGCCGTCGAAATCGGCATCGGCGAGTTTTTCGTTCAGGGCCGTCACGGCCGTTTCGATCACGTTGCTCATCGGTGGTGTCCTCACAATTTTCCACCCGGGGGTAACAATGCCCGCCGCGTGCGCTACACTGGCGGTTATGGGCGTGATGACCTTGTGGATCAATCGTATCGTCGCGGCAGGCATCGCGACAGTGGCGTTTTCCCTACCCGCCGCGGCGGAGGGCGACCGCTTGCAGGCGCTTTATGACGCGCTGGCGCAAAGCGGCCCCGGCGAAGCCGCCGGAATCGTGCGCGATATCCGGATGGAATGGTCGAAAACCGGCTCGCCGTCGATCGACCTGTTGTTGCGGCGGGGGCGCGACGCGCTGGAACGCGGCGAGGTGCGCGCCGCCATCGAACACCTGACCGCCGCCACCGATCACGCGCCCGGTATCGCGCAAGGCTGGGTTCTGCGCGCCCGCGCCTTTTTCGAGGCCGAGCGCCCCGGCATCGCGGCTGCCGATCTGGAACGCGCGCTGGCGCTGGATCCGCAGCATTTCCAGGCCGCGTTCGGGCTGGCGGCGATTTTCGAGCAGCTTGACCGCCCCGAGGCGGCGGCGCGCGCCTATGCGCTTGTCCTGCGTCTTCACCCGCACTACGACAGGGCGCGCGAGGCGCTTGAGCGGCTCGATGCGCGCGGCGACGACGTCGCGCTCTGAGCGCGGCACGCGCCGCCGACACCAAGTTCAGGGGTCTTCCCATGGCCGAGCCTTCTCGGATCAGCGCGGTTCTCGGGCCGACCAATACCGGCAAGACCCATTACGCGATCGACCGGATGCTGGGCTACCGCAGCGGAATAATCGGCCTGCCGCTGCGGCTGCTGGCGCGCGAGGTCTACGACAAGATCGCCGCCGCGCGCGGGCCCTCGGTGGTGGCGCTGGTGACCGGCGAAGAACGGATCGTGCCGCCGCGCACGCAATTCTGGGTCTGCACGGTCGAGGCGATGCCCGAGGGCCTGGGCGCCGATTTCGTCGCCGTCGACGAGATACAGCTCTGCGCCGACCCTGAGCGTGGCCATGTCTTCACCGACCGGCTGTTGCGCGCGCGCGGCCAGCTCGAAACGCTGTTCATGGGCGCCGATACCATGCGCGGGGCCATCGCGGCGCTGGTGCCGGGGGTGCAGTTCCTGCAACGCGAGCGGATGTCGCAGCTTTCCTATTCAGGTTCGAAAAAGATAAGCAGAATGCCGGCGCGTAGCGCGATTGTGGGGTTTTCGATTGATAATGTGTATGCGACGGCTGAGCTGATCCGCCGCCAGAAGGGCGGTGCGGCGGTTGTGATGGGGGCGCTCAGCCCGCGCACCCGCAACGCCCAGGTGGAAATGTACCAAAACGGCGATGTCGATTTCCTGGTCGCCACGGATGCCATCGGCATGGGGCTCAACCTTGATATCGACCATGTCGCGTTTTCGGCGCTGACCAAGTTCGACGGTCGCAGGATGCGCCCGCTGGCGCCCAATGAACTGGCCCAGATCGCGGGGCGCGCCGGGCGCGGCATGGCGCATGGCAGCTTCGGTGTGACCGGCGAGGCCCCGGCGCTGGACGACCACGTCGCGCAGGCGATCATGGAGCACCGCTTCACCCCGATCCGCCGGCTGCAATGGCGCAACCCGGAGCTGTCGTTCGCCAGCATCGACGCGCTCGTCGCGTCGCTGGAAAAGGCGCCGCAGGATGCCATACTGACCCGCGCGCGAGAGGCCGACGACCTGTCCGCGCTTCGCGCGCTCTCGAACTCGGCCGAGGTGCGCGCACGCGCCGGCGATCCGGCCTCGGTGCGGCTGTTGTGGGATGTCTGCCGCATCCCCGATTTCCGCGGCATCAGCAGCGCCGAACATGCCGGTTTGCTGGAATCGATCTTCGGTTTCCTGCACCAGTCGGGGCGGGTGCCCGACGACTGGCTGGCGCGTCAGGTCAAGCGCATCGACCGCACCGATGGCGACATCGACGCGCTGTCGAAACGGTTGGCATTCATCCGCACATGGACATATGTCGCGCAGCGCAGCGGTTGGGTCCATGACGAAAGTCATTGGCGCGAGCGCACGCGCGCGGTAGAAGATCGCCTGTCGGACGCGTTGCACGCGCGCCTGACGCAAAGATTTGTGGACCGGCGCACATCGGTTCTGCTGCGCCGGCTCAAGCAGAAGGAGGCCATGGTGGCCGAAGTGAACGACAAGGGCGAGGTGACGGTCGAGGGCGAGTTCGTCGGTCGGCTGGAAGGATTTCGATTCCGCCAGGACAAGGATGCCACGGGGCAGGAGGCCAAGACGCTACGCCAGGCCAGCGCCGCGGCGCTGGCGCCGCAGTTCCACCTGCGTGCCGACCGCTTCTACAACGCCCCCGATACCGAGATCGACTTCACCGAACAGGGCGGCCTGATGTGGGGCGAACAGGCGGTCGGCCGGCTTGCGGCGGGGGATGATCCGCTCAAGCCGCAGGTGGTGGCCTTCGTCGACGACGAGGCCGGCCCGGATGTCGCCGCCAAGGTGCAGCGGCGCTTGCAGCACTTCATCGACCGCAAGATCGCCACGCTGTTCGAGCCGCTGCTGAACATGCAGCGCGACGAGGCGCTGACCGGGCTGGCACGCGGCTTTGCCTTCCGCATGGTCGAGGCCATGGGCGTGTTGCCGCGCGGCGAGGTGGCGCAGGAGGTCAAGGCGCTGGACCAGGACGCGCGTGCCGGGTTGCGCAAGCACGGGGTGCGGTTTGGCCAGTTCACGGTGTTCATGCCGCTGTTGCTGAAACCTGCGCCGACGCGCCTGCGGCTGGTGCTGTGGTCGCTGGCGCAGGGGCTCGACCATTTCCCCGAGGCGCCGCCGCCGGGGCTGGTCACGGTGCCGGCGGATGCGCAGGCACCGCAGGGTTACCACACCATGGCAGGCTACCGCGCGGCGGGCGCGCGGGCGATCCGCATCGACATGCTCGAACGCCTGGCCGATATGCTGCGCGCCGAAGACAGCCGCGCCGGGTTCGAGGCGACGCCCGACATGCTGTCGATCACCGGCATGACGCTGGAGCAGTTCGCCGAGTTGATGCAGGGGCTGGGCTACAACGCCGAACGCGGCGAACGCGAAAAGCCGCGCCCGGCCCCGGATACGGCGGCGGGTACGCCCGACACAGCGGTGGCGAGCACGCCGGACGATATGGCGGTGGGCACCCCGGACGAGGCGGCGGGCACCCCCGAAGAAGAGCCGCCCGGCCCGGCCGAGACGCCCGAGCCGCCGGTCGAGACCCCGCCCGCGACGCCGCCGGAAACACCGGCCGATCCGCCCGACGAGGGGCCCGAGCCGACACCGCCCGAGGCACCCGAGCCGCCGCCCGAAACGTCGGCAGACGCGGCCGACGCCGCCCCGGAAACGGAGGTGTTCTACACCTTCACCTGGGCCCGCAAGCCCGCCGGCGGTCCTCGCGCCGACAAGCCCCGTGGCAAGCCGCGCGCCAAGGCGGGCAATGCCGGCAAGGGGCGCAAGCCCAAGGGCAAGGGCAGTGACACCGCGCCAAGGACCGACAAGGCCGGCCCGCCGAAAAAGGACCGCATCGACCCCGACAACCCCTTCGCCGCGGCGCTGATGGGGCTCAAGGACAAGACGTGACGGCGGCAGGGCCGGCGTCGGATGCGGAGCGGGTCGACAAGATCCGCCTCGACAAGTGGCTCTGGCAGGCGCGGTTTTTCAAGACCCGCAGCCTGGCCGCCGGGGTGGTGCGCGGCGGGCATGTGCGCGTCAACGGCACCCGCGCGGTCAAGCCTGCGCAGCAGGTGGGCAGCGGCGACGTGCTGACCTTCCCGCAGGGGCAGCGGGTGAGGGTGGTGCGGCTCGTCGCGCCGGGCGCGCGGCGCGGCCCCGCTACCGAGGCGCAAACGCTTTACGAGGACTTGACCGAGATCAAGGACGATGTCCCGGCCGCGCCGCGATACGAGGGCGGCGGTCGGCCGACCAAGAAGGACCGCAGGATAATGATACGCGATCGGTCGCGGGCGCTTGAATGATGCGTGGTGCTGGTCTACGTCAGGCCCGTTCCGGGAAGGTGAGAGAGAGATATGACTTACATCGTCACCGATAACTGCATCGCCTGCAAATACACCGACTGTGTCGAGGTCTGCCCGGTGGATTGTTTCTACGAGGGTGAGAATATGCTGGTCATCCACCCCGACGAATGCATTGATTGCGGTGTATGCGAGCCGGAATGCCCCGCGGATGCCATCCGCCCGGATACCGAGCCGGACATGGAAACATGGGTGGAGTTCAACCGGAAATACTCGGAAAGCTGGCCTGTCATCATCTCGAAGAAAGACCCGTTGCCCGACGCCGACGACCGCGACGGCGAGGAGGACAAGCTGTCCAAGTATTTCTCCGAGGCGCCGGGCGAAGGCGGCTGAGCCCCGATTCGCTGCACTATTCGGGCGGGCGCGCCGCGCGCCGCGTGGCCAGCATCGTTAACACATTGTGAATCACGGGAAATACCGGTTCCGTGGCCGCTGTGCTTTCGGCTGTCAAAAAAGTGTGATATACACATGGTCGTTGTAATAAACGCCCCTGAACCTTGCCTGCGCGCCGCTGCCTTGCGCATACAGTCTGTTTTTATGTCGTGACCCGTTCGGGATCCAAGTGACCCCGATGGTTTTCTGTCGGGTTTCGGGGCGCTGCCTGCAAGGAAGGATTGCATGAGCAAAACGAGAAAATCCGAATTCCACCCCAACGACTATGTCGTTTACCCCGCCCATGGCGTCGGACAGATCATCTCGATCGAGGAACAGGAAATCGCCGGCATTCCGCTGGAGCTGTTCGTCGTGTCGTTCGAGAAGGACAAGATGACGCTGCGCGTGCCCACTGACAAGGCCACCGAGATCGGCATGCGCTCGCTGTCGAGCCCCGACATCATCTCGAAGGCATTGAGCACGCTCAAGGGCAAGGCGAAGGTCAAGCGCGCGATGTGGTCGCGCCGGGCGCAGGAATATGAACAGAAGATCAACTCGGGCGATCTGATCGCGATTGCCGAAGTGGTCCGCGACCTGCACCGTACCGACGACCAGCGCGAGCAGAGCTATTCGGAGCGCCAGCTTTACGAGGCGGCGCTCGAACGTCTGACCCGCGAGGTTGCGGCGGTCAGCGGCAACGACGAGGTCGCTGCCGCCAAGCAGGTCGACGAGGTGTTGGTGTCCCGCGCGGCCTGAGCCCGCGCCCGCACCTTCGCAAGACTTCGACCGCGCCCCGTGAAACGGGCGCGGTTTTTTCGTCCGCCCCGTGGTCGCGGGGTCAGGCGCACAGCACCCACAGCGCCGCGATTTCGCAGCACTGCTGGCAGGCGCCGAGGATATCGCCGGTCTGTCCGCCGATGCGTGCCCTGGCGATCCGCGCGACCGCCCATGCCGCCAGGCCGGCGGCAAGCGCCGCCGTGATCGCCTCGACAGGGCCGATACTCAGCCCCGCGATGCCGACCGCCAGCAGTGCCGCCAGCCCCGCCATGCGCGGTGTCGGGCGCCCGACGCTGCGCGACAGCCCGTCGGCACGGGCATGGGGCAGCGCCGCCATCAGCGCCGGCATCGCCCCGCGCGACAGGGCCGCGGCCGCGATCAGCGCCGCCACGGCGCCGCCCTGCTGCCACAGCAGGCTCAGCGCCATCCAGCGCGCGCCCAGCGACAGGATCAGCGCGATCACGCCGTAGCTGCCGGTATGGCTGTCCTTCATGATCTCCAGCCGCCGCGCGCGGTCCCATCCGCCCCACAGCCCATCGGCACTGTCGGCCAGCCCATCCTCGTGCATGGCGCCGGTCAGCACGACCAGCCCGGCCAGCGACAACCCCGCCGCCAGCGGCGCGGGCAGGCCAAGCGCCTGCGCCGCCCAGCTGATCATGCCGGCAATCGCCGCCACCGCCAACCCGGCCAGCGGGTAGGCCCATACGGCCGCGGTCGCGCGGGTGAAATCGGCGGCGCCGGGGTTGAGCGGCAATCGCGTCAGCAGCGACAGCGCCACCGCGACATCGCCGGGGGCAGGCCGTTCGGCGTCGGGTACATGCATGCTTTTGCCTCTTTGCGCCTTGTTCCGCTCGTGGGGCAGGTTAAACACCGCCCAATGGCAACGATCAACAAGGGGGATAGCATGACCGCGCCGTTTTCAAGCCTGGAAGAGTTCGCCGAGCTGGTCGCGCAGGCCCCGGCGGCCGATGCCGGTGCCGCCGCCGCCGCGCAAGACCGCAACGGCCAGTTGACCAAACCCCCCGGTGCGCTTGGCCGGCTGGAGGAGCTGGCGATCTGGTACGCCGGCTGGCGTGGCACCCCGCGCCCCGCGCTGGCCGCGCCGCAGGTGCTGGTGTTCGCCGCCAACCACGGGGTTACCGCGCAAGGCGTTTCAGCGTTCCCCGCCGAAGTGACGGGGCAGATGGTGCAGAATTTCCAACGCGGCGGCGCCGCCATCAACCAGCTTGCGCGCGCCTTCGGGGCGCGGATGGACGTGCATGCGCTGGAGCTTGACCGCCCGACAGCGGATTTCACCACCGCCCCGGCGATGGACGCGGCCGGCGTCGTCGCCGCGCTTTCGGCCGGCTGGGCGGCGGTCGATGCGGACGCCGACGTGCTGATCTGCGGCGAGATGGGCATCGGCAATACCACCTCGGCGGCGGCGCTGGCGCTGGCGCTTTTCGGTGGCACGGCGCAAGACTGGGTCGGGCGCGGCACCGGTGTCGACGATGCCGGGTTGGCCAACAAGGCCCGCGTGGTGACGGCAGGCGTGGCGTTGCACGGCGGTGCCGGCGCGCTGGACGCATTGCGCTGCCTCGGCGGGCGCGAACTGGCGGCGATGGCCGGGGCGATTGCGCGGGCGCGCGCCTTGCGCATCCCGGTGATCCTGGATGGCTTCATCTGCACCGCCGCCGCCGCCTGCCTGGAGCGCACCCGCGCCGGCGCGCTGGATCACTGCGTGGCCGGACATGTCAGCGCCGAGCCGGGGCACGCGCGGCTCTTGCGGGCGCTGGACATGGCGCCGCTGCTGTCGCTTGATATGCGGCTGGGCGAAGGCTCGGGCGCGGCGGTGGCGCTTGGGGTGCTCAAGGCGGCGGTGGCCTGCCATTCGGGGATGGCCACCTTCGCCGAGGCCGGCGTCAGCGACGGTTGAGCGCCGCCATCGCGCGCGCCCCCGGACGGCCCGTCAGGTGGGCAGGGGGGCGTCCTGCTTGAACTGGTCCATGACGATCTGGCTTTGCACGCGGGCGACCGCCGGGTGCGGCGACAGCACCTCGTGGATCAACCGGTTGAGCGCCGCGAGATCGGTGCAATAGATACGCAGCATGTAATCGGCATCGCCGGTGAGCGTCCACGCGCTGACGATCTCGGGGCGCGTGGCCACCAGCCGGGCAAAGCCCTGCGCCTGCTCGGGGCCGTGACTGCCCAGTTGCACCTGGATGAAAGCCTGCACGTCCAACCCCATCCGGCCCGGGTCGAGCTTTGCCGCGTAGCCGCGGATATAGCCGGCCTGTTCAAGCCGTTGGCGTCGCCGTCCGGCCTGGCTGGGCGAGAGGTTGAGCATCTCGCCCAACTGCTGCGCGGTGAGGTGCGCGTTGGCCTGAAGCGCGGCGAGCAGCCGCTTGTCGGTTTCGTCGATCATGCGCGCAATTTCTGAAATTCCTACGATTTATGCATCAATTACGCATGAGAGTACCTATATGGCAAGGAGAATGCGCAGATTCCCGGTTCGTTATCATGTAAACTAACCATTAGCGAAACAGGACAGTCACAGCCAATCAAGGAGATTCCCATGGGCCCCTTCCCGCACGACGCCCCGCGATCCGAGATCACGCCCGAGAACCCCGCCGGCACCGATGGGTTCGAGTTCGTCGAGTTCGCCCATCCCGACCCCGACGAGCTGCGGACGCTTTTCGCGCGCATGGGCTATGCGCTGACCGGGCGCCACAAGACCCGCGATATCGAGCTGTGGCAGCAAGGCGACATAACCTACATCGTCAACGCCGAACCGGGCTCGATGGCGATGCGCTTCGTCGGGGAGCACGGCCCCTGCGCGCCGTCGATGGGCTGGCGTGTGGCCGATGCGCAAAAGGCGTTCGATCACGCCGTGGCCAATGGGGCCGAACCCTACATGGAAAACGACCGCACCATGGATGTGCCCGCGATCAAGGGCATCGGCGGGTCGCTGATCTACTGCATCGACCAGTATTACGATACCTCGCCCTACAACGATGAATTCGACTGGCTGCAGACATCCAAGCCCGCGGGGGTTGGCTTCTACTACCTCGATCACCTCACGCACAATGTCTACACGGGCAATATGGACAAGTGGTTCCGGTTTTATGAAAAGCTGTTCAATTTCCGCGAGATTCGCTTTTTCGATATCGAGGGCAAGCATACCGGGCTGTTCAGCCGGGCGCTGACCTCGCCCTGCGGGCGCATCCGCATTCCGATCAACGAGGATCGCGGCGAAACCGGCCAGATTGTCGCCTACCTGAAGAAGTACAACGGCGAAGGCATACAGCACATCGCCGTGGGCACCGACAACATCTACGACTCGACCGATGCGATCGCCGGGAACGGTATCCGCTTCATGCCGGCGCCGCCCGATGCCTATTACGAACTCAGCAAGGCCCGCGTGCAGGGCCACGAGGAACCCATCGAGCGGATGAAGACGCACGGCATTCTGATCGACGGCGAAGGCGTGGTCGATGGTGGCGAAACCCGCATCCTGCTGCAAATCTTCTCGAAAACGGTAATCGGGCCGATCTTTTTCGAGTTCATCCAGCGCAAGGGCGATGACGGTTTCGGCGAGGGTAACTTCAAGGCGCTGTTCGAAAGCATCGAGCAGGAGCAGATCGACAACGGGGAAATCGAAGCGGCCGAATGACCGGCCCGGCCTGCGGCGGGCCGGGGCGCGCACGACGCCTGCCCGCCGCTCCGGTCAGCCGCTCGGCATCCTCAGGACCAGGTTGCGGCCGCGCTTGATGTAGCGCAGCTCGCGTTCGCCGATTGCGGCCACGCGACCGCCGTCGAGCGAATCGCCCACCTCGACCTTGGTGAACTTGCCGTTCGGCAGGCGCACCAGCGCGCGCCGGCCGGAGGGTTTTCCATAAACCCCGATAAGATTGATGTCGCGCATCCTGATCGCGTTCGTGACCGTCGCCTGCTTGGCGACCGAGGCGGTCGTGGGGATCTCGGGCGCGACCGTGTCTCCCCGACGGGTCACCGTTTTGGCATCGAGCTCCGCCGGGCGGGGCTCGGGCTTGAGCGAGACGGCGATGGCAAGCGCCGTCCCGTCGTCGTCGGCCACTGCCGCGATATCGGCCGCGTCTTCGGTGCCCTCGTCGGAAGCCTGCGCCGCGATGGCGTCGGGGCGCGGGCGCGGGTGGATGACTGCCAGTTCGGTGCGTGTCCGCCCGCCCAGTTGCGAACGCTCGTTTTCCTCGACCAGTCCCTCGGGCCGCGCCTTGGGCCGGACGCTCGACAGCCGTTCGCGCAACGCTTCCTGCGCGCGGTTGTCGCTGGTGCGCAAGCGCGGCGGCCGCGCCGGCGGCGCGCCGGCATAGATCATCACCCCGTCGGGGGAAATCGTGCCCTCGGGCGTGGCCTCGACAAGGCCGCGCTCGTCCAGCTTGAAGCGGGTTCCGGGCAGTGCCGGGGTGGTTTGCGGGCGCGGGCGCGGATCGGGGGCAAGCGCCTCGACCGCCGGCAGGGCCACCGCGTCGGAAATGGCGATCTCGCGGTCGATCGAGGCGATATAAAGATCGTTCACCGACCCGGCGGTGGGCGACTCGGGCGTCTCCGGCGCGGCGGGCCATATACCGGTGGCGGCATAGCGCGCCTCGGCTTCCTCGGGTCGTGGGATGGTCGAGATCGCCACGGTGCCCGGGTCGGCCGATTCACTGGGGTCATCCTGCGCGTCGGCGACCGGCGGCGGCGTGGCTGCGACCTCGGCCGCGTCCGGCGCGCGCGGTTCGGGCTCCGCTGCCGGCTCCGCTGGCGGGGGCACCGCCTCGGGGTCCGGCCGGGCCGCGGGCGTCGCGTTATCGAGCGACAGGGGCGGTGGCGTGATCGCTTGCGGCTGGTCCTCTCCCTGCTGCTCCTCTCCCTCCGTCGGAGGGGTAAGGGCGGCGAGGTCCTCGGTGTCGGGGTCCACCTGCGTTGTCTGCGTGGTGCGCTCGGCGGACGTGCCCGGTGCTTCGGGCTGCGACGACATCATGGCCCAAACGCCGATTCCGGCGAGAACCAGCACCGCGCCCAAGGCCGCGAACAGCCCGGCCCGGCGCGTGCCGCCACCCATTGCCGTGCGACCCGGCGAATCCGCCCTTCGCGCCCCGAAGATGGTCAGCTTTTCGGCTTCGTCCTGCGGGGTGGAGCGCGGCTTGGCCTTGGTATCGGCCGCCACCGCGCCGGTACCCGTGAGGGGCGCCGCGCTTTCGGCCCCGCCCTGCGTTGGCGCGGGGCGCCGTTTTGCTATCCGGCCCAGCCCCGCCAGCCGCGCCCCGGCCGCGCCGAGCCCGGCGCGCGCCTGCCGGCCGGTACGGGTTGCGCCGGATCGGGC